>NZ_JODF01000010.1:0-190689 GCF_000717945.1 Streptomyces sp. NRRL S-920
GCCCCATCACGCGCCACCCCTCGTCGCGAGCCCAGCGGTCCTGCCCCGTCCCGCCCGTCCCGACCGTCCTGCCCGCCCGACGCCTCGCGGACACCACCACGTACAGGCCACCGACGCAACCGCACCGCCCCCCCACACCTTCATTCGCTTACGCAACCACATCATTCACGCAAGCGAACGGACCGGACCGCGCCCCTCCCGCCAAAGGCCCCGCACAACACAAGGCCCCGCCCGAACAGCACAAAGCCCCGGCCGCAAAAGCGACCGGGGCCTGTGAAGTGACTGGTGTCGATGACTCACGAACCCGTGGGCACGGAGTCAGTCGCCTCCGTCCACAGATCCTGCTCGGCGCGATCCGCCTGGATCTGGCGGTACACGAGGAGCCCGCCGATGGCGGCCAGTGCGACCAGGAGAAGCTTCTTCACCGCGCGACCTCGTCTTTCCTTGACGTAGGGGACTTCTGGCGCCCGACTATACACACCGATCGATATCGATCGGTGACCTGGATCCGCCCCCAACTCCGGCCCCTCACACAGCAGTCGAAACGGACCTCGGCGCTCCACATGCCCGGCCGCCCACTGTGATTTTCGCCGCCCTCGCCCTTTCTCGGCCCCCTTGAGGCCATCCGGGTGGTGTTCATCTGAACATCGACGCGACGCGAGCGTCGGTCCACCACTCTCGGTCCCGCATACACATCATGAGGAAAGTACGCAAATCGCCCAACCCGAATTGAGGGGTCATGACCGGCAACCAGGCCATGAAGCTGTGGACCACGATCGTCACCGCCTTCCTCGCGCTCTTCGCCGCGCTGGGACTCACCACGACGGCCACCGCGGCCACGGCGGTACAGGAGACCACGAACGCACGCAACGCCACGGAGTGCGCGCCCACACAGGCCCTGGCGGCCCTCTGGACGGCGGCGTACGAACGGTCCTTGCCCCCGACGATGAAGCAGCGCATCCGCGCCGAGGCCCACGGCTCATCCCCCAGCTGCCGGCACCTGCCCCCCACGGACACGGAAGCCGAGGCCGGGACCACCACCCATGAGCCAGGACTCGCCGCGGAGCCGTAACCCGGGCGGCACCCCCCAGAACTTCCCAAGGCCCCCAGCCACACCGGCTGGGGGCCTTCGCGCGGGCAGGCACACCAGCAAGCCACGGGGAGACGGGGTAGCGGCGGGGTAACAAGGTCACCCAACGCGGAAGGCCGGTAGATCCTGGAGATCTACCGGCCTTCCGACCTGGCATAAAGCCACTGTGGGGCTAACAGGATTTGAACCTGTGGCCTCATCCTTATCAGGGATGCGCTCTAACCAACTGAGCTATAGCCCCGCCGCGCTGCGGTGTGTGTCCCGCGCGCTGACCCCTGAAGATTAGCGCACCTGCGGGCCAGTCCCAAAATCGATACCCGCGCGGGGTCAGCGCCAGGGGCGAACCGGGGCCATGGCCCGGAAAAAGCGCCGCTACTCGTCCTCGGCCAGCGTCAGCTCGACGCCGCCCACGAAGCCCGCGGAGAGGTTGTAGATGAACGCGCCGAGCGTCGCCAGCGCCGTGGCCAGGACGACGTCGATGACCGCGATGATCGCGGTGAAGCTCAGGACGCGCGGCAGCGACAGGAAGGACTGGAGGTCGAAGCCGTTGGACTCGTTCGAGCCCGTCGCCTCGGAGATCGTGCCGCCCACCGTCGAGAAGACGCCCATCGCGTCCATGACCATCCACAGGACGGCCGCCGCGACGATCGTGCAGATGCCGAGCGCGATGGAGAGCAGGAAGCTGACCTTCATCACCGACCACGGGTCGGCCCTGGCGACGCGCAGCCGCGCCTTGCGCGTACGCGGCACCGTGCGGACCCCGGTCCGCGGCTTGCGCACCGTGCCCGTCTGCGCGCCACCGGCGCCCTGCTGGTACGCCTGCGGCGGGTGATACGGCTGGGACGCCTGCTGCTGGGACGGGCGCTCCCCGGGCAACGCCCCACCCTCCGTGTCGACGTCTCGGGTGTCCGTCACAGTCCCCCCCTGGGATCCATGAGACTCGGAGTCCTGTGCATCAGTGGCGGAGCCACGGGCACCGTCCGTACCGGTAGTGCCGGTCCGCTTTGCCCCGGCGCCCGTGGCTCCACTCACGATGACTCACTCCTCGCGCTACTCGGCCGAGGAATCCGTGCCCTCGTCCGTACCGGCAGCCGGCTCGCCGCCGTCCGGGTCGTCGACGACGATGTCCCCGTCGACTTCCTCGGCCTCGCGCCCGGCCTCGGCGTTACGAGCGATGCCGACAACGGCATCGCGCTTGCCCAGGTTGATCAGTTGGACGCCCATGGTGTCACGGCCCGTCTCCCTGACCTCGTTGACTCGCGTACGAATCACACCACCGCTCAGCGTGATGGCGAGGATCTCGTCCGTCTCCTCGACCACCAGAGCGCCCACGAGTTCGCCGCGGTCCTCCACGATCTTGGCAGCCTTGATACCGAGGCCACCGCGACCCTGGACGCGGTATTCGTCGACATTGGTCCGCTTCGCGTACCCACCGTCGGTGGCGGTGAACACGAACGTACCGGGCCGGACGACATTCATCGAGAGCAGCTCGTCGCCGTCGCGGAAACTCATGCCCTTCACACCCGATGTGGCGCGGCCCATCGGGCGCAGCGCGTCGTCCGTCGCGGTGAACCTGATCGACTGGGCCTTCTTGCTGATGAGCAGCAGGTCGTCCTCGGCCGAGACCAGCTCGGCGCCGATCAGCTCGTCGTCCGAACCGTCGTCCGTCTCGCGCAGGTTGATGGCGATGACACCGCCCGAGCGGGGCGAGTCGTAGTCCTTCAGGGGCGTCTTCTTGACGAGGCCGCCCTTGGTGGCGAGCACCAGGTAGGGCACCGCTTCGTAGTCGCGGATCGCGAGGATCTCGGCGATCTGCTCGTCCGGCTGGAAGGCGAGGAGGTTCGCCACGTGCTGGCCGCGGGCGTCGCGTCCGGCGTCGGGAAGCTCGTACGCCTTGGCGCGGTAGACGCGTCCCTTGTTGGTGAAGAACAGCAGCCAGTGGTGCGTCGTCGATACGAAGAAGTGGTCGACGATGTCGTCCTGCTTCAGTTTCGTACCGCGCACGCCCTTGCCGCCGCGCTTCTGCGAGCGGTAGTCCTCCGTCTTGGTGCGCTTGATGTAGCCACCGCGCGTGATGGTGACGACGATGTCCTCTTCGGCGATCAGGTCCTCCATGGACATGTCGCCGTCGAAGGGCACGAGCGCGGACCGGCGGTCCTCGCCGAACTTGTCGACGATCGCCGCCAGCTCTTCGCTGATGATCTGGCGCTGCTTCAGCGGGGAGGCCAGGATCGAGTTGTACTCGTTGATCTTCGCCTGGAGTTCGTCGTGCTCGGCGACGATCTTCTGGCGCTCCAGAGCGGCGAGGCGGCGCAGCTGCATCTCGAGGATGGCGTTGGCCTGGATCTCGTCGATCGCGAGCAGGCCCATGAGGCCCTCGCGCGCGATGTCGACGGTCTGGCTGCCCCGGATGAGCGCGATGACCTCGTCGATGGCGTCCAGGGCCTTGAGCAGGCCGCGCAGGATGTGCGCCCGCTCCTCGGCCTTGCGCAGCCGGAACTTCGTACGCCGGACGATGACCTCGACCTGGTGCGTGACCCAGTGGCGGATGAACGCGTCCAGCGAGAGGGTGCGCGGCACGCCGTCGACCAGGGCCAGCATGTTGGCGCTGAAGTTCGACTGGAGGTCGGTGTGCTTGTAGAGGTTGTTCAGGACGACCTTGGCGACCGCGTCCCGCTTGAGGACGATGACCAGACGCTGGCCGGTGCGCGAGGACGACTCGTCGCGGACATCGGCGATGCCGCCGACCTTGCCGTCCTTGACGAGGTCGGCGATCTTCTGCGCGAGGTTGTCGGGGTTGGTCTGGTAGGGGAGTTCGGTGACCACCAGGCACTGGCGGTTCTGGATCTCCTCGACCGCGACGACCGCGCGCATCGTGATGGAGCCGCGGCCCGTGCGGTAGGCCTCCTCGATGCCCTTCCGGCCCACCACGAGGGCGCCGGTCGGGAAGTCGGGGCCCTTGATGCGCTCGATGAGGGCGTCGAGCAGCTCCTCATGCGAGGCGTCGGGGTGTTCCAGGGCCCACTGCGCGCCCGCCGCGACCTCGCGGAGGTTGTGCGGCGGGATGTTGGTGGCCATGCCGACCGCGATGCCCGCCGAGCCGTTGATCAGCAGGTTCGGGAAGCGGGCCGGGAGGACCGTCGGCTCCTGGTTGCGGCCGTCGTAGTTGTCCGTGAAGTCGACGGTGTCCTCGTCGATGTCACGGACCATCTCCATGGCCAGCGGCGCCATCTTGCACTCGGTGTACCGCATGGCGGCCGCCGGGTCGTTGCCCGGGGAGCCGAAGTTGCCGTTGGAGTCCACCAGCGGCATCCGCATCGACCACGGCTGGGCGAGGCGCACCAGGGCGTCGTAGATGGAGGAGTCGCCGTGCGGGTGGTACGTGCCCATGACGTCGCCGACGACGCGGGCGCACTTGTAGAAGCCCTTCTCGGGGCGGTAGCCGCCGTCGTACATCGCGTACAGGACGCGGCGGTGGACGGGCTTCAGGCCGTCCCGTACGTCGGGCAGCGCGCGGGACACGATGACGGACATCGCGTAGTCGAGGTAGGAGCGCTGCATCTCCGTCTCGAGCCCGACGGGCTCGACGCGCATGCCCACACCGGGAACGGTGGGTTCCTCTTCGGGCATCACAGGGGTGTTCTCGTCGGCCATTGCTGGTCAAAGTCCTTTCGAGGTGCGGCTTGTACGGGCCGACTCAGATGTCGAGGAAGCGGACGTCCTTGGCGTTGCGCTGGATGAACGAGCGCCGTGCCTCCACGTCCTCTCCCATCAGCACCGAGAAGAGGTCGTCGGCCTGTGCCGCGTCGTCCAGGGTGACCTGGCCGAGCACGCGGTGTTCCTGGTCCATCGTCGTGATGCGCAGCTCCTCGGCGTTCATCTCGCCGAGGCCCTTGAAGCGCTGGACCGAGTCGTCCCTGATGCGCTTGCCGGCCTGTCGGCCGATCTCCACCAGGGCGTCGCGCTCGCGGTCGGAGTACGCGTACTGGAAGTCGTCCCGCGACCACTTGATCTTGTACAGCGGCGGGCGCGACAGGTAGATGTGCCCGTGCTCGACCAGCGGCCGCATGAAGCGGAAGAGGAACGTCAGGAGCAGCGTGTTGATGTGCTGGCCGTCGACATCGGCGTCCGCCATCAGGATGATCTTGTGATAGCGGAGCTTCTCGATGTCGAAGTCCTCGTGCACACCGGTGCCGAAGGCCGAGATGAGGGCCTGGACTTCCTGGTTGTGCAGGATCTTGTCGATGCGCGCCTTCTCGACGTTCAGGATCTTGCCTCGGATGGGCAGGATCGCCTGGTACATCGGGTCGCGGCCGGACTTCGCCGAGCCACCGGCGGAGTCACCCTCGACGATGAAGATCTCGCACTTCGTCGGGTCGTTCGACTGGCAGTCGGAGAGCTTGCCCGGCAGGGAAGCCGTCTCCAGGAGGCCCTTGCGGCGGGTCAGGTCACGCGCCTTGCGGGCGGCGACACGGGCCGTGGCGGCCTGGATGCCCTTGCGGATGATGTCCGCGGCCTCGTTCGGGTGCCGGTCGAACCAGTCCGTCATGTGCTCGTGCACGACCTTCTGTACGAAGGTCTTCGCTTCGGTGTTGCCCAGCTTGGTCTTGGTCTGGCCCTCGAACTGGGGCTCGCCCAGCTTCACCGAGATGATCGCCGTCAGACCCTCGCGGACGTCCTCACCCGTGAGGTTGTCGTCCTTCTCGCGCAGCAGCTTCTTCTCGCGCGCGTAGCGGTTGACCAGGCCCGTCAGCGCGGCCCTGAAGCCCTCTTCGTGGGTGCCGCCCTCGTGCGTGTGGATCGTGTTCGCGAAGGAGTACACGCCCTCGGTGTACTGCGAGTTCCACTGCATCGCGATCTCGACCGAGAGCAGACGCTCCTTGTCCTCGGCCTCGACGTCGATGACGGTCGGGTGGATCACCTCACCCTTGCGGGAGTTGAGGTACTTCACGAAGTCGACGATGCCGCCTTCGTAGTGGTACGTGACCGTGCGGGCCTCGGCGGCCTCGTCGTCGGTCGCCTCCGCCGAGTCCGCACCCGCCGTGGCCTTGGCCGACTCGCGCTCATCAGTGAGTTTGATCGTCAAACCCTTGTTGAGGAACGCCATCTCCTGGAAACGCCGCGCCAGCGTCTCGAAGGAGTACTCGGTGGTCTCGAAGATGTCGCCGTCGGCCCAGAAGGTGACCGAGGTGCCGGTCTCCTGGGTGGCCTCGTGACGCTCCAGGGGCGCGGTCGGGGCGCCGCTCTTGTAGTCCTGCGTCCAGCGGTAGCCGTCCGTCTTGATCTCGACGGAGAGCTTGGTGGAGAGCGCGTTCACCACGGAGACACCGACGCCGTGCAGACCACCGGAGACGGCGTAACCGCCACCGCCGAACTTGCCGCCCGCGTGCAGCACGGTGAGCACGACCTCGACGGCCGGCTTCTTCTCGACGGGGTGGATGCCCACCGGAATGCCTCGGCCGTTGTCGATGACGCGCACGCCGCCGTCGGCGAGGATCGTGACGTCGATCGAGTCCGCGTGCCCGGCGAGGGCCTCGTCGACGGAGTTGTCGACGACTTCCTGCACCAAGTGGTGCAGGCCACGCTCACCGGTCGAGCCGATGTACATGCCCGGTCGCTTGCGGACCGCGTCCAGACCCTCGAGGACGGTAATCGCGCTGGCGTCGTACGAGGCGTTGACCTCGCCGTTCTCGCCGGCGGCGGTGGACGGGATGTTCTCGTTGGGGTTGCCGGAATCGGCCACGAAGCGCCCTTTCTGGCACAGCACAAGCCAAGCTCCCGGCGGTGCCGGAGCGGCTGCGTCGTTCAGCGATAGTCAGCGTTGCTCGGTGCGTCCCACGAATGAGGCGGGATTAGCTTCCAGTCTACCGGTAGCACTGACATTGATGGGGGCTTGCCGGTACCTGAGTCCTCATGTGCCGCCCTGAACCGGACTCGGCCGACTCCCCATATGCGGAACGGGGCTCCAGAGGGCTCACAGCGGCACTCAGCGCTTCGAGCCGTCAACCCCCAGCGACCGTCGTCGGCGGTCTCAGCCGTAGGTGTCGCCGGGGCCCGTGCTGCCCGGGGCGCGCAAGGGTCCGAAGCGGCGCGGGGGGCCTCCGGGGCCGAGCACCTTGATGAGGCGCACGGTGCCGTGGCCCAGGTCCTCGTTGAGGCGGGCGACCAGCTGCGGGGCCATGAGGCGCAGCTGCGTGGCCCAGGCCGTCGAGTCGCACTGCACGGTCAGGACGCGCTCGTCCTCGTCGTACTTCTGCGGGACGCAGTGCTTGGCCAGGTCGTCGCCGACGATCTGCGGCCAGCGGCCCATCACCCCGCCGACCGCGGCCGGGGTCTCCCAGCCGCGCTCGGTGATCAGCCGGTTGATCGCGGAGCCGAGCGGCAGCGGATCGCGCCCATCGGCCCGCGCGCCGGACCGCAGCCCGCCACGACGGGCCTGCTTCTTCTGCTGAGCGGCGTCTCCACGCGCGCGTGCCTGTTCTTTGGCGGCACGCAGGGCGACCCGCGCCAGGTCGACGCCGGACGGCTCGGGCGTCTTCGGCGGCCCCGCGTCCTTGGGATTGTTCTGGGCGGGCTCCTCGGCGCTCATACGCGCTCCACCGCGCCCTCCGCCACCGCGTACCGCGCACCGGCGAGCACGGCCGGGACGTCGTCGTCCACGGCCGCCGTGACGAGCACCTGCTCTCCGGGGGCCACCAGCTCCGCGAGCCGCTCCCTGCGGCGCGCGTCCAGCTCCGCGAAGACGTCGTCGAGGACGAGCACCGGTTCGTTGCCCTCGGCCCTGAGCAGGTCGTACGAGGCCAGGCGCAGCGCCAGTGCGTAGGACCAGGACTCACCGTGGCTGGCGTACCCCTTCGCGGGGAGCTGGCCCAGCTTGAGCAGCAGATCGTCGCGGTGCGGGCCGACCAGCGTGACCCCCCGCTCGATCTCCTGCTTGCGGGCCTCTTCCAGGGCGGCGGTCAGCTGTGCGTACAGCGCTTCGCGCGTGTGACCGTCACCGGGCGCGGACGGCTTGTACTCCAGGGAGACCGGCCCGCCGCCGGGCGCCAGCTGCTCGTACGCCTTGTCCGCCAGCGGCTGCAACGCCGAGATCAGGTCGAGCCGCTGAGCCAGCAGCTCGGCGCCCGCGCGCGCGAGGTGCTGGTCCCAGACGTCGAGTGTGGACAGGTCCATGGAGCGCCCGCCGTGGCGTCTGGCGAGGGCGGCCGACTTCAGGAGGGTGTTGCGCTGCTTGAGGACACGGTCGTAGTCGGACCGGACACCCGCCATGCGCGGGGAACGCGCGGTGATCAGCTCGTCGAGGAAGCGCCGCCGTTCCCCGGGGTCGCCCTTGATCAGCGCGAGGTCCTCGGGCGCGAACAGCACCGTACGGACGATCCCCAGCACGTCTCGCGGCCTGACCTGCGAGGACCGGTTGATGCGGGCGCGGTTGGCCTTGCCGGGGTTCAGCTCCAGTTCGATCAGCTGCTGCCGCTCGCCCTGCCTGACGTTGGCCCGGATGACGGCCCGCTCGGCACCCATGCGCACCAGCGGGGCGTCCGAGGAGACCCGGTGGCTGCCGAGCGTGGCGAGATAGCCGACGGCCTCGACGAGGTTCGTCTTGCCCTGTCCGTTCGGGCCCACGAACGCGGTGACGCCCGGATCGAGAGGGACCTCGACCCGGGCGTAGGAGCGGAAGTCGGCCAGCGACAGATGCGTGACGTGCATGGTGTGCGCCGACCTCCCCCGGCAAGCCCGTGCTCGACGCACAGGCTGTGGATTACTTCTTCTCGACCGCGTGGCCGCCGAACTGGTTGCGCAGCGCGGCGATCATCTTCATCTGGGGCGAGTCGTCCTGGCGGGACGCGAAGCGGGCGAAGAGGGAGGCGGTGATCGCCGGCAGCGGCACGGCGTTGTCGATGGCCGCCTCGACGGTCCAGCGGCCCTCTCCCGAGTCGGCCGCGAAGCCCCGCAGCTTCTCCAGGTGCTCGTCGTCGTCCAGGGCGTTGACCGCGAGGTCGAGCAGCCAGGAGCGGATGACCGTGCCCTGCTGCCAGGAGCGGAAGACCTCACGGACGTCCGTGACCGAGTCGACCTTCTCCAGCAGCTCCCAGCCCTCGGCGTAGGCCTGCATCATCGCGTACTCGATGCCGTTGTGGACCATCTTCGCGAAGTGGCCCGCGCCGACCTTGCCCGCGTGCACCGAGCCGAAGTCGCCCTCGGGCTTCAGCGCGTCGAAGATCGGCTGCACCTTGGCAACGTCGTCCGTGTCGCCGCCGTACATCAGCGCGTAGCCGTTCTCCAGGCCCCAGACGCCGCCGGAGACACCGCAGTCGACGAAGCCGATGCCCTTGGCCCTCAGCTCCTCGGCGTGCTTCTCGTCATCCGTCCAGCGGGAGTTGCCGCCGTCGACGACGACGTCGCCGGGCTGGAGCAGCTCGGACAGCTCGTCGACGGTGGACTGCGTCGCGGCCCCGGCGGGGACCATCACCCACACCACCCGCGGGCCCTTGAGCTTGCCCACAAGCTCTTCCAGGCTGTGGACATCCGCGAGGTCCGGGTTGCGGTCGTATCCGATGACGGTGTGACCTGCGCGGCGGATGCGCTCGCGCATGTTGCCGCCCATCTTGCCGAGGCCGACGAGACCGAGCTCCATCAGTGGTTCCTTCACTAGCGACGTGGCGTTACGGCACTTTCGTACCTGCGTCCGAGCCTACGCCCGGACGCACGCACACACCTGTGGGCTCAGCCGCTCAGACGTACCGGCATGATCAGGTACTTGTAGGCGTCGTCCGCCTCGGCGTCCACGGCCGGCCTGCCGCTCAGCAACGCGGGCTTCGTGGAGGTCGTGAACGACAGCTGGGCGACCGGGGAGTCGATCGCGCTCAGGCCGTCGAGCAGGAACGTCGGGTTGAAGGCGATCGAGATGTCGTCGCCGTCGAGCTGGGCGTCGACCCTTTCCACAGCCTGTGCGTCATCGCTGGAGCCGGCCTCCAGGATCAGCACGCCCTGCTCGAAGCTGAGCCGCACCGGGGTGTTCCGCTCGGCGACCAGGGCCACGCGCTTGACGGCCTCCACGAAGGGGGCGGTCTCGATGACGGCCACCGAGTTGAACTCGGTCGGGAACAGCGTGCGGTACTTCGGCAGGTCGCCTTCGAGGAGACGCGTGGTCGTACGCCGGCCCGCGCCCTCGAAACCGATCAGACCCTCGCCCGCGCCCGAGCCGGACAGCGCCAGGGTGACCGTGTCGCCGCTCGTGAGCGCCTTGGCGGTGTCCAGGAGCGTCTTGGCGGGGACCAGGGCGACCGCGGACGCCTCGGGGTTCTCCGGCTTCCACAGGAACTCGCGGACCGCGAAGCGGTAGCGGTCGGTGGAGGCCAGGGTGACCGTGTCGCCCTCGATCTCGATGCGTACGCCGGTCAGCACGGGCAGCGTGTCGTCGCGGCCCGCGGCGATGGCCACCTGGGAGGCGGCGGAGGCGAAGACCTCACCGGGGACGGTGCCGGTGGCGGTCGGCATCTGCGGCAGCGCGGGGTACTCCTCCACAGGAAGCGTGTGGAGTGTGAATCGCGAGGAGCCGCAGACCACCGTCGCCCGTACACCGTCTGTGGAGATCTCCACCGGGCGGTTGGGGAGCGCGCGGCAGATGTCCGCGAGGAGCCGGCCGGACACGAGGACCGTGCCTTCCTCGTCCACCTCGGCGTCCACCGAGACGCGCGCCGAGACCTCGTAGTCGAAGCTCGACAGGCTCAGTGCGCCTTCCTCGGCCTTCAGCAGCAGGCCTGCGAGGACGGGCGCAGGCGGCCGGGCCGGGAGGCTGCGCGCCGCCCAGGCCACCGCCTCCGCGAGTACGTCGCGTTCAACCCGGATCTTCACCTAAGCCGCCCTCCTGCTGTTGCTGGCTGCTCTCGCCCGCTGGGCCTGTGGCCCTCGTCGTCTGACTCGGTGCCTCTCAGCCATGCCGTGGGAGGGACACCGGGGTCCAGTCTGACGCACGGCACTGACAGTCGGTGCCTGTCGGGGTCAAGTCGTGGCGAGCGGTCTCGGAGGCCCGGAGCGAGAGTTGTGCACAGCCCCAGCTTCGAAACCATTTCCCCGGTCTCTCTAGTTGGGAGTAGTAGTAGGGGCTGTGGAAACCGTGGATAACCGCGAATGCGCTGGTCAGTGCCGGTTTTTTATCCACTGAGCCTGTGGGCGGAGCCCGTGGACAACCGGGTGTTTCTGTGGACGGGCGAAAGTTCTGCACACCCGATGCACAGGCAGGGGTCACTTCTCCCCAGCGCTGTCCCCAGCTTTACCCAGCTTCCCCACAGGCCAACCGACCACCTTGGTGTGACGCCTTTCACTCGACCCGGTGAGTGGGCGCGTCACGTTGCCGAACAGTGGACAGCCGTGTGGAGAAGCTGGGGAAAGCTGGGGACAACGCGCCCGATCCTGTGGGCCGCCGGTGGACAACGTCGTGCACACCTTGTGGAAGAAATTTTCATCCACACCCTGTGGACAGTCTTCGTCCACGAATCCACAACCAGCTGACCAGGCCTGATGATCTCTCAGCAGCGTCCCCTGTGGACAGCGTCTGGACAACTTTCCAGTCCCCAGGGTGTGGAAGCGAAAAAGTTCGAACATCTGTGGAGAACCCCCGTCTGAACAGGGGGAATCGAACAGATAGGCCTGCTCGTACGACATCCCTGTGCGGTTCCTGACCGGTCCCCGCGCGCTCGGAACGGGCTCTACGCGCGCGTGAGCAACGAAAAGGCCGGGCTCCACGCGCGCGTGGGCAACGAAAAAGGGCGCCCCAGGAGTTGTCCCGGGGCGCCCTCAGCGGCGTGTCGCGGCGGCTGTCAGCCGTTCTTGATGCGGTTGGTCAGCTCGGTGACCTGGTTGTAGATGGAGCGCCGCTCGGCCATCAGCGCGCGGATCTTGCGGTCCGCGTGCATGACGGTCGTGTGGTCCCGGCCGCCGAACTGCGCCCCGATCTTCGGCAGGGAGAGGTCGGTCAGCTCGCGGCACAGATACATGGCGATCTGGCGGGCCGTCACCAGGACGCGGCTGCGCGAGGATCCGCACAGGTCGTCCACCGTCAGCCCGAAGTAGTCGGCGGTCGCGGCCATGATGGCCGTCGCCGTGATCTCCGGAGCCGCGTCCTCACCGCCCGGGATCAGGTCCTTGAGGACGATCTCCGTGAGCCCCAGGTCCACAGGCTGTCGGTTCAGCGACGCGAACGCCGTGACCCGGATCAGCGCGCCCTCCAGCTCACGGATGTTCCGCGAGATCCGCGACGCGATGAACTCGAGCACCTCCGGAGGGGCGTTCAGCTGCTCCTGCACCGCCTTCTTACGAAGGATGGCGATACGCGTCTCCAGCTCGGGCGGCTGGACGTCGGTGATCAGTCCCCACTCGAAGCGGTTGCGCAGCCGGTCCTCCAGGGTCACCAGCTGCTTGGGCGGCCGGTCGCTGGAGAGCACGATCTGCTTGTTCGCGTTGTGGAGCGTATTGAAGGTGTGGAAGAACTCCTCCTGCGTCGACTCCTTGTCCGCGAGGAACTGGATGTCGTCGACCAGCAGGATGTCCATCTCGCGGTAGCGCTTGCGGAAGCTGTCGCCCTTGCCGTCGCGGATGGAGTTGATGAACTCGTTGGTGAACTCCTCGGAGCTGACGTACCGCACGCGCGTGCCGGGGTACAGGCTGCGGGCGTAGTGCCCGATCGCGTGCAGGAGATGCGTCTTGCCGAGCCCGGACTCCCCGTAGATGAAGAGCGGGTTGTAGGCCTTCGCGGGCGCCTCGGCGACGGCGACCGCGGCCGCGTGCGCGAAGCGATTGGACGCACCGATGACGAAGGTGTCGAAGAGGTACTTGGGGTTGAGCCGCGCGGTCGGCTCGCCGGGGCCCGTCGCGGGCGCCGGCTGCGCGGCCAGCGGCCCGGGGGCGCCGCTCGACGAGGTGGGGCCCACCGGACCGCCCCGGTGCACTCCGTGGCCGCCGTGCCCGGCATTGCCCCGGTGGTCACGAGGGTCCCGAGGGTCACGGTGATCGCGGGGATCGCGGGGATCGCGATGGCCCCGGTGATCGCCGGACGAGTCGGGCATGTCGTGGCGTTCGCGCCGGTCCTGCTGCTCGGAGCGCTGCTGCTCGTACGGCGAGCGCTCCTGCGGCGGCTGCGAGCGGTAGTCGTGCTGCGGCTGCTGGGCCGGGCTCGCGTAGGGATCGCGTTCGGGGAAGCCGAGCCGCGGCTGCTGCCAGCCGTAGTCGTCCTGGGGCGGCTGCTGCTGCGGCCAGGCGCCCGGGGCCGGCCGCTGATAGTCCGGGTAGGCGGGCCGGGCGGACGGCATCTGATCGGAGCGGGAGCCCGCCTGGTGCTCGTCCGAGGAGCGGCGCCCGTAGCCGTCGTACGAGTCGCGCCCCTGACCGGACCCGGAGGGCAGCTCGGGCTCTTCGTAGCGCTGCTGGTGCGACTGCTGCTGCTGGCCGTTCTGGTGCTGCATCGGCGGCGCGGGCGGACCCGGCGGCTCGCCGACGGAGTCGTCGACCGTGATGGCGATGCGGATCGGGCGGCCGCACTCGCGGCTCAGGGTCTCGCTGACCACGGGCGCGAGACGCCCTTCGAGTACGCCCTTGGCGAATTCGTTCGGGACGGCGAGCAGCGCGGTGTCGGCGACCAGCGCCAGGGGCTGGCAGCTCCTGAGCCACCGCTCGTCCTTCGCCTCGACGCCCTGACCCCGCCCCTCACCCAGCAGATGTTCCAGAACTCGTGGCCACACTGCGGCAAGATCGGCAGGTACGTCAGCCACAGGGCACGCTCTCTCACGGGGTCCCACGAAGGTGTGGTTCTTGGGACGGAAATCGGGATGGGGAGGGGGAAGGGAACGAATCGGAGTTCAGCCAAGGTAGTCAGGGCGACGGCTGCGGTTCAAGTTGTTGTCCACAGGCTGTGCACAGTGTCTCCCTTCAGCGGTCGGTTTGACCGGATGGCGTAGTCCCGCGTACCGTGACCAGGTCGAGTTGTCGATGGCTGCTGCCGCCTGCCTCCGATGGGCAAAGATCACGATCTGTGATTGTGAAGCGGTGCACTCGGTGCGTATTCGCGAGCTTCTCGTGGGCGCACGGTGACAGCCAGGCGATGTCCCGCCACCACACGATCATTTCTGGAGCCCCCGAGTGAGCAAGCGCACCTTCCAGCCGAACAACCGTCGTCGCGCCAAGACCCACGGCTTCCGGCTGCGCATGCGCACCCGTGCCGGCCGCGCGATTCTCGCGTCCCGCCGTGGCAAGGGTCGCGCCCGCCTGTCCGCCTGATCTCAGTCAGGTCATGACGTCGTGCTGCCTACCGAGCATCGGCTGAGGCGGCGCGAAGACTTCGCGACCGCGGTACGACGAGGGCGCCGGGCTGGTCGCCCGCTCCTCGTCGTCCATCTACGTAGCGGTGCAATGGACCCGCACGTGCCTGGGGAGACCCTTCCCCCGACACGTGCGGGTTTCGTTGTCAGCAAGGCCGTGGGTGGAGCAGTCGTACGCAACACGGTGAAGCGCAGGCTTCGCCACCTCATGCGTGACCGGCTGGCCTCCGTGCCCCCCGGTAGCCTGGTAGTCGTACGAGCGCTGCCCGGAGCGGGTGACGCCGACCATGCACAGCTGGCCCGAGACCTGGACGCCGCCTTGCAGCGGTTGCTGGGAGGGGGCGCGCGATGAAGTACCCGCTGCTGGCCCTGATCAAGCTGTACCAGTGGACGATCAGTCCACTTCTGGGCCCGGTGTGCAAGTACTACCCGTCGTGTTCCCGCTACGGCTATCTGGCCATCGACCGGCACGGCGCTATCAAGGGAACGGCGCTCACTGCCTGGCGCGTCCTGCGGTGCAACCCGTGGTCGCTCGGTGGTGTCGACCATGTTCCGCCGCGCAAGCGTCCGCGGTGGCACGAGATGCTGCGCGCCGCCTGGCGCGAACGCAAGGGCGGGCCCTCCGCCGCAGGCGGGCCGACCGGGGCTCCTCCCCCGAGCACGGCTGCCGAGACCGAGACCCCGTCCCATGCTCAAGGAGCCTGATTAGTGGACACGATTGCCAGTCTCTTCAGCTTTATCACGACACCAGTTTCGTGGGTCATCGTCCAGTTCCACTCGGTGTACGGGAAGATCTTCGGTCCCGACACGGGCTGGGCCTGGGGCCTGTCCATCGTGTCCCTGGTGATCCTGATCCGTATCTGCCTGATCCCGCTCTTCGTGAAGCAGATCAAGGCCACTCGGGCCATGCAGACGCTTCAGCCCGAGATGAAGAAGATCCAGGAGCGCTACAAGAGCGACAAGCAGCGCCAGTCCGAAGAGATGATGAAGCTGTACAAGGAGTCGGGTACCAACCCGCTCTCCTCGTGCCTTCCCATCCTGGCGCAGTCGCCCTTCTTCTTCGCCCTGTACCACGTGCTGAACGGCATCGCGACGGGCAAGGAGATCGGCGTCATCGACGGCCCGCTCCTGGAGAGCGCGCGTAACGCGCACATCTTCGGTGCCCCGCTGGCCGCGAAGTTCATGGACAGCGCCGACAAGGTCTCCTCGCTCGGTGCCACGCTCACCGACGTCCGCGTCATCACCGCCGTCATGATCATCCTGATGTCGGCGTCGCAGTTCTTCACCCAGCGCCAGCTGATGACGAAGAACGTGGACACGACGGTCAAGACGCCGTTCATGCAGCAGCAGAAGATGCTCATGTACGTCTTCCCGATCATGTTCGCCATCTTCGGCATCAACTTCCCCGTCGGTGTCCTCGTCTACTGGCTGACCACCAACGTGTGGACCATGGGCCAGCAGATGTTCGTGATCCGCCGGAACCCCACGCCGGGCTCCAAGGCGCAGGCCGCCTTCCTGGAGCGGTTGCAGAAGCAGGTCACCCACCACAAGAAGGTGCGGGGCCGCGGCAACGCGAACGTCATCAAGGCGATCGTCGCCAAGGGCCGGGACCGCAACGAGTTCGAGCGCAAGTTCATCAACGGTCTGACCAAGGCGGGTCTCGCGGCCCAGGCCGACGGCTCCGTGGTGGAGAGCGAGAGCGCCGTCGCCACGCTGACCGAGGACGGGGCCACGGCCGCCGGGGCTCCGAGGCGCCAGCAGCCCAAGCGCCAGAGCAAGGCCAAGCGCCAGTCCGCCATCGCGCAGGGCGCCAAGGCGGAGGGCGAAGAAGGACCCAAGACGTCGCTGGAGAAGGCTCAGGACCAGCCTGAGGACGCCGCCCCCAAGGCCAAGCCGGCAGGCGGTAGCACGACGGGCAACAAGCCCGGCTCCGGAACGCGCAGCAAAGCCAAGTCGGGACAGCAGCGCAAGGGCCAGCAGCGGCCCAAGCACCCGTCCTCCAAGAAGTAGAAGGAGTCCATCCCGTGACGGAAGGCACCACCTCCGCCGCAGCCGAGGCCGAGGCCGGCGACACGCTCACCCGCCTTGAGCAGGAGGGCGAGATCGCTGCGGACTACCTCGAGGGTCTGCTGGACATCGCCGACCTCGACGGCGACATCGACATGGACGTCGAGGCCGACCGGGCCGCTGTCTCGATCATCAGCGACACCGCCAGCCGTGACCTCCAGAAGCTGGTAGGCCGCGACGGAGAGGTCCTGGAGGCACTCCAAGAGTTGACGCGTCTCGCCGTGCACCGCGAGACCGGTGACCGCAGCCGCCTGATGCTCGACATCGCGGGCTACCGCGCCAAGAAGCGCGAGGAGCTGTCGGAGATCGGCGCCCAGGCCGCGGCCGAGGTCAAGAGTTCCGGTGAGCCGGCCAAGCTCAAGCCGATGACGCCGTTCGAGCGCAAGGTCGTGCATGATGCGGTCAAGGCCGCCGGCCTGCGCAGTGAGTCCGAGGGCGAGGAGCCGCAGCGCTTCGTCGTCGTACTCCCCGCCTGAGCGGCCCCGCGTACGCCCGGCCCCGTCTGTTCGCAGGCGGGGCCGGTCTTTGTCAGCCTGATAGTTAGCCACCCCAGTGCGGTACGGAAGGACGGTCCCCGTGACGGAGGATGCGGAGCTCCCCTCGGCGCCTGAAGAGGCCCGGACGGTATTCGGCGATCGCTTCACGGACGCGGTCCGGTACGCGGAGCTGCTCGCCGATGCGGGAGTGCAGCGAGGCCTGATCGGCCCCCGGGAAGTGCCCCGCCTGTGGGAACGGCATCTGCTGAACTGCGCGGTGCTGTCCGAGGTCGTGCCCGAGGGCGTCACGGTGTGCGATGTCGGCTCCGGTGCCGGGCTGCCCGGCATCCCCCTGGCCCTGGTGCGCCCCGACCTGAAGATCACGCTCCTCGAACCGCTGCTGCGGCGTACGAACTTCCTCACGGAGGTCGTGGAGCTGCTCGGCCTCGACCATGTGACGGTGGTGCGGGGTCGCGCCGAGGAGGTTCTCGGCAAGCTGCCTCCGGTCCATGTGGTGACCGCGCGGGCCGTGGCGCCGCTGGATCGCCTGGCTGCCTGGGGCGTCCCGCTGCTGCGCCCTTATGGGGAGATGCTCCTCCTCAAGGGCGACACCGCCGAGGAAGAGGTCAAGGCCGCTGGATCCGCGCTGAGCAAGCTCGGTGCGGTGGGCACCTCGGTCCTGCATGTCGGTGAGGGCGTGGTGGATCCGCTGTCCACCGTCGTGCGGGTCGAGGTCGGGGAGAGCCCGGGAGGGGTGCGCTTCGCCGCGAAGCGGGCCAAGGCCGCGCGCACCGGGCGGGCGAGGCGCCGCCGCGGCTGACCGCCCGGCGAGCGCTGCGGCGAACTGCCCGGCAAGCTGTACTCCACAAAAGCTGCCAAACGTACGCATACCGGGGTGTCGCGCCAGCGGCACCCCGGCTGCCGTGCATCGTGTTTCACGTGAAACGTCGCTCACTGCTGCATGGCATCATCAGTCGCGGCCGCGCCGCGGAACCTCGCGAACGTCGACCACTTGGGTCCCTCGATAAGGGCACGGAGTTGTCCACAGAGGGGGATTCGTCCACAGAAGACCGGGCCTCGCTGGTTCACGACCCTCAAAGCATGGGAGGCTCTGTTCATTGCGAGCCTGATGTCGAGGAGAGTGAATCCTTGCGGTCCGACGCCAACATCGCGGGACCGATGACCGATCCGGTCCCCGGTCCCCGTACCGAGTCGGCGGGGGAGGATGTTTCACGTGAAACACCGACCCCGATGGACGACACCCCCATCGGTCGTGCTGCCCAACTGGCGGTGGAAGCACTCGGCCGCGCGGGCGAAGGCCTGCCACGCCCCGAGCAGACCCGTGTCATGGTGGTCGCCAACCAGAAGGGCGGGGTGGGCAAGACGACGACAACCGTCAATCTCGCCGCCTCGCTCGCTCTGCACGGCGCCCGCGTCCTGGTGATCGACCTCGACCCGCAGGGCAACGCCTCCACCGCTCTCGGTATCGACCATCACGCCGAAGTGCCGTCCATCTATGACGTCCTGGTCGAGAGCAAGCCGCTCTCCGACGTCGTTCAGCCGGTGACGGACGTCGAGGGTCTCTTCTGCGCCCCGGCCACGATCGATCTCGCCGGTGCGGAGATCGAGCTGGTGTCCCTGGTGGCGCGGGAGAGCCGGCTTCAGCGGGCCATCCAGGCCTACGAGCAGCCGCTGGACTACATCCTCATCGACTGCCCGCCGTCCCTCGGACTGCTGACGGTCAATGCCCTGGTGGCCGGCGCGGAGGTGTTGATCCCCATCCAGTGCGAGTACTACGCACTGGAAGGGCTCGGCCAGCTCCTGCGCAACGTCGACCTCGTGCGGGGCCATCTCAACCCGAACCTGCACGTCTCGACGATCCTGCTCACCATGTACGACGGCAGGACCCGGCTCGCCTCCCAGGTGGCGGACGAGGTGCGCAACCACTTCGGCAGCGAGGTGCTGCGGACCAGCATCCCGCGCTCGGTCCGCATCTCGGAGGCACCGAGCTACGGCCAGACGGTGCTCACGTACGACCCCGGATCGAGCGGCGCCCTCTCCTACTTCGAAGCGGCACGCGAGATCGCGTTGCGCGGAGTCGGAGTGCGCTACGACGTCCAACACGCCCACGCGGGCGCTCAGAACGACCAGCACAGCATGACGGAGGGGATGCAGTGAGCGAGCGACGGAGGGGACTGGGGCGAGGCCTCGGTGCCTTGATCCCTGCGGCCCCGACAGAGAAGCAGGTGTCGCAGAGCGCGGCTGGCGCCTCGACATCCCCCACGGCCGTGCCGGTACTCACCGCCGAGCGGGGGGTGGCCGCGGCGAAGGTGACCGCGCTTCCGCAGAGCCCTGTTGCACATGAAACGGCGGAGCCGGTCCAGCGGTCCGTGGAAGCTCTGGAGAACGCTCCGGTGGCCGGTGCGCACTTCGCCGAGCTGCCGCTCGACTTCATCTCGCCCAACCCGCGGCAGCCGCGTGAGGTCTTCGACGAGGACGCTCTCGCGGAGCTGGTCACCTCCATCAAGGAGGTCGGGCTTCTCCAGCCGGTCGTCGTACGGCAGTTGGGCCCCGCGCGCTACGAACTCATCATGGGTGAGCGGCGCTGGCGGGCCTGTCGTGAGGCGGGCCTGGAGCGTATCCCGGCGATCGTGCGGGCCACGGACGACGACAAGCTCCTGCTGGACGCGCTGCTGGAGAACTTGCACCGCGCCCAGCTGAACCCGCTGGAAGAGGCAGCCGCCTACGACCAGTTGCTCAAGGACTTCAACTGCACGCACGACCAGCTGGCGGACCGCATCGGCCGGTCCCGCCCGCAGGTCTCCAACACGCTGCGCCTGCTGAAGCTCTCGCCGGCCGTGCAGCGCAGGGTGGCCGCCGGGGTTCTCTCCGCAGGGCACGCCCGCGCGTTGCTCTCCGTCGAGGACTCGGAGGAGCAGGACCGGCTGGCACACCGGATCGTGGCCGAAGGCCTTTCGGTGCGTGCCGTCGAGGAGATCGTGACCCTCATGGGGTCGAGACCGCAGAGCGCTCCTAAGGCGAAGGGGCCGCGTGCCGGTGCCCGGCTCTCGCCGGCGCTGAGCAGCCTCGCCACCCGGCTCTCGGACCGGTTCGAGACCCGGGTGCGGGTGGATTTGGGCCAGAAAAAGGGCAAGATCGTCGTCGACTTCGCCTCCCTGGAGGACCTGGAGCGCATTCTCAGCACGCTGGCTCCGGGCGAGGGACCTGTCCTTCAGAACGGCCAGGCCGAGGATGCCTCGGAAGACGCCGCTGAGGACGACAAGGCCTGAGCAACAAACGACGGGACTCGCGAGAGCGGGCCGTGTCCGGTCTGCACCGGAACACGGCCCGCTCTTTGCTTTCCTGCGGTATCGATGGAATCACTTCGTGGATACGATGCGATCGGGTATGGCGCATCCACCTGACGGCACCTCATTGGGGAGGCGGGGGCCATGCGATCGATGAGCCGCACCGGACTGATGACCGCGGGCCTGGGGCTGGGAGCGGTCGGCGGATTCGTCGGCAGCCTGCTTCGGGAACGCAGCGCTCTGACAGCCGCCCGCAGCGCGGCGGGCGAGGAAAGTGAGGAACCGCCTTCATGGGGCGTCGGCTCGTACCGCTCACGCTGGACAACCTCCCGGACCTCCCCACGCGCTGCCGCTCGTGCGTCTTCTGGGAGCTGGACCCGGTCAGCGGCCAAGCCGCGGTAAAGGCGGGGACTCCAGAGCTGGAGAAGGAGGCGTGGATCTCCGCGGTCCTGCTGGAGTGGGGCTCCTGCGGCCGGGTCGTGTACGTCGACGATGTGCCGGTGGGCTATGTGCTCTACGCACCCCCCGCGTACGTTCCGCGTTCCACCGCGTTCCCCACGAGCCCGGTGTCTCCGGATGCCGTTCAGCTCATGACAGCGTGGATCATGCCCGAGTACCAGGGGCAGGGGCTCGGCCGGGTGATCGTCCAGACGGTGGCGAAGGATCTGCTGCGCCGGGGCTTCAAGGCGATCGAGGCCTTCGGGGACGCTCGGTGGGAGAAGCCCGCGTGTCTGCTGCCCGCGGAGCACCTCCTGGCGGTGGGCTTCAAGACGGTCCGCCCGCACCCCGCCTATCCGCGGTTGAGACTGGAGCTGCGGACGACGCTTTCTTGGAAGGAAGACGTCGAGTTGGCGATCGATCGCCTTCTTGGGGCCGTACAGAAGGAGCCTGTGCTCCGGCCGCTCTGACCCCGGACAGCAGAATGGACCAGCCCTCCAGGGAGGGACTGGTCCATTCGTGTTTCACGTGAAACATCGTCCGTCGCGCGTGAAACGTGGTCGCGAATTACTCGGCGATGAAGTCCGCGAGGTCGCGCTCCAGCGCGGCCTTCGGCTTGGCGCCGACGATCGTCTTGGCCACCTCGCCGCCCTGGTACACGTTCAGCGTCGGGATGGACATGACGCCGTACTTGGCCGCGATGCCGGGGTTCTCGTCGATGTTGAGCTTGACGATCTCGATCTTGTCGCCGTGCTCGGCCGCGATCGCCTCGAGGGACGGGGCGATCTGGCGGCACGGGCCGCACCAGGCGGCCCAGAAGTCCACCAGTACGGGCTTGTCGCTCTTGAGGACGTCCTCCTCGAAGGAGGCGTCGGTCACGTTCTTCAGGGTGCCGGCCACGGCAGTCTCCTTAACTTGGTGCAGTGGGGAAGATGGGGGTCAGACGGTGGCAGCCGCGGCGGTCTCACTGTCAGCGAGGGCAGCGAGGAAACGCTCGGCGTCGAGGGCGGCGGAGCAGCCGGTGCCGGCTGCCGTGATCGCCTGGCGGTACGTGTGGTCGACGACGTCACCCGCACCGAAGACACCGGTCAGGTTCGTGCGGGTCGAGGGAGCCTCGACCTTGAGGTAGCCCTCGTCGTCCAGCTCGAGCTGACCCTTGAACAGTTCCGTGCGCGGGTCGTGGCCGATCGCGATGAACAGGCCGGTCACCGGCAGCTCGGACGTCTCACCCGTCTTGAGGTTGCGCAGCGTCAGGCCGGAGAGCTTCTGCTCGCCCTTGATCTCCGCGACCTCGCTGTCCCAGACGAACTTGATCTTCGGGTCGGCGAAGGCGCGCTCCTGCATCGCCTTGGAGGCGCGCAGGCTGTCACGGCGGTGCACGATCGTCACGGACTTGGCGAAGCGCGACAGGAAGGTCGCCTCCTCCATCGCGGTGTCGCCGCCGCCGATCACGGCGATGTCCTGGTCCTTGAAGAAGAAGCCGTCGCAGGTGGCGCACCAGGAGACGCCGCGTCCGGAGAGGGCGTCCTCGTTCGGCAGGCCGAGCTTGCGGTGCTGGGAACCGGTCGTGACGATCACGGCCTTCGCACGGTGCACGGTGCCCGCGGTGTCCGTCACCGTCTTGATCTCACCGCTGAGGTCGACGGCGACGATGTCGTCGGGCACCAGCTCGGCGCCGAAGCGCTCGGCCTGGGCGCGCATGTTGTCCATCAGCTCGGGACCCATGACGCCGTCCTGGAAGCCGGGGAAGTTCTCCACCTCGGTGGTGTTCATCAGCGCACCGCCTGCGGTGACGGCGCCCTCGAACACCAGCGGCTTCAGCGACGCGCGCGCGGTGTAGAGCGCCGCCGTGTAGCCGGCGGGCCCGGAGCCGATGATGATCACGTTACGGACGTCGGTCACGGCTTGATTCCTTGTCTCTGGAGACTGCTGCGTACTGCTGGCGGGTGCCTGTCTCAGGTCTCTCACCCCACCCAACGGATCCTACGGGGCGTGCATTCCCCGCCGGGTCCGTGCGTACGGAAGCGTGTCAGCCCTGAGGGTAGGAATGCGTCAGCAGAACCTTGCCCGCGCTCGGTGAGGACTTGCCCACACACGTGGCGTCGACGATGTATGCGGACACCTGATCGGCGTCGGAATCGTGGGGCACGACGACGAGGTACGCGCGCTTGCCCTCGTATGAACCCTGCTTGGCGGCGAGCGGTGTCCTGTCGCCGATGCCGCGCTGGATGCATTCGGGGACCTGGATCGCCACCCCGCGCAGCCGGGAGTTCGCGGTGGGGGACTCCGGGCTGGAGCGGGTGTCGAAGGTCGGTGTGGGTCCGTCCGTCTCCTTGAACCCGTCCGACTTTTCGCCGCGCGGCTCCCTGACGGGGCCCTTGGCGAGCAGATCGGCGACCTGGCGCTCGAGCTTTGCCTCGGAGAACGAGTTCGCGGTATCCCGGTGGCCGACGGCTGTGCCGTCCGAGCCGCTGCCCATGGTCTGCATCAACAGAGAGCCGAGGCCGATGGCGGCCGCGGTGAAGACGGCACCGAGCACGGCGGTACGACGGCGGGTGCGCCGCAGTCGGGGGCCGCGCCCCGGGCCGGTGGCCCCTCGGGGGCGCCCAGCGGGGCGGTCGGTGGTCGCCCCGGGGGTGGATTCGGGCGATGTTTCACGTGAAACACGCGACGAGGCGGAGGCCTGAGTGGAGGTCGCGGGCTCGGGTGCTTCGTCCGGTGAGGGCAGTTCTTCCGGAGCGGTGGCGCTCAGCAGGACTTCAGCCGCCAGGGCGGCGTCGATGCGCCCCGCGATATCGGCGGGCATGCGCGGCGGGCCGGGCAGGGTGCCGAGCATGCCGCGGATCTCCTCCAGGGAGGCGTAGACGTCGGCGCACAGCTCACAGCCGTCCAGATGCCGACGCACCTCGCTCGTGCGCGACGGGGAGAGCAGACCCTCGGTCAGGTCGGAGATCTCCGCGACCTCCGGATGCCCGGCCGAGTCGGTCGTGGCTGTCACGCTCGCCCACCTCCGCCCTTCACAGCAGCTGAATCGCTTGGTCCTGCATCTCGTGGCCCTGCTGCCGGTGGGACGGATGTCCCCTGCGTCCGGTTCCTTCCCGAGCCGGGCTTCCTGCTTTCGTCGTCCTCGCCGCTGTCCTCTTTCCGCTTACGGGGCTCCTTACGCGTCTGCGTACGAGTCTCTGTGCGCAGATGGGTGAGCAGCGGCAGCAGTCTGGCTCTCCCGCGGGCACAGCGGCTCTTGACCGTGCCGGTGGGGATGTCCAGGACGCTGGCGGCCTCGGCGACGGGGTAGCCCTGCATGTCGACCAGGACGAGAGCGGCGCGCTGGTCGTGAGGGAGTGTGCCGAGGGCTTCCAGAAGCTCCCGGTGCAGATCGTTCCGCTCGGCGGGGGCGGCCGCCGATTCCTCCGGCTCCAGAAGCTGTTCGAGGCGCTCGGTGTCGTCGATCGGAGAGGTCTTGCGGGAGGCCGCCTTGCGGGCCCGGTCGAGACAGGCGTTCACGGTGATGCGGTGCAGCCAGGTCGTCACGGCGGACTGACCACGGAAGGTGTGCGCCGCGCGATAGGCGGAGACAAGGGCGTCCTGCACCGCGTCAGCGGCCTCCTCGCGGTCCCCGAGGGTGCGCAGCGCCACGGCCCACAGCCGGTCGCGGTGGCGTCGGACAAGCTCACCGAAGGCGTCCTCGTCCCCCGCGACGTGGCGGGCGAGGAGGTCCTGGTCGTTCATGTCACCCAGCGCGGTGCTGTCCACCGTCGGACCCCTCCCCCCAGTGCGCTTGGCCGAGCCGATCCTTCAGCCCTTGAACTTCACGTCCGTGATGGCTTGCTTGAATCCTGCCCGGTTGTACCCGTCGATGCCGGAGTACGGCACGGCGGTCATCCACAGGAGCACGTACTGCGACTTCACGGGCTTCTTGGCCTCGATCTTCGCGGTGGTGCCCGAAGTGGTGGTGGTGCCGATCTTCTTCATGGAGTCGATCGCTGTCGTCGGCGAGAGCGAATCAGCGGCGTACAGCGACACCGTGGTGTGGGGTCCGCTGTACTCAAGGGCTATCGACGCCGCCGAGACATCCTGCTTCGAGCCGAGGTCGTAGACGATACCGACACCGGGCTTGTAGGGGGCGAGCCGCGGGCCGCCCTTGAACGTCATGGTGCGCCAGAGCGAGGACGGGTCCTTGTCGTAGGTGTTGTCGACGTCATCCGGGTCCTGGGGATAGCCCTTCAGTACGTACTCCTGGGCGCCCTTGATGCTGACCGGCTTCTTGGGCTTGGGCCGGTTCTTGTCGTTGCCCGGGGTGGTCTGCGTCTCGTTGGCGTCCCCGGACTTCTCGCGCTCCATGAGAGCGTCCGCGAGCTGCCAGCTGCCCAGGCCGAGGGCGGCGATGAGGAGCGCGGACACGGCCCACTTGAGGGCCTTGCCGGTGCGGCTCTGGAGCGGGGGCGGCGGGGCGGCCACGGGCTGGGGCACGCCCGGGTGAGCCGTAGGGCGGCCGTAGCTGCCCTGCTGGTACGTCGTGCGCTGGTACTCGGGCGGGGCGGCGAAGACGGGCTCCGGCGGGCGGATGCGGGGCATCTCGCCGATGGCCTTGACCAGCTCCTCCGGAGTCGTGCACGGCGGGTCCTGCCGGGACGCGGTCGCGCCGTCGTTGACCAGCGCCCGCATGGCCAGCTCGGAGAGGCCCCGGTGGATGCCCGCCCGCACCTGGTCGGGGGCGATGAGGCCGATGTCCTTGGGCAGCCCGGAGAGGCCGTAGGCGCCGTCCTCGTACGGCCAGCGCTGGGTCAGCGAGGCGTACAGGAGGGCACCGATCGCTTCTGTGTCCGTGCGCTGGGGGGTGTCGGAGCTGATGCCGCGCAGCGCGGCGTTCACCGCGAGGCCGCGGATGCGGTACTGGCCGGAGGAGGTGCGCAGCACGGCGCTCGGCGTCAGCCGCAGATGGGCGAGTCCTTCGCGGTGTGCCGCCGCCATGGCCTGGGAGATCTGGCTGACGAGCTGGTAGGCGTCGTGCGCCTCAAGAGGGCCCGCCGCGAGGACGGCCGTCAGTTCTGTGGCGTCCGGAAGCCACTCGTGGACCACGTAGACGAGGTCGTTCTCCTCGACCGCGTCCAGGACCTGGACGAATCGCGGGTCGCCGAGGAGGGCCGAGGAACGGGCCGCCGCCAGCACCGAGCGGGCCCGCGGGTGGTCCGCCGGCAGCAGGTGCACGCCGACGGCGCGGCGAAGCTTCTCGTCGACCGCCCGCCAACTGCTGAAACCGTCCAGACGGGTGACGCACTCCTCAAGGCGATAGCGCCTGGCGAGCTTGTGGCCACTGTGCAGTTCCGGGGGTGAGGAGGCCCCACGGCTCATGGGCTTCTCGTTCTCCGCCGCCTCTTCGTCCGCTGCCGTGTCCCGCTCCCGGGTCTGGGCCACCCCGTCGGCCGTGGGCTGCTCCGCCTTGGCGGTCAGCGGCTCATCACCGCTGTTGTCTGCCACGTCGACGGCAGCCGTGCTCCGTTCCGCCACCGTCGTTCCTGCCTCCCCATCCATTGCGCTTCGTCAGACGCCAAAGCCAATTGTGCCCACAGTCCAGTGCTATGCACGACACGCGGTGCCTGGCGATGGTTGTGCGGTACTCCCCATCTCAGCGACCGAGACGGCCGCGGACCATGCCGACCATGGAGTTGATCTCCTCGATACGCATGCGCTTGGCCGCGACGAAGAAGACGCCGATCAGTACGGCGCCGCCCGCGACCAGTGCCGCGAGCGAACCGAGGACACCCTGGCCGAGCGCCTTGGTGATGGCGTACGCGGCGCCGCCGCCGAGCACCGCCGCGGGCCACGCGGCGATGCCGAGCCGTGCGTACGTACGCAGCACACGGGCCCCGTCCAGGTCGCCGCCGAGCCGCTTCTGCAACCGCCGCCAGGCGACGCCCACGCCGATGGCGTACGCGAGGCCGTAGACGGCCGCCATGCCGGTGACCGCCCAGCGGGTGGGCAGGAGCAGGTAGCAGGCCCCGGAGGCGGCGGCGTTCACGGCTGCCACGATGACCGTGTTGTAGAAGGGCGTGCGCGTGTCCTCGTAGGCGTAGAAGGCGCGGAGCACGACGTACTGCACGGAGTAGGGGATCAGGCCGAGACCGAAGGCCATCAGCATGAAGCCCATGTTCGTGGCCTGGTCGCTGCCCGAGGAGCCGAAGATGAGCGTGCACATCGGGATCCCGAGCGCGACGAACCCGAAGGAGATGGGGACGATCGCGACCGCCGTCGTGCGCAGCCCCTGGGAGATGTCGTCGCGGACGGATCCGGTGTCCCCGTCCTGTGCCGAGCGGGACAGCCGGGGCAGCAGGGCCGCCATCAGGGACACCGTGATGATCGCCTGCGGAAGGCCCCAGATGAGCTGGGCGTTGGCGTAGGCGGCGAAGCCGATGCCGCTCACCGAGGGCAGGTCGACGGTGGCGGCGGTGGCCAGCTGGGTGACGACGAGGGCGCCCGCCTGGTTGGCGAGTACGAACAGGATCGTCCACTTGGCGAGCTTGGCGGCCTTGCCCAGGCCGTGGCCCTTCCAGTCGAAGCGCGGACGGAGCCTGAAGCCGGTCTCGCGCAGATACGGGATCATCGCCAGCGCCTGCACGACGAGCCCGAGCAGGACTCCGACGCCGAGGAGGCGCTCCGCCTCCGGCGGGATGCTCGTGACGGTCATGCCGGACGTCGCCGCGGTGCCGTAGACCCAGATGAACATGCCGAGGGTGGCGATGATGACGATGTTGTTGAGGACCGGGGTCCACATCATGGCGCCGAACTTCCCGCGGGCGTTGAGGATCTGGCCCATCACCACGTGGATGCCCATGAAGAAGATCGAGGGCAGGAAGTAGCGCAGCAGCGTCGTGCCGACCGCGGTGGCGTCGGCGTTGTCCGCGACCGGGACGGACATCACGCGTACCAGCTGCGGGGCCAGGACGATACCCAGGACGGTGAGTACTCCGAGCGCCACCATGACGAGGGTCAGCAGGCGGTTGGCGTAGGCCTCGCCGCCGTCCTCGTCCTCCTTCATGGAGCGGACCAGCTGCGGGACGAACACGGAGTTGAGGCCGCCGCCGACGGTGAGGATGTAGATCATCGTCGGGATTTGGTAGACGACCTGGAAGGTGTCACCGAGCAGACCGACGCCGAGCGCCGAGACGATCAGGGCGGAGCGGATGAAGCCGGTGAGGCGTGAGACGAGCGTGCCCGCCGCCATGACGGCGCTGGACTTCAGCAGGCCAGCCGCTCGGCCGCCCGACTTGGGGGCGGGGACCGGCGCGGCGGCAGCGGGTGCGGGAGCGGGCGGCGCCGGGGCGGGGGCGGGCACGATCGGCTGGTCGGCGGGTGTGTAGCCGCCGTTGACGGGCTGCTGGTAGCCGCCGTCCTGGGGGTAGCCGTTGTCCTGCGGGTGGCTGTTGCCCTGGGAGTAGCCGTTGCCCTGTGGATAGCCGCTGTCCTGCGCGTAGCCGCCCTGCTGGTAGCCGACCTGTTGGCCGTGGTAGCCGCCGGGCTGCTGATCGCGGAAGAGATGCGCGAAGGCGTCCGGCTCGTGGTACTCCTCGCCGGCCTGGGTCACCAGGTCGTCGACGCCCACGAACTGTGTCGTGCGGACGTCGTCGCCGTAGGGGAGGTGGCGGGTCGGGCCCTCCGGCTCGGGGGCCGGGGTCTGGGCCCACACGCGGGGGTCGGGGGCGTGCTCGGGGCTGGGCGGCTGCCCGTACAGCGGCTGGTGCTGATAGGTGCCGGGCGGCGGCGGGGGGTGTGCCGCGCGGTCGTAGAGCGCCTCGGTCACCGGATCCTGGGCGGAGAGGTCCTGCGCCCGGTAGGGATCCTGGTCGTAGGCGTCCTGGAGGTACATGTCGGGCGCGGGCTGCGGCGGGATCTGCTGCTCGTGGTCGGCAGAGCCCGCAGGAGGGCCCTCGGGCGAGGCAGAGCCGCCCGAGCCCTGGCCACGGTCACCGTCGTACGGCGCGTTCATGGTTTACCCCACCTCATCGTCCCCGGGCCCACCGGCCACGACATCGCTCAACGGTCCACTCTCTCACCCGTGTCAGAAGGGTCGGTGCTTTCCGGTGCGGTGTCCGGTGTCGGGTCACTCGGCTGCCCGGGCTCACCTTCCCCCGACTCGGTGCCGGACCCGCCGTCGGGACCCCCGTCCGGGCCTTCCTGAGCGGCCTGCCTGCGCGCCGCGCGCTTGCGCTGGGTGTACATCCGGAAACCGGCGAGTACGAGCAGCAGGAGGCCGCCGGCGATGACGAGCATCACTGTCAGCGTGACCTCGGTGACATTGACCTCGAAGCGGACGGGATCGCCGTAAGGCTCCCCGTCCTCCGTGTAGAGCTGGGCGTAGACCGGGACCGGGCCGTTGGCGTTGGCCGTGGTGGTGAACTTCACCGACTGGGAGTGACCGCCCGCGATCTTGACCGGGTGCTCCTCGTACTGCCCGTCGCCGATCTTCAGACGCGTGGGGTTCTGCGAGGACAGGCGCAGGACGAGATGGTCGACGCCCTGCACCAGGTTGTTCTGCACCGACACCGGGATGGTCGCGCTGCGTCCGGAGAGCTTCGCGTCGGACCGCTGGATCAGGGCCACCTGTCCGGTCAGCTCCCGCAGATAGCTCCCGACGCCACCCCGGTACCTGTCCGCCTCCTGCGCGTTGCCGCGCCAGGACGTGGACATCTCACGGTCTATGGCCCGCCCGAAGGGCGTGACCACGCGGTCCTTCTCGGTGAGGATCACCTGGAAGCGTTCGAGCATGCTCTGGGTGTCCCGGATCGACTCGAAGGCCGACTGGGGCAGCTCCTGCTTGCGCAGCGAGGCGGGGTAGGCCGCGGCCGACGGGACCCGGGTCGTGGCCTGCGGGTCCGGCTTCGCCTTCGCCGCGGCGGTCAGCTGCTCGGACTGCGACCACTGCGCCTTCTGGAGGGCCGTGAGCGCCTTCGCCATGGTCTGGGCCTGGCTGGCGGAGGGCATCCGCTGCGGGGCGACTACGATGCTGCGCTGCTTGGAGGGGTTCTGAAGGTTGATCATCAGGCTCTGGGCGACGAACTCCTGGACGGCGAGCGTCGAGTTCTCGGCCTCCGTCATGTCGCCCTGGAAGACCGTGGAGAGCCGTGCGTCGGCCACCACGGCGGTCGTGCCGCCGCCGATGGGCCGGGCCGCGGTCGGCGAGTACGTCAGGCCGCTGGTCTCGCGCATGCTGTCGCTGCGGGCGATCACCGTGTGGGCGCCCGCGGAGGTGGAGACGTCGACGACGGATGGGTCGATCGCGCCCTCGGCGGGCCACGCGAAGTCCGTGCTCGGCTTGACGTGCAGGATCGTGTCCACCGCCTTGGACCCGGCGTCGGTGGCCTCCTTGAGGTGACTGAGGGAGCCGGTGACCGCCCTGCCGTTGTGCGCGAGGGAGGCGAGGTCGGGGTCGGCGAAGGGCAGTGCGACGACCTTCTTGCCCTTGACGGCGGCTTCCAGGTCGTTGAGCCATTCGTTGGCCACCGCCTGGTGCTTGCCCGCCCTGGTGGTCTTCCCGCCAGGGTTCTGGATCCGGTAGCCCTTCGTCATCGCCTCGACGGACGCGAGCAGGTCCGGGTCGATGACCCAGGTGACGTCGAGGTCGCTGCCGAGGGACAGAAGCTGCTGTAGACGCCCGCCCGAGGCCAGCTCGTCCGCCAGGTCGTCGTTCTTGAAGACGGCCGTCTGCTGTTCGTCGGACTCCGTCTTCGCCGTGAGGTGCGTGTCGGAGATGAGCGGCCACAGATAGGTCGTCTTCGTCTTCGTGTCAGCGGCCCCGGGGTGCCACGGAAGGAACGTGCGCTCGATGCCGAGGACCTGGGGATAGGGCTGTGCGGCGCTCTGACCGGTGAGGGCGACGCCCAGCTGGTAGACGCCGTCCGCGCCGAGGTCCAGGGCTTTGACGGGCACGGAGATGCTGAAGTCCTGCCGGACACCCGGCGCGAGCTTGGCGAACTTGTCGACGTACTTGCCGCCGACCTCGGTGCCGTCGGCCCCCGGCTGGAAGCCCGTGCGCTTCGAGGCGCGGTCGATCTCGCTCCGGCCGTTGACGGTCGGTCCCACCCGCAGTCCGACCTGGGCGCCGGTCACCGTCTGCTTGCCGTTGTTGGTGACGGTGCCGGAGACGGTGAGGGTGTCCCCCTCATCGGGGGCGGTGGGGGTGAGCGCGTCCAGCGACACGTCGACGGTCCTGGAACCGGTGGCGTCGGCCATCGCGCCCGGCACGGCGGCATGCGCGACAGGGCCTGCCGGGGCCTGGAGGAGGCCTGCCAGCAAAGGAGTGCCCACCAGCAGTGCGGCGGTGCGCCGCAGCCACCGGCGGGCAGGTGAGGGGCTTGTCCCCGGGAAGTCTGCCGCCTCGGCCACGCGTTCGCCCGTCCCTCGTCGTCAGTGGTCGTCGGTTGTGCGTCCACGCATGGTAACGATGCGCGCTGGGGCGAAGTGCCGCGGACTGCTCCACGGGATCGGAAGACCCGGCCGGGGCGGTGCGACGGGTCGTGGGTGACGGGCGTCACGGGCTGTGGGCGGGCGGCGTCACGGGTCGTGGGTGGACGGCGTCACGGGCCGTGAGCGGGCGCGCGGGAATCGGGTCGGCTCCCGGCGCCCGGGGCACGTACCCTTTTCTGTTGTGCCGAACGCCAACGAAGACAATCCCAGCGCACTGAGCCAGGTGCAGCGCCGCGCGGTCAGCGAACTGCTGCGCGTGTCCCCTGTCGCGGACGACCTCGCCCGCCGTTTCCAGGAGGCCGGGTTCTCTCTCGCCCTGGTCGGTGGCTCGGTCAGGGACGCACTCCTCGGCCGGCTCGGCAACGACCTGGACTTCACGACCGACGCCCTCCCCGAGGACGTACTGAAGATCGTCCGGCCGTGGGCCGACGCGGTGTGGGAGGTCGGGATCGCCTTCGGGACGGTCGGCTGCCAGAAGGAGGGCTACCAGATCGAGGTCACGACGTACCGGTCGGAGGCGTACGACAGGACCTCGCGCAAGCCCGAGGTCTCCTACGGCGACTCCATCGAGGAAGACCTCGTCCGCCGTGACTTCACCGTGAACGCGATGGCCGTGGCGCTCCCCGAGAAGGAGTTCGTCGACCCGCACGGCGGCCTTGAGGACCTGTCCGAGCGTGTCCTGCGCACTCCCGGTACCCCCGAGGAGTCCTTCTCGGACGACCCGCTGCGGATGATGCGGGCAGCGCGGTTCGCCGCGCAGCTGGACTTCGAGGTGGCGCCCGAGGTGGTCGCCGCGATGAAGGCGATGGCCGAGCGCATCGACATCGTGTCCGCGGAGCGCGTACGGGACGAGCTGAACAAGCTGATCCTCTCCGCGTACCCGCGCAAGGGCCTCGCCCTGCTCGTCGACACGGGGCTCGCCGAACGCGTCCTCCCGGAGCTTCCTGCGCTGCGTCTGGAGCGGGACGAGCACCACCGGCACAAGGACGTCTACGACCACTCGCTGATCGTCCTGGAGCAGGCGATGGCGCTGGAGACGGACGGCCCCGACCTGACCCTGCGGCTCGCGGCGCTGCTGCACGACATCGGCAAGCCGAAGACGCGGCGCTTCGAGAGCGACGGCCGGGTCTCCTTCCACCACCACGAGGTGGTGGGCGCCAAGATGGTCAAGAAGCGCATGACCGCGCTCAAGTACTCCAACGAGCTGGTGAAGGACGTCTCGCGCCTCGTCGAACTCCACCTGCGCTTCCACGGCTACGGCACGGGCGAGTGGACGGACTCGGCCGTACGCCGCTACGTGCGCGACGCGGGCCCCCTCCTGGAGCGCCTGCACAAGCTGACCCGCTCGGACTGCACGACGCGCAACAAGCGCAAGGCGAACGCCCTGTCGCGCGCGTACGACGGCCTGGAGGAGCGCATCGCCCGCCTCCAGGAACAGGAGGAGCTGGACTCGATCCGCCCCGACCTGGACGGCAACGACATCATGAAGGTCCTGGACATCGGCCCTGGACCGGCCATCGGCAAGGCCTACAAGTTCCTGCTGGAACTGCGGCTGGAGAACGGCCCGATGGAGCGGGACGCGGCGGTGGCGGCGCTCAAGGAGTGGTGGGAGGCGCAGGACTGAGAGCCGGTCGTCAGGTGTGTTTCACGTGAAACACACCACCTGACCGGTATACGCCGAGGGGCGCTGTTTCACGTGAAACCGTGAAGCAGCGCCCCTCGGCTGTCCCCTACTTCGTCTTCTTCAGGCAGAGCACCAGGTTGTGACCCTTGCCCTGCTGGTAGTAGGCGATCTCGGAGGTCTTGACGGTCTCGCACTTGGTGCTGTCGCTGGTGCCGTCGAACTTCTCGACCACCTTGAATTCGGCGTCGCTCGAGGAGCAGTCGACCTCTTCCAGGTCGGGAACGCCCTGTGTGCCCTTGTTGTGCATGCAACTGCCCACGGAGGTCGTCTCGGCATCGCTCTGTCCGAAGTACCACTTGCCGACGGCTATGAGGATGGCGACGAGAATGAAGCCGACGATGCGCAGGACGAACTTCTTGGCGCGGCCGCCCCGGCTCGGAGCAGCCGGCGGAGGAACCGGCCCGCCCTGGTTGTACGCCGGGTAAGGCTGCTGCGGGACGCCCTGCTGGCCCGGCTGAGGGGGGTACGGCGCACCGGCCGGGGGCTGGCCGTACGGGTTCTGGCCCTGGGGCGGGTACGGAGCTTGGCCCTGGGGCGGCGGAGTGGTCACTTTTGAGGGTCCCCTCGAACGAGAGCGCGATGGCCGGATAAGACGCCCGTAAGTTATCGGGGTCCACTGACATCTCTGAAGCCCAGAGCGGCTCTGTGGCACTGATGTGACACTTACTGCACGTCAAAACGGGCCATAACCACTGCAATTGCTGCGTAGAGCAATGCCACGGTGACGACCAGCGGAACGGATCGGCCGTCAGGCGGCAGCATCAGGGCTGCTACTGCCGCCGCACCCACGAAGGCGACGTTGAACAGCACGTCGTAGAGGGAGAAGATCCGGCCACGGAAGCCGTCGTCCACCGCCGACTGCACCACCGTGTCCGTGGCGATCTTCGCGCCCTGGGTCGTCAGACCGAGCACGAACGCGGCGACCAACAGCGGGACCGGTGCGAAGGAGAGGGCGAGGGCCGGTTCGAGCACCGCCGCCGTACCCGCGCAGGCGGCGATCCATCCGCCCGCTCCGAACCGCCCGACCGCCGACGGCGTCACCACGGCCGCGGCGAAGAACCCGGCCCCGGAGATGCCCACGGCGAGCCCGAGCAGCGCGAGCCCCTCGGACTCCGACGACGTCCAGGCGTACCGGCACAGCATCAGGACCATGACCGTCAGCGCGCCGTAGCAGAACCGGAGCACCGTCATCGCGGCCAGCGCGCGGGCCGCCGCGGGACGCTCCGACAGGTGCCGTACTCCCCCTGCCAGGCCGCGCGCGGTGCCGGCCAGCGCCTCCCCGAGCCGGGGCCGCACCGAGTCGAGGTCCGGACCGAGCAGTTCGCGGGTCATGCGGAGCGAGGCGAGCGCCGCGCAGAGGTACAGGGCGGACCCGAGGAGGACCACCGCCGCGTCCGAGTCCGACCCCGACAGGCGGACGACGAATGCGAGGCCACCGCCCATAGTCGCGGCGAGCGTCCCCGCGGTCGGCGAGAGGGAGTTGGCGATGACCAGGCGGTCGGCGTCCACCACCCGCGGCAGCGCGGCCGAAAGACCGGCGAGGACGAAGCGGTTGACGGCCGTGACGCAGAGCGCTGAGGCGTAGAAGAGCCAGTCGGGGACGCCGCCGAGCATCAGCAGGGCGGTCAGCGCCGCCAGCACGGCGCGCAGGAGGTTCCCGTGGAGGAAGACCTGCCGGCGCTGCCAGCGGTCCAGGAGAACGCCCGCGAAGGGGCCGATCAGCGAGTACGGAAGGAGCAGTACCGCCATCGCGGAGGCGATCGCCCCGGGCGAGGTCTGTTTCTCCGGTGAGAAGACGACGTATGTGGCGAGCGCGACCTGGTAGACGCCGTCCGCGCTCTGGGAGATCAGCCGTACGGCGAGCAGTCGCCGGAAATCCCGCAGACGCAGGAGGACTCGCAGGTCACCGACGACAGCCATGGCCCCCACCTTCACATACGAGGAGGGTCCCCGGGCGAAATGCCCGGGGACCCTCAACACACCACAAGGAGAGGGCGCTTAGCGCTCGACCTCGCCCTTGATGAACTTCTCGACGTTCTCGTAGGCCTCGTCGTCGAAGTACTGCACCGGCGGGGACTTCATGAAGTACGAGGACGCGGAGAGGATCGGGCCGCCGATACCGCGGTCCTTGGCGATCTTCGCGGCGCGCAGGGCGTCGATGATGACACCCGCCGAGTTCGGGGAGTCCCAGACCTCGAGCTTGTACTCCAGGTTCAGCGGGACGTCGCCGAAGGCGCGGCCCTCGAGGCGGACGTACGCCCACTTGCGGTCGTCGAGCCACGCGACGTAGTCCGACGGGCCGATGTGGACGTTCTTCTCGCCCATCTCGCGGTCGGGGATCTGCGAGGTGACGGCCTGCGTCTTCGAGATCTTCTTGGACTCGAGGCGGTCGCGCTCGAGCATGTTCTTGAAGTCCATGTTGCCGCCGACGTTGAGCTGCATCGTGCGCTCAAGACGGACCCCGCGGTCCTCGAACAGCTTCGCCATGACGCGGTGCGTGATGGTGGCGCCGACCTGCGACTTGATGTCGTCGCCGACGATCGGGACGCCGGCCTCGGTGAACTTGTCCGCCCACTCCTTGGTGCCGGCGATGAAGACCGGCAGGGCGTTGACGAACGCGACCTTGGCGTCGATGGCGCACTGCGCGTAGAACTTCGCGGCGTCCTCGGACCCGACCGGCAGGTAGCAGACGAGGACGTCGACCTCGCGGTCCTTGAGGACCTGGACGATGTCGACCGGGGCCTCGGCGGACTCCTCGATGGTCTGGCGGTAGTACAGGCCCAGGCCGTCGAGGGTGTGGCCACGCTGGACCTGCACGCCGGTGTTCGGCACGTCGCAGATCTTGATGGTGTTGTTCTCGCTGGCGCCGATCGCGTCCGCGAGGTCGAGGCCGACCTTCTTCGCGTCGACGTCGAAGGCGGCGACGAACTCGACGTCACCGACGTGGTAGTCGCCGAACTGGACGTGCATCAGGCCCGGGACCTTGGCGTCCGGGTCGGCGTCCTTGTAGTACTCGACGCCCTGGACCAGCGAGGCGGCGCAGTTGCCCACGCCGACGATGGCTACGCGAACCGAACCCATTCCGGTTGCTCCCTGTGTGTTCTCGGTATTCCGGTTGAAACCCCGCGGAACGCTGGGTCTCACTTGGCGGGGTCATCGGACGGATCCGGCGGCGGGTCGTTGTCCCGCCGCCGGGGCAGGCCCGCCGACTCCCCAGATGTGCTGTTCTGCTGAGCGGAGCTTCCGGGGGCGGGCCGTTGCTGGTCCCGTCCCGCTCGCTCGCTCTCGATGAGCTCGTTCAGCCAGCGCACTTCGCGCTCCACGGACTCCATGCCGTGCCGCTGTAGCTCAAGCGTGTAGTCGTCCAGGCGCTCCCGGGTACGGGCCAGGGAGGCGCGCATCTTCTCCAGACGCTCCTCGAGGCGGCTGCGGCGGCCCTCCAGCACCCGCATGCGTACGTCCCGTGAGGTCTGTCCGAAGAAGGCGAAGCGGGCCGCGAAGTGCTCGTCCTCGTACGCGTCGGGGCCGGTCTGCGAGAGCAGGTCCTCGAAGTGCTCTTTGCCTTCCGCCGTCAACCGGTAGACGATCTTGGCGCGTCGCCCGGTGAGCGGAGCCGCGAGGGCGTCCTCGGAGGTGCTGCCCTCCTCCTCGATCAGCCAGCCGTTGGCGAGCAGCGTCTTGAGGCAGGGGTAGAGCGTTCCGTAGCTGAAGGCGCGGAACACCCCCAGCGACGTATTGAGCCGTTTCCGCAGCTCATAGCCGTGCATCGGAGACTCTCTGAGGAGGCCGAGGACGGCGAATTCCAGGATGCCGGAGCGCCTGCTCATCTTCGCCTCCCGTCTGCCGAGGTCCCCTCAGTACGGCCTTTATGCCGAGCTGATGTATCGACTCGATACATCGAGACGATAGAACGGTGATCGGGTTGAGACAAGAGGGGGCACGGTGAACGGCGTCACATCACCGATTCGTAGGAAGTAAGTTGCCTGATTTGGGGTGAACTTCGGCTCTAAGAGGGTTTTGACGGTGCGTAGTCTGTGCGCCATGCATGCCGCCGGGAACCAAGTGACGCCAGGGAGCGTCGTCGTCCCCGGTGTAGTGCGGGTGAGCGCCGGATCGCGCGCATCCGTACTTCGGGGGGACCGGAAACCAGCCGCCGTTTCCAGGCGCGGACAGCTGCGCCTGCCCGAGGAGTAATCGTTCGATGAGCGAGCACCGTCGCAAACCGCCGCAGCCGCAGGGCGGCGGACGCGCCGCGGCCAGGCGTGGCGCCCCAGGGGCGCCGTCGGGCCGCCGTGCGGCGCCGCGAGATGCCACTGAACCGTCCTCTTCCTCATATGGGCCCTCCCATGGGACCTCTCATGGGACCTCCTATGGGGCGCAGGGATCCGGTGCCCCGGACGAGGAGGGCAGGCCCTACGGCGGCCGGGCCGAGGCTCGTCGTGCCGCGCAGCGCAGCGGCTCGGTCGGCGCGGGCGGCGGTCGCCGCAGATCCGCCGAGGCCGCCGGCGGCGGGCGCGCCGGTGGTGGCGGGCGCCGTGGTGGGGGCGGTTCCGGGGGTTCGGGTGGTGCCGGGCGCGGCAGGGGCCGTGGCCCCGAACCGTCCGGCAAGAAGCGGTTCATCGACTACCCGCGCGCGGGCAGGCGTGGCGCGCGGCGCTGGATTCCGTCGTGGCGCCTGGTCAGCGGCCTCTTCCTCAGCTTCGTCGGCAGTCTGATGGCGGTCGCCGGCATCGCGTACGCGCTGGTGGAGGTGCCGGACGTCAACAAGGCGGCCGAGGCCCAGAACAACGTCTACTACTGGGCCGACGGCAAGCAGATGGTCGCCACCGGCGGTGAGCGCAACCGCCAGATCATCGACTACGACGACATCCCCAAGGAGATGCGCTTCGCCGTCATGTCGGCGGAGAACAAGACGTTCGAGAGCGACAAGGGCGTCGACCCGATGGGCATCGCGCGTGCCGTGGTCAACATGGCCAAGGGCGGGCAGACCCAGGGTGGCTCCACGATCACCCAGCAGTATGTGAAGAACGCGCGCCTGGGCGACCAGTCCCAGACGTTCAGCCGGAAGTTCAAAGAACTCTTCATCTCCATAAAGGTCGGCCGGACCGAACCCAAGGAAAAGGTCATGGCCGGCTACCTCAACACCGCTTACTACGGCCGTGGGGCCTACGGCATCCAGGCGGCGGCGCGGGCGTACTTCGACAAGGAAGCCAGGGAGCTGGACCCGAGCGAGTGCGCGCTTCTCGCGACGGTGCTCAAGGGCGCCACGTACTACGACCCGGCCGGTTACCCCGAGATCGACCCTGCGGCCAGCCCGGAAGACAACCGCGCGCGTGCCAAGAAGCGGTGGGAGTGGATCCTCGACGAGGAGGTCAAGGACGGCCGCCTCACCGCCGAGGACCGGAACAAGTACCGGGACTTTCCGAAGCTGGAGAACCCGCGGTCCAACACCCAGCTGGCCGGTCAGACCGGTTACCTCGTGGACCTGGCGAAGGCGTACGTCATCCGCAACACGGACATCACCGCCGAGCAGCTTCAGCAGGGCGGCTACGAGATCCACACGACCTTCCAGAGGAAGAAGGTCGACGAGCTCGAGAAGGCCGTGAACAAGGTCCGCAAGGACAAGATCAACCCGAAGCTGCGTCCCGAGAAGGACACGCACGTCCAGTTCGGCGGGGCGTCGGTGGATCCCAAGGACGGGGCGATCAGGGCGATCTACGGCGGTGTCGACGCGACGAAGCACTTCACCAACAACGCCGACCAGACCGGCGCCCAGGTGGGTTCGACGTACAAGCCGTTCGTGCTGGCCGCCGCCTTCAAGTACGGCGTGCGCGATCCCGGCGGGCCGGAGATCCAGAGCGAGGCCCAGCGCACGGTCGTCAACCCGAAGAGCCTGTACAGCGGCAAGAACGAACTCAAGATCAAGAACTACAACAGGACGGTCTGGACCGACCGCGACGGCAAGCAGTGGAACCAGAAGAACGACGGGGACCAGTCCTACAACCCGCCGACCTACCAGATCGACCTTCGTGAGGCGATGAGGGAGTCGGTCAACTCGGCCTATGTGCAGCTCGGCATGGACGTCGGCCTGAGCAAGGTGAAGGAGGCGGCGATGCTCGCCGGCCTCAAGGACGACAACTCCATGGCCAGCTCCAACTACCCGTCCTTCTCGCTCGGCACCTCCTCGCCGAGCGCGATCCGGATGGCCGGGGCGTACTCCACGTTCGCCGCCAGCGGCAAGCAGAACGATCCGTACTCGGTCACCGAGGTCGTGCACGAGGGCGACTCGGTCTACACGCATCCGAAGAAGACCAAGCGGGCGTTCTCGTCGGCGGTCGCCGACAACGTCACCGACGTGCTGCGGACCGTCGTCGAGAAGGGCACCGGCACCTCGGCCCAGCTGGGCAGCCGTCCGGTCGCGGGCAAGACGGGTACGACCGACGGCAACAAGTCCGCCTGGTTCGTCGGCTACACCCCGCAGCTGTCGACGGCCATCAGCATGTACCGGCTCGACGACAACGAGGCCAACAAGAAGCGCGAGTTCCTGGAGATGTTCGGCACGGGCGGCGAGGAGAAGATCCACGGCGCCTCGTTCCCGGCGAAGATCTGGCAGGACTACATGTCGAAGGCGCTCCGGGGCGAGCGCGTGATGGCCTTCCCCGAGCCGGACCCGATCGGCAGGGTCGTCGGTGAGACGCCGCCTCCGGCGCCGAGCCCGACGGTGACCGAGGAGCCGGAGGACGAGCCGTCGTCGCCGACACCCACGGAGACGGAGACGACGAAGCCTCCCACGACGCAGTCACCCGAGCCCGAGGAGTCCTGCTCCCAGTGGGACTGGGAGTGCAACAACGCCGACGGTGGCGCCAACGGCGGTTCCGAGGACGGTGGCGCCGACGGTGGTCCGGGCGGGGAATCACCGCCTCCCACGGCTGACCCGCCCGGCAACAGCAACGGGAACCAGAACGGCGGAGGGATCTTCGGCGGCCCGACGGGCTGAGCCGACCGGATGTTTCACGTGAAACGAGGGCCGCCACACCGACCGGTGTGGCGGCCCTCTCCGTGTTCTCAGTCGCGTACGGCAGGATGGCGGGCATGCCTAGTGCAGACCGCAGCGCCGCCCCCGGCGCAGAGACGCCGAGCACGCGCGTGCACGAGCCCGTGACCCCGCAGGAACCGCCCGCGGTGCGGCCGACGAAGGAGGACGAGGTCGCCCGGGCCGGCAGCGAGCTGCTCGGCGGTCCGCTCGGCCGCAGAGCGCTGTCCGCCTCGACCTGGTGGTCTCCCGTACGCATCATCGCGCTCGTTGCGATCGGGATGTTCGCGCTCGGAATGGTCCAGAAGATGCCGTGCTACAACGGCGCGTGGTTCGTCGGCGCGAGTTCGCAGTACACGCACGCCTGCTACTCGGACATCCCGCACCTCTACCAGGGCCGCGGTTTCGCGGACGGTCTCGTGCCGTACTTCGACAAGCTGCCCGGCACCATGGAGTACCTCGAATACCCGGTCCTGACCGGGATGTTCATGGAGATGGCCTCCTGGGTGACGCCGGGCAGCGGATCCATGCAGCACCAGGAGAAGATCTACTGGATGGTCAACGCGGGGATACTGATGGCCTGCACAGCGGTCGCCGCCGTCTGCGTCGCCCGCACACACCGGCGCCGCCCCTGGGACGCGCTGCTCGTCGCTCTCGCACCGGCCTTCGCCCTGACGGCCACCATCAACTGGGACCTGCTGGCCGTCGCCCTGACGGCCGCCGCGATGCTCATGTGGTCCCGCGCGCGCGTCCTCGCCTTCGGTGTCCTCCTGGGGCTCGCGACAGCCGCCAAGCTCTACCCCGTGCTGCTGCTCGGACCGCTGCTGATCCTGTGCTGGCGGGCGGGCCGGGGGCGGGAGTTCGGGATCGGGCTGCTCGGCACGGCGGTCACCTGGCTCGCCGTCAACCTCCCGGTGATACTGCTGGCGGGCGACGGCTGGTCGAAGTTCTACACGTTCAGCAAGGAACGCGGCGTCGACTTCGGCTCCTTCTGGCTGATCCTCAACCAGCGCATGGACTCCCCGCTGGCCACCGACACCGTCAACACCCTGGCGATGGCGCTGATGTTCCTCGCCTGTCTGGGCATCGGCGCGCTCGGGCTCACCGCGCCACGCCGTCCGCGCTTCGCGCAGCTGGCCTTCCTGGTGGTCGCCGCCTTCATCCTCACCAACAAGGTGTACTCACCGCAGTACGTCCTGTGGCTGATTCCCCTCGCCGCGCTCGCGAGGCCGCGCTGGCGGGACTTCCTGATCTGGCAGGTGTGCGAGGTCGCGTACTTCCTCGGGATCTGGATGTACCTGGCGTACACGACGAGCGGTGACGCTCACAAGGGACTGCCCACCGAGGGCTACCAAGGAGCCATCGTCGTCCACCTGCTGGGGACGCTGTACCTGTGCGCCGTGGTCGTACGCGACATCCTGATGCCGGAGCGGGACGTGGTGCGACGGGGCGGGGACGACGACCCCGCGGGCGGTGTTCTGGACGGGGCCGAGGATGTCTTCGTTCTGGGGACGGCGGCACTCCCCGGGCGGCCCGTGGCGCACTCCAGTGAGGGGCCGTACGTGAAGTGGGGGACGGCCACCGACGGGGTTTCGCCCTGAGCGAACAGGCCTGCTCACGGACCCGCTGACGACGGAAGGGCCGGACACGACACGCGTCGCGTCCGGCCCTTCCGCTAGGGCTAGCGGTCCACCATGCGGTCGAACTGCGTGGTGGTGTGCCGCAGATGGGCTACCAGTTCCTCGCCGACCTTGGGCTCCGGTGCGTCGGAGGGCACGAAGAGGATGGAGACCTGCATGTGCGGCGGCTCCGCGAACCAGCGCTGCTTGCCCGCCCAGACGAACGGCGAGAGGTTGCGGTTGACGGTCGCGAGGCCCGCGCGGGCGACGCCCTTGGCCCGCGGCATCATGCCGTGCAGCGCCTTCGGGGCCTCCAGGCCGACGCCGTGCGAGGTGCCGCCGGCGACCACGACCAGCCAGCCGTCGGACGCGACCTTCTGCTGGCGGTAGCCGAAGCGGTCGCCCTTGGCGACGGCGGTGACGTCCAGGACGGCGCCGCGGTACTCGGTGGCCTCGTGGTCGCCGAGCCAGAGGTTCGTGCCGATGCGTGCCCGGAAGCGGGTCTGCGGGAACTGCTGCTGGAGACGGGCGAGTTCGTGTGCCTTGAGGTGGCTGACGAACATCGTGTGCAACGGCAGGCGGGCGGCGCGCAGCCGGTCCATCCAGCCGATGACCTCCTCGACGGCGTCGGAGCCGTCGGTGCGGTCCAGCGGCAGGTGGAGCGCGAAGCCCTCCAGCCGTACGTCCTCGATGGCGGCGTGCAGCTGCGGAAGCTCCTGCTCGCTGATGCCGTGGCGCTTCATCGAGGACATGACCTCGATGACGACGCGGGCGCCCACCAGGCCGTGCACGCCGTCCAGCGACGACACGGAGCGGACCACGCGGTCGGGCAGCGGCACGGGCTCCTCGCCCCGCCGGAAGGGGGTCAGGACCAGCAGGTCGCCGCTGAACCAGTCCTTGATCCGGGCCGCCTCGTAGGTGGTGCCCACGGCGAGGATGTCGGAGCCGAAACGCGTGGCTTCCTCGGCCAGGCGCTCATGACCGAAGCCGTAGCCGTTGCCCTTGCAGACCGGGACGATGCCCGGGAACTGCTCCAGCACGTGCTTGTGATGTGCCCGCCAGCGCGCGGTGTCGACATAGAGCGTGAGCGCCATGGCTGGATCCCGGAACCTTTCTCGTGTCTGCGGTGTATCAGAGTGATGAAACGAATTGTGCGGGATCAGCGGCGCGACATGTAGATGTCGAGGGCCTTGTGCAGCAGCTTGTTGAGCGGGAAGTCCCACTCGCCGATGTACTCGGCGGCCTCGCCGCCGGTACCCACCTTGAACTGGATCAGACCGAAGAGGTGGTCCGTCTCGTCCAGGGAGTCGGAGATGCCGCGCAGGTCGTAGACCGTGGCCCCCATGGCGTACGCGTCGCGGAGCATCCGCCACTGCATCGCGTTCGAGGGCCTGACCTCGCGCCCGATGTTGTCCGAGGCGCCGTAGGAGTACCAGACGTGCCCGCCGACGACGAGCATCGTGGCGGCCGACAGGTTCACGCCGTTGTGCCGGGCGAAGTACAGCCGCATGCGGTTGGGGTCCTCCGAGTTGAGGGCCTGCCACATCTGCTGGAAGTAGCCGAGCGGGCGCGGGCGGAACTTGTCGCGCACGGCCGTGATCTCGTAGAGGCGCTGCCACTCGGCAAGGTCCTGGTAGCCGCCCTGGACGACCTCGACGCCCGCCTTCTCGGCCTTCTTGATGTTGCGCCGCCACAGCTGGTTGAAGCCCTTCTGGACCTCGTCCAGAGAGCGGTTGGCCAGCGGCACCTGGAAGACGAAGCGGGGCTGCACGTCACCGAAGCCGGCGCCGCCGTCCTCGCCCTGCTGCCAGCCCATGCGGCGCAGCCGGTCGGAGACCTCGAAGGCACGCGGCTCGATGAACGTCGCCTCAACGTCCCGCAGCCGCTTCACGTCCGGGTTCTGGATGCCTGCCTTGATCGCCGGAGCGTCCCAGCGGCGGATCACGACGGGCGGGCCCATCTTCACGGAGAAGGCGCCCTGCTGCTTGAGGTGCGCCAGCATCGGCTGGAGCCACTCGTCGAGGTTCGGGGCGTACCAGTTGATGACCGGGCCCTCGGGAAGGTACGCGAGGTACCGCTTCAACTTGGGCAGCTGTCGGTAGAGCACCAGGCCGGCGCCGACCAGCTGGCCGGTCGTGTCGTCGAACCAGCCCAGGTTCTCCGAGCGCCATTCGCTCTTCACGTCAGCCCATGCCGGGACCTGGCAATGACTCGCCGACGGCAGTGTCTGGATGTACGCCAGATGCTGCTCGCGGCTGATGGTCCTCAGGGTCAGACTCATTCGGGGCGCTCCTCGGGCTGGTGTGTCCCCATGGGTTCAGGGGCTCCGGCTCTCGCGCCGAAGCCTACTGCGCCCTGCGAGCGCCCCGTCTGGCCGTACGGAACCTACGCCCTCGGCCCTGCCCCTGGCCCTGCCCCTGGCCCGGTCCCTGGCCCGGTCCCTGGCCCCGGACCGGGACGAGGTGCCGTGCGGCGGTCAGCCGACGATTCCGCCGAAGAGCCCGCCGTGCGCCATGCCCAGGAAGAACCCGATCGCTGAGGCGCCCATGCCCAGGATCAGGCCGAAGCGCTCTCGGGTCGTGACCGAGATGAACTGGCCGTACGCACCGGTGATGATCCCGACCAGGCCCGTCCACGAGCTGAGCAGATGGAGGTTGTGGAACATCGCCGTCACGAAGGCGATCGCACCCAGCACCAGCGTCACGCCGACCAGCGTGTCCTGGAGCGGATGGGCCTTGCCGTCCGAGGCGAGGAGCGAGGTAGTGGTGTTGTGTCGCATCGTCTGTGCCATGTGAGGCACCTCCTGCGGAAAGCGGCGCATCGTAGCGCCATACACACCCGATGTGTACAGATTCTGCCCGTCCGCCGCCGGATTTCAACCGGAAGCCTCGGTGCGGGTAGTCTGTACCGTCTGCACCCGTGTCTGCCCGGGCCACGGCAGGAGCTTCCGTTCGCGGAAGCCGATTGTCAGTGGCGGCCGATACGGTTGCGTACGCATCACGACCCTCCTGCCACGGAACGACCGTGGCCGCTGAGTCCAAAGGAGGTGGGTTCCACATGCGTCACTACGAAGTGATGGTCATCCTCGACCCCGATCTCGAGGAGCGCGCTGTCTCCCCGCTGATCGAGAACTTCCTCTCCGTCGTCCGTGAGGGCAACGGAAAGGTCGAGAAGGTCGACACCTGGGGCCGTCGTCGTCTGTCCTACGAGATCAAGAAGAAGCCCGAGGGCATCTACTCGGTCATCGACCTCCAGGCCGAGCCTGCGGTCGTCAAGGAGCTCGACCGACAGATGAACCTGAACGAGTCGGTCCTCCGGACCAAGGTCCTCCGTCCCGAGATGCACTGAGCTTTCTAGCTCAGCGGCACCCGGGAATCGAGTAGCAGCAACAAGCAGCCAGCAGCAAACCCGCCGAGAGGTTCCCCCATGGCAGGCGAGACCGTCATCACGGTCGTCGGCAATCTTGTCGACGACCCCGAGCTGCGCTTCACCCCTTCCGGTGCGGCGGTCGCGAAGTTCCGTGTCGCGTCCACCCCCCGCATCTTTGACAAGCAGACCAATGAGTGGAAGGACGGCGAAGGCCTGTTCCTGACCTGCTCGGTCTGGCGTCAGGCGGCGGAGAACGTCGCGGAGTCGCTCCAGCGAGGCATGCGCGTCATCGTGCAGGGCCGGTTGAAGCAGCGGTCCTACGAGGACCGTGAGGGCGTCAAGCGCACGGTCTACGAGCTGGACGTCGAGGAAGTCGGCGCCAGCCTGAAGAACGCCACGGCCAAGGTCACCAAGACCACCGGCCGAGGTGGCCAGGGCGGTTACGGCGGCGGCGGTGGCGGCCAGCAGGGCGGCGGCTGGGGCGGTGGCTCCGGCGGCGGTCAGCAGCAGGGTGGCGGCGGGGCTCCCGCCGACGACCCCTGGGCGACCGGTGCGCCGGCCGGCGGCGGCCAGCAGCAGGGCGGCGGCGGAGGCGGCTGGGGCGGAAGCTCCGGCGGCTCCGGTGGCGGCTACTCGGACGAGCCCCCCTTCTAAGCCTCAGGGCTTTCAGGCCTCCGGGCCGAGGGTGGGTCGTACCCCCACTTCTTGATCACACAGGAGAAACACCATGGCGAAGCCGCCTGTGCGCAAGCCTAAGAAGAAGGTCTGCGCTTTCTGCAAGGACAAGGTCACGTACGTGGACTACAAGGACACGAACATGCTGCGGAAGTTCATTTCCGACCGCGGCAAGATCCGTGCCCGCCGCGTGACCGGCAACTGCACGCAGCACCAGCGTGACGTCGCCACGGCCGTGAAGAACAGCCGTGAGATGGCGCTGCTGCCCTACACGTCCACCGCGCGATAAGGGAAGGGTGACCGACTAATGAAGATCATCCTCACCCACGAGGTCTCCGGCCTCGGTGCCGCCGGCGAGGTCGTAGACGTCAAGGACGGCTACGCCCGCAACTACCTGATCCCGCGGAACTTCGCGATCCGCTGGACCAAGGGCGGCGAGAAGGACGTCGAGCAGATCCGTCGTGCTCGCAAGATCCACGAGATCGCGACGATCGAGCAGGCCAACGAGATCAAGGCCCAGCTCGAGGGCGTCAAGGTCCGTCTGGCCGTCCGCTCCGGCGACGCCGGTCGTCTCTTCGGTTCCGTCACCCCGGCTGACGTCGCTTCGGCGATCGAGGCTGCCGGTGGTCCGAAGATCGACAAGCGCCGCGTCGAGCTGGGCTCGCCGATCAAGACGCTGGGCGCCCACGCGACGTCCGTGCGTCTGCACCCCGAGGTTGCCGCGAAGGTCAACGTCGAGGTCGTCTCCGCCTAAGCGTTCCGCTTGGCTGGACTGAGTGAAGGGGCCGCACCCATCGGGTGCGGCCCCTTTGCCGTGGAGCCTGTGCTCCTGCCCTCCTGGTCCCCCCTTGGTTCCCTGTTTCACGTGAAACATGGAGGAACGCCGCTCAGCGCGTGGCGCCCGTGACGATCCAGCGGCCGGAGCGGGAGCGCAGCCACAGGGTCACCATCCGCACCATCATCATCACCGTCATCGCCCCCCATACGGCGGTCAGCCCGCCCCCGAGGGCCGGCACCAGCAGGGCGACCGGGGTGAAGGCCGCCAGCGTGATCAGCATCGCCCACGCGAGATAGGGCCCGTCGCCCGCGCCCATCAGGACACCGTCGAGTACGAAGACGATGCCGCAGATCGGCTGGGCGAGCGCCACGACCACGAGAGCGGGCAGCGCGGTGTCCTGGACGCTGGGGTCACCGGTGAAGAGCGGGATGAACAGGGGCCGTGCGAGGACGACCAGCAGGCCGAGCACGACTCCCGAGGCGATGCCCCACTGCACCATGCGCCGACAGACAGCACGGGCCCCGGACGGGTCGTTGCCTCCGAGGTAGCGGGCGATGATCGCTTGCCCGGCGATGGCGATGGCGTCCAGTGCGAAGGCGAGAAAATTCCACAGGGAGAGCACGATCTGGTGGGCGGCCACCTCGGCGTCACCGAGACGCGCGGCCACGGCTGTCGCGATCATCAGGATGGCCCGTAGCGAGAGCGTACGGACCAGGAGCGGTGCCCCCGCCTGGGCGCAGGCCCGGATGCCGGCGGCGTCGGGGCGCAGCGAGGCACCGTGCCGCCGGGCACCGCGTACGACGACGAAGAGGTAGACCGCAGCCATGCCGCATTGGGCAATGACGGTGCCCCAGGCGGAACCCGCGATACCGAAGCCGGCGCCGTAGACCAGGCCGACATTGAGGAGGCCGTTGGCGACGAAGCCGCCAAGGGCGACGTAGAGCGGTGTCCGGGTGTTCTGGAGGCCGCGCAGTACGCCGGTGGCGGCGAGGACGACGAGCATGGCGGGGATGCCGAGCGAGGAGATCCGCAGGTATGTGACCGCGTAACCGGCGGCGGCGTCCGAGGCGCCGAAGACGTCCACGAGCGACGGTGCGGCGGGCAGGAAGACGGCGATGACGGCGGCGCCCAGGATCAGCGCGAGCCAGATGCCGTCCATGCCCTGGCGGATGGCGGCCGGAAGGTCGTCGGCTCCCACTCTGCGGGCGACCGCGGCGGTGGTGGCGTAGGCGAGGAAGACGAAGATGCTCACCGCGGTGGCGAGAAGGCCCGAGGCGACGCCGAGCCCGGCCAGTTGCGCGGTGCCGAGGTGGCCGACGATGGCGCTGTCGGCCATCACGAAGAGGGGCTCGGCCACCAGTGCGCCGAAGGCGGGGAGAGCGAGCGCGATGATCTCTCGGTCATGTCTGCGTCGGTCGGCCTTGGGTGCGGCGGAAGCCTGTGTCATGGGCATCAATCTAATCTTCCACAGGTAAGAGATGCAAGCTTCTAGTGACCCTTACTTCGGGTCGCGTCGGACGCTCGGTGGGGTGCCGTTTGTCGTGATCTTGGCCCCATGGGAAAAGTTTTTCTTCTGCACAGCCGGTGGATGGGAAAGACGCAGGTCACAGGCGGTGTCATGCGGCGGCTGAGTGCTTGTTCACAGGACTGTCCACCGGCCCGTGCACAGGTTTGGCGGAGTTCTCCACAGCATCGGGCCCGTCATCCACACCACCTGTGGATAACCAGATTGGCTGACGGTGCCCACAGGCCTACCGTGGTCCGGCGCCCGCCTCGTCGTACGACCTCGGAAACCCTGCAAAACCGACGCGTCAGAACCGGAGTTGGGCCCCCTTATTTGTCAGTGTCGTGCCGTAGGAAAGAGGGGCACGGCGAGGTCCGCGCGGCGGACGGGAGGAGGTGGCCCGGTGAGTATTTCCGAGCCTTTGGACGACCCCTGGGCCGACAGCGGTCCCAGTGACCGTCTGCCCGTCTCCCGTCAGCGCCGCGACGGAGGTCGGGGCCGTGACGAGCAGCACGAGCGAGGCCGCGAGGGCGGCTGGGACGGCGGAGGCTCGTCCTTCGAGCGCGTCCCCCCGCAGGACCTCGACGCGGAGCAGTCCGTGCTCGGCGGCATGCTGCTCTCCAAGGACGCCATCGCCGATGTCGTCGAGGTGCTCAAGGGCCACGACTTCTACCGGCCCGCGCACGAGACGATCTACGCCTCGATCCTCGACCTGTATGCGAAGGGCGAGCCCGCCGACCCGATCACCGTGGCGGCCGAGCTGACCAAGCGCGGCGAGATCACCAAGGTCGGCGGCGCATCGTATCTGCACACACTGGTCCAGACGGTCCCGACCGCGGCGAACGCCGAGTACTACGCGGAGATCGTCCACGAGCGCGCGGTGCTGCGCCGCCTCGTCGAGGCAGGCACCCGCATCACCCAGATGGGGTACGCGGCCGACGGCGACGTCGACGAGATCGTCAACAGCGCCCAGGCGGAGATCTACGCGGTCACCGAGCAGCGGACCACCGAGGACTATCTGCCGCTCGGCGACATCATGGAGGGCGCCCTCGACGAGATCGAGGCGATCGGCTCGCGGTCAGGGGAGATGACCGGTGTGCCGACCGGCTTCACCGACCTCGACCAGCTCACCAACGGCCTGCACCCGGGCCAGATGATCATCATCGCGGCCCGTCCCGCGATGGGTAAGTCGACGCTGGCGCTGGACTTCGCGCGGGCCTGTTCGATCAAGCACAACATGCCGAGCGTGATCTTCTCGCTCGAAATGGGGCGCAACGAGATCGCGATGCGTCTGCTGTCCGCCGAGGCGCGCGTGGCCCTGCACCACATGCGGTCCGGCACGATGACGGACGAGGACTGGACGCGGCTCGCCCGCCGTATGCCGGACGTCTCGGCCGCGCCGCTCTACATCGACGACTCCCCGAACCTGTCGATGATGGAGATCCGCGCCAAGTGCCGTCGCCTCAAGCAGCGCAATGACCTGAAGCTCGTCGTCATCGACTACCTCCAGCTGATGCAGTCGGGCGGCTCCAAGCGGGCCGAGAGCCGGCAGCAGGAAGTCTCGGACATGTCGCGAAACCTGAAGCTCCTGGCCAAGGAGCTGGAGCTGCCGGTGATCGCCCTCTCGCAGCTGAACCGTGGCCCCGAGCAGCGTACGGACAAGAAGCCGATGGTCTCCGACCTGCGTGAATCCGGCTCGATCGAGCAGGACGCGGACATGGTGATCCTGCTGCACCGCGAGGACGCGTACGAGAAGGAGTCGCCCCGCGCGGGCGAGGCGGACATCATCGTGGGCAAGCACCGTAACGGCCCGACGGCGACGATCACGGTGGCGTTCCAGGGTCACTACTCGCGGTTCGTGGACATGGCGCAGACCTGATCCTGGGTCAAAATCGCGGACTCTACAGAGGCCGTTCCCGGGGTAGTAACGAATTCCGCGTGATCATGAGCACTGTCCGAGCAATTCCGGGCGGTCGCGAGCATCGGTGACGCCAAGTAGGTGCGAACCGTCGCCTCATATCAACGGTGCCGAGATCCGCAGAACTCCGCTTCGATGGCCGCCTGCTCGAGTGCGTGGTCGCCCCATTCGCTGTTCCGGTTGAGCGTGATGACATGCTCGCCGTCGGCGGTGGCCGCTGTCCGGGTCGAGGAGCCAAAGGTGTCGCCTGAGTGCCCCCACACCTTCACGCCGCAGGCTTTGAGCGTCTGCGACCTGATCCCTAGGCCGTACGACCTGCCGTCTCCCAGGTCGCGGCCGGTGAACATCTCCTTCTGCTGGGCGGGGGGAAGCAGCTCGCCACGCAGGAGGGCACGGATGAAGACGTTCAGGTCGCGGGTGGTCGAGATGATCTCGCCCGATGCTCCGGAGACCGAGGGGTTGAAGTCGGTGACGTCGTGGAACCGAGCGGCGGGGCCGTCCACGAAGAGCTTGGAGTAATGCCGCCCATGCGGGCCGGGCACCGTCGACGACGTGCCGGGGAGAGACGTCCCGCGCAGGCCGAGGGGCTTGATGATGCGCCGCTCCACTTCGGAGGCGTAGCTGTTGCCGGTGGCCTTCTCGATGACCATGCCGGCCAGGATGTAGTTGGTATTGGAGTAGGACCACTCGCGACCGGGTTTGAAGTCCGGCTCGTGAGCGAGCCCGACCCGCACCAGCTCCTCCGGCGTGGCCCCCTCGTACCGGTGGGCGAAAAACGCATCGCCGGTGAACTTGGCGCGGAATCCGGGATCGTCGATGTAGTCGTAGAGCCCGCTGGTGTGCTGGAGCAGCTGGCGCAGGGTGATCCGGCTCCCGTCGTTGGCGTTGCCGCGCACCAGGCCGGGCAGCCACTTGTCCACCGTGTCGTCGAGCGTCAGGCCGTACTCGGGCTCTGCGGTGAGCTGGAGCAGGACGGTGGCGATGAAGGGCTTTGCCAGGCTGCCGGCGCGGAACCGGTCCTGCGGCAGGCGCGGGCGGCCGGTGCGCAGATCGGCCACGCCGGAAGTGCCGTGCCAGACCTCGTTCGGGCGGTCGACCCGGGCCAGGGCTCCCGGGGTTCCCGTACGGGTGATCGCATGGAGGGCGTCCTGCGTCGCGGAGTGAGTGGGGTGGTGTGAGGCGGTAGGTGGTGCAGCGGTGGCAGGGACGGCGGCTGTCGCGGCGACCGCTCCCGCCAGTGCCAGGACGACCAGAGTGCGAGGTAAGGCGTGCGCGGCCATGAAGGCTCTCCGTCTCTCATCGGATGCGGCATTCGGGAGGACGCCCTGACCGCCGCTGCGGGTTGACGCTCTGCCGCGGCCCCGCCCCTGAACGAACCCCGAAACGACCCTGAGACACCCCTGAGTCAGCGACCCGAAAGTGCCAGATCCTTGCTCAGGAAGTCGCGACTCGCCTCGCCACAGGACGGCGTACGCGTCGTCAAAAGGCGCTGAGCCCGGTCAGTTCGCAGGAGAGGTCCCAGAGCCTGGACGCCGCTTCGGGGTCCCTGGCCCACGGCTTCACCCCACCGACGAGCATGTCGTCAGTGGTGGCCGGTTCGGCGACATCGCAGTCCTGGCAGTACGCGCCTCCACAGCCGTTCAACAGGGGTGAAGTCGCCGCCCAGACCGCTGTCGCCGCGCCCTGCTCCGGCGTTTTGAAACCGTCGGCCGGTGAGCCGTCCTCCGTGGTCCAGCCCTGGTCCAGCCACTCCTCGCGGGGGATATGGCGTTGCAGGGGTGTGAGGATGCTGCCGGGGTGCACGGCGAAGGCGCGCAGGCCGTGCTCGGCTCCCAGGCGGTCGAGGTGCAGGGCGAAGAGGGCGTTCGCGGTCTTGGACTGCGCGTAGGCCAGCCATCGGTCGTAACCGGTCCGGAAGTGGATGTCATCCCATCGGATGCCGGACAGGAAGTGCCCGGAGGAGGCCACGGCCACTACCCGGGCTCCACCGGGGGCGAAGGCCGGGCGCAGGCGCTGGGTAAGGGCGAAGTGGCCGAGATGGTTGATGGCGAAGTGCGCCTCCCAGCCGGGGCCGACACGCGTCTCCGGGCAGGCCATGACGCCCGCGCCGTTGATGAGGATGCCGAGGGTACGGCCCGTCTCCAGCCAACGCTCCGCGAAGACGCGCACGCTGTCCAGATCGGCCAGGTCGAGGGCGTGGACCTCTGTCCGGGGGACGTCACGCAGGGCGTCCTCGGCGAGGTCGGGCCGGCGGGCGGGGACGACGACGTGGGCGCCCGCGCGGGCGAGAGCGCGGGTGGCCGCCAGGCCGAGGCCCGAGTAGCCGCCCGTGACCAGGGCGGTGGTACCCGTGAGGTCGATACCCGCGAGGACGTCGTCGGCGGTGCTGTGGGCACCGAACGGGGTGCCGAGCTTCTGCTGCTTCGTGATCATGTGGGGGACGCTAGGACTTGGAGTGCGCGCTAGAGCAATCACTCGGGTGGCGGACACACTCGAATTCGCTCGACGTGCAGGCGCCTTCCAGGTGGAGTAGGGCCCATGACGAAACCCCATGAAGAATTGCTCCCCTCCACCCGTCGAGCCCTGTTGCACCGCGTCGCGACCGCTCAGGCGGAAGGCCGGGCCCCCTCGGTGGTGGCCTCGGTGGCCCGGGACGGCGAGGTGGTGTGGACTGCCGGCCGCAGCATGGTGGACGGACACGCGCCGGACGAGAACGTCCAGTACCGCATCGGCTCCATCACGAAGACCTTCACCGCCGTCCTGGTGATGCGGCTGCGGGACGAGGGTCTGCTGGACTTGGGGGACCCCCTTGAGAAGCATCTGCCGGGCACGGGCGCGGGGGAGGCCACGATCGCCGAACTCCTCTCGCACACCGGTGGGTTGGCGGCCGAGACGCCTGGTGAGTGGTGGGAGCGCACCCCGGGGACGACGCGCCCGGACATCACCGATGTTCTCGGTGATCAACCCTTCAGACATCCGGTCGGCCGCCGCTTCCACTACTCCAACCCTGGCTATACGTTGCTCGGTTCACTGGTGGAGGCGATGAGGGGCGAGCCGTGGGAGGAGGTGCTGCGCCGCGAGGTGCTGGAGCCGCTCGGGCTCACCCGCACGAGCGCGCAGCCCCGGGACCCGCATGCGGGCGGGTGGGCCGTGCACCCCTGGGCGGACGTGATGATGCCGGAGCCCGTCGAGGACTTGGGGCTGATGGCTCCGGCAGGTCAGCTGTGGTCCACGACGGCGGACCTGGCGCGGTTCGCGTGTTTCCTCGCGAAGGGTGATGAGCGGGTCCTCGGCGCGGAGACCCTACGGGAGATGCGGACGCCCTCAGCGCCCTCGCAGGCGGGGAGCTGGGACTCGACGTACGGCCTGGGAATGGACCTGCTGCGGTGGGAGGGGCTGAGCCTGGCAGGCCACACGGGATCACTCCCGGGGTTCCTGGCCGGCCTGTGGGTGAGCGAGCGCGAGGGGGTGGCCGCGGTCGCCCTCGCCAACTGCACCTCGGGACCACCGATCGTGGCTCTGGCCGCGGATCTGGTGAAGATCGTGGCGGAGGCCGAGCCGCGCATTCCCGAGCCGTGGCGGCCTCTCGCGGAAATCGACGCGAAGGTCTTGGAGTTGACCGGGCCCTGGTACTGGGGCACGCAGGTTCTCGCTCTTCGGCTGTCGGCGGACGGTGGTGTCGAACTGGGCCCGCTGGCTGGGGCGGGCCGAGCGGCACGGTTCCGGGCCAACGGGGACGGCACGTGGACGGGGCTCGATGGCTACTACGCAGGGGAGCCGCTGCGGGCGGTGCGGCGGACGGACGGCTCGGTGAGCCACCTCGACGTGGGATCGTTCGTCCTCACACGGCGGCCCTACGACGAGGACGCGCCGGTTCCTGGCGGGGTGGACCCGCAGGGGTGGCGCGCCTTTTAGGAGCTAGCGACGAGGGGGGCACGTTTCACGTGAAACACGGGGCATGTTTCACGTGAAACAGGGAGGCTTGTTTCACGTGGAACAAGAAGGCTTGTTTCGCGTGGAATGCCCCCCATGACCCAAGGGCTGGGCTCCCCGTCAAGAGCCGCCTCAGAGCTGGAGCTTGAAGCCCAGATGGGACGCGGTGAACCCGAGTCGCTCGTAAAAGCGGTGGGCGTCGGCGCGGGAGGTGTCGGAGGTCAGCTGCACCAACTGGCAGCCCTGGCGCCGGGATTCCTCGACGGCCCACTCCATGAACCGCTTCCCGAGCCCACTGCCGCGCTCATCGGCATGCACGCGGACGCCCTCGATGAGCGACCGTGTGGCGCCCTGACGAGAGAGCCCGGGAATGATGGTGAGCTGGAGCGTGCCGACTACGCGCCCCTCGCGCGCGGCGACAACCAGATGCTGGTTCGGGTCATCGGCCAAGCGCTGGAACGCGGTCACGTACGGGGTGAGGTCGTCAGGCGACTCGCGTGAGGCTCCCAGTGGGTCGTCGGCGAGCATCTCCACGATGGCAGGCAGGTCGGCGGCGACGGCAGGGCGTATCTCAAGGTCTCCCATGGCAGCAGCCTAGGCGGGAACGCGCAGCGTTTCGACGGCCCTGACCAGCGGAGCGAGTTCGGGATTCCGCGCCGCCTCGTCGAGTGCCTCGCGCAGAGCCGCGTCATTGGTGGGGCGCGCTTCGCCGAGAAGCGTGGCGCCGGCCTCGCTCACGTCCGTGTAGATGCCGCGACGGTCGGTGGGGCACAGGTAGCGCGAGAGCAGTCCGCGGTCCTCGAGGCGGGTGACCAGCCGTGTGGTGGCGCTCTGGCTCAGCACCACGGCATCCGCGACCTGCTTCATCTGAAGGTGGCCGCCCTCGCCGTCGTGCTGGCGGCTGAGGACGTCGAGCAGGGAGTACTCGCGCACGCTCAAGCCGTGCTTGGCCTGAAGGGCGCGCTCGATGTGGGTCTCGATCTGCCCGTGAAGCAGGGAGAGGGCGCACCAACCCTGCGAAAGGGCGGTGAGTGCGGGATCCGTCGCTGTCATGGCTCTTGGTGCCTCCGTCCCGGAGTGACTACGACCAGGATAGGCCACATACGCAATATCCAGCGTTTGCAAGTAACCCGCGCCTGCAACTATTGTGGACGCACGCTAAGCGCACCTGCAATCGTTTGGAAGGTAGATCCATGCCTCTCGCGCTCCTGGCCCTCGCGATCGGGGCCTTCGGAATCGGAACCACCGAGTTCGTGATCATGGGGCTGCTCCCCGAGGTCGCGGGTGACTTCGGCGTCTCCATCCCCACGGCCGGCTTCCTCGTCACCGGCTACGCCCTAGGTGTCGTCCTGGGTGCCCCGCTGATGACAGCCCTCGGCACCAAGATCTCGCGCAAGCGGATGCTGATGCTGCTGATGGGCCTGTTCATCGCGGGCAATCTGCTCTCCGCCGTAGCCCCCGTCTTCGGCGTGATGCTGGCGGGCCGTGTCATCGCCTCCCTCGCCCACGGTGCCTTCTTCGGGATCGGCTCGGTCGTCGCGGCCGAGCTGGTGGTCCCCGAGAAGAAGGCCGGCGCGATCGCGATGATGTTCACGGGCCTGACCGTGGCCAACGTGGTGGGTGTGCCGCTCGGCACCTTCGTCGGGCAGACGCTCGGCTGGCGGACGACCTTCGCTCTCGTCGCGGCGCTCGGCGTCCTCGGTCTGGCGGGCGTCGCCAAGCTCGTTCCGGACCTGCCCAAGCCCGAAGGCGTACGGCTCCGCCATGAACTGGCCGCCTTCCGCAACGTACAGGTGCTGCTGGCCATGGCGATGACCGTCCTCGGCTTCGGCGGGGTCTTCGCCGCCGTCACCTACCTGGCCCCGATGATGACGGACGTCGCCGGTTACGCGGACTCCTCCGTCACCTGGCTGCTCGTCCTGTTCGGTCTCGGCATGGTCGCCGGCAACCTGGTCGGCGGGAAGCTCGCGGACCGCGCGCTGATGCCGCTGCTCTACGTCTCCCTGGGCGCCCTGGCCGTCGTGCTCTCCCTCTTCACGCTCACCGCACAGAACAAGATCGCGGCCGCCGTGACCATCGTCCTGATCGGCGCGCTGGGCTTCGCGACCGTCCCGCCGCTGCAAAAGCGCGTCCTCGACCAGGCCTCCGGTGCCCCCACCCTCGCCTCGGCCGTCAACATCGGCGCCTTCAACCTCGGCAACGCGCTCTCGGCCTGGCTCGGCGGCATCGTCATCGCCGCCGGCCTCGGCTACACCGCCCCGAACTGGGTCGGCGCGGCCCTCGCGGCATCCGCCCTCGTCCTGGCCATCCTCTCGGCCGCGCTGGAGCGCCGCGCCACCGCGGCAGCCCCGAGCCTCGTCGTGACCGGCGGGGCGCCCGTCGAGAAGGCCACGCCCGTCCACCACTGACCTCTCCCCCGACTCAACGGAACCACCCGCAAGGAGCACCTCTCATGAGCACCACCACGGTCGTCGCCCCGCTCACCATCGAGGACGCGGAAGCGCTCGTCACCGCGGCTCGCCGCGCCGCCGAGGCCGCCGATGTCACGGTCAGCGTCACCGTCCTGGACGCGGGCGGCCACCTTCTCGCCTTCCGGCGTGACGACAGGGCCGTGCTGATCTCCGGCGAGACCAGCACCCGCAAGGCGTACACCGCCCTCCAGCTGAACGCCCCGACGGCCGATCTGGTCGACGCCGTGCAGCCCGGTGGCCTCTTCCACACCCTGCCCACCGCTCTCGACCGGCCGCTGCTCTTCATCGCGGGTGGCGTGCCGGTCCACCGCGACGGCCGTCTGATCGGTGCGATCGGCGTCGGCGGCGGTGCGCCCGAGCAGGACCACGGGTTCGCGACGGAGGCCGTGAAGGTCCTCGCGTAACGCGCGCTTACGGAGGCGGCGGGATTCCAGGGTCGTCCCAGGCTGGCCCCGTGCCCCATGACCGTGTCAGCCCGCGGCGACCGTCAGCGGTGCGAAGCGGCGGGTCCAGTCGCCGGGCAGCTCGGGCGTGCCGTAGGCCATCACCGCGTTGAAGGCGACGGCTTCGAGGCCGCTCGCCTTCACCCAGGCCAGCAGCTCTTCGTGCCGTACGTCGATGTCGGTGCGCAGCGGGCGGTCGGTGTGAGCGGCGAGGGAGGCGATGAGCGCCTTCGCGGCCGCCGTGTCCCGGGCGATGAGCGGGCCGACGACATGGGTGTCCATGTTCGGCCAGGCACCCGCGTACCCGATGATCTCGCCGGCGGCCTCCGCGACGCGGAGCTGGTCGGTGAAGGCGGGGAGCCTGGTGATGATGTGCGTCCGGTCGTGGCCGAAGACCGCGGTGTCGAGGCGGAGGATGGCGGTCAGGTCCTCCGCGGTGGCCGGACGGGTGGCGATGTCGGGTAGCGGACCCGAGGGCGTGAAGTGTCCGCTGACCATCTCGGCACGGCCGATCGCCTTGAAGCCGAGCTGTTCGTAGAGGGGACGGCCGTTGGGTGTGGCGTGGAGCGTCAGCGGGACAGTGGCCGCCTGCTCGATGGCGTGCCGCATCAGACGGCGGCCGATGCCCCGGCGTGCGTACCGCTCGGCGACGAGGACCATGCCGATCGCCTCAAGGCCGGGGCGTTCCAGCGGGCCGTACCGGGTCACTACGTACACACCGATGAGGCCGTTGCCGTCGGGGTCGTCGATGCCGTAGCCCGTACCGGCCGACAGCAGGAGGCCCCATTTGTGTTCTTCACGGGGCCAGCCCCGGTCCTCGGACAGATCGGCGCAGGACGTCAGATCGCGGGGGGTGAGCCGGCGGATGGGGAGCGCGGAGAGGGAAGGTGTCGACACCCGGGTCAGGCTGTCCGACGTACGTCCTCGGCGTCCACCCGTTTGTGGGCAGAAGCACGCCGCATTTGCTCACGCTGCTTCTGATCACGCTGCCTCTGGTCATGCTGCTTCTGGCCGCGGCGGGTGAGGCCCCAGGGCTTGAGCACCGAAAGGACCGTCATGAACAGGTAGGCGCTGAGCGAGACGAGAGGCCCGGCGAGCAAGCCCGTCGTATCGGCCACCGGGTGGCCCGAGGCCACCGTCCTGACCGAGTCGTCGACCCCCGGGCGCAGCGCGAAGGCCGAGGCCGTCGTGGTGGCCAGGGTCAGCCAGAACTTCGTATAGACCCACCGGTGCCTGGCCAGCCCCCACTGCGTACCCAGGGACAGCAGGAGGCCGCTCCCCAGGGTGAGCAGAGCGAGCGGGAGCACCAGCCAGTCCGCGAAGACCTTCATCGAACGGACGGCGGCCTCCACGGCCACGGCCGAGTCGGTTGTGATCGCGGTGAGGGCGAGAGCGACGAGCCCGAGCGTGAGCCCGAGCCAGCAGGCGGCACCGACGACATGGACAACCAGGGTGGCCCGACGGGCGGGGCGGCTTAGTTTCACGTGAAACACGATGCCGACCAAGCGGGGCCGGGGCGTCTGACAGCGGGAGTAACCGCGGGTACTAGCCTCGGCGTACATGGCACGACTCCAGCGGCACCGGCTCTCGGGCAACCAGGACACCTGGGACCGGATCGTGCCGGTTTCCCTCGCGGTCAACGCCGATCCGCGACTGGTGAACCTGGCCACCCACTCCTATGTCGGGCGGGACCTGCGTAAGGCGTACGAATTGGTGCGGCAAGCCCGCTAATTGACGCAATTGGCAGGCGGAGGCGTTGATTTCCCGAGGATGGGAAGGGGGCTTGTGTGTCGGACGGCTGCCGGTATGGTCGACTCCGGTTCGTGCCGGGTGTGCTTCTTCACATCCTGCGGGGCACGCACGCGGGCGGAGAAGCCTATCGGGGCGCGGAGATCGAGAGTCGGTCCTTCTCGTTATGCGGCCGACGCGGCGGCTGTGAATGGGATGCTGCGGTGAGATGACTGCGGCCAATGTCACATTCTTGACCTACTTGTCCGTAGTGCGGGAATCCAAGGTTCAATGTGGCCGGATCAGCCGACAAGACAGAGCGGGGAAAGAAACGACTTCCGGCAGGAAGCGCACAGACCGACCGAGAGATGTTCGAGGCGAGGCACAGTATGGACGCTCCGACCACCACGTCGGGGGACGACGGCACTTCCGGCGCTGGGAGCGGCTGGTTCACCCCGCGCAGGCCGCCCAAGCGGCCGGAGGAACGGCAGCAGCAGCCCGGCGCCGACGCCCCGGAGGCGGCCGCCGAGGCGCGCCGACCGACCGCGATACGCCCCCTGGGCAGGCCTGAGGCCACAGCGCCCGCTCCTGCGCCCGGCGCCGAGTCCGCGTCCACGGCCGCCTCCATGCCCACGGCCGACCCCGCGTCCAGGGCTGAGCCGGTGTCCGCCGCCGAGTCCGCGCCCGCTCCGGAGCCCGCCGCGTCCGTGGTTGAGCGAATACCGGCGGCCCGTGCAGCCGTCAACGCCCCTGCGGCCTCGACCGCCCATGCCGCTACGACCGCCTCCCAAACCGCTACCACAACCCCCGCTGCAACTGCTCCCGCTGCGACCGCTCCCGCCCCAACTGCTCCCGCTACGACCGCTCCCGCCCCAACTGCTCCCGCCGCGACAAGCCAGGCCCTCGCGACCGCCCCCTCCGTACTGGAGCGGGACCCATCCGCCGACGCCGAGCCGCAGCCGTCCCCTGGGCCCCCCGAGCCCCAGCTGTCACCGGAAACAGCCGAGCCGGAGGCCGAAGCCCTCGCGCAGTCGGCGAAGTTGGCGAAGCCGTCGAAGCCCGCGTCCCCCGACGCCGCCCTGGTGCAGCGCACGATGGCGGAGATCGGCCCGGTCGCCGACCAGGTCACCTCGTACTTCTACGCACTGCTCTTCACCCGCCACCCCGATCTGCGCGCCCTGTTCCCCGCCGCGATGGACACCCAGCGGGACCGCCTCCTCAAGGCGCTGCTGACAGCGGCGGAGCACATCGACCACACCGACGTGCTCGTCTCGTACCTGAAGAACCTCGGCCGCGGACACCGCAAGTACGGCACCCGGCCCGAGCACTATCCGGCCGTCGGCGAGTGTCTGATCGCTTCGCTGAGCCGGTACGCGAGCGCGATCTGGGACGCGGAGACCGAGGCCGCCTGGGTCCGCACGTATACGACGATCTCCCAGGTCATGATCGACGCGGCCGCGGAGGACGAACTGCGCGCTCCCGCCTGGTGGTTCGCGGAGGTCGTCTCGCACGACCTCAGGACCCCGGACATAGCCGTGGTCACCGTCCGCCCGGACCAGCCCTATCCCTTCCTCGCCGGGCAGTACACCAGCCTGGAGACGCCCTGGTGGCCGCGGATCTGGCGGCACTACTCCTTCGCGTCGGCGCCGCGCTCCGACGGCCTGCTGTCCTTCCACGTCAAGGCGGTTCCGGCGGGCTGGGTCTCCAACGCCCTGGTGCACCACGCCCGCCCCGGCGACGTACTGCGCCTCGGCCCGCCCGCGGGTTCGATGACCGTCGACCACACCACCGACAGCGGCCTGCTCTGCCTGGGCGGCGGCACGGGCATCGCACCCATCAAAGCCCTGGTCGAGGACGTCGCCGAGCACGGCAGAAGGCGGCCGGTCGAGGTGTTCTACGGTGCCCGCACCGACCACGACCTGTACGACATCGACACCATGCTGCGACTCCAGCAGACCCACCCCTGGCTCGCCGTACGCCCGATCGTCGACCAGGGGGTCCAACTGCCGGACGCCGTGCGCGAGTACGGCCCCTGGAACGAGTACGACGCGTACCTCTCCGGGCCGCCCGGCATGATCCGCAGCGGCGTGGACGTCCTCAGGGACGCGGGCATCCCCGAGGGCCGTATCCGCCACGACTCCGTCGAGGAACTCGTAGCGGCGGCAGCGGGGGATTAACCGAGGTCAGGGGCGTGCATCGCGCGTACGCCCTCGATGTTGCCGTCCAAGTAGTGCCGCAGTGACAGCGGTACGAGATGGACCGAGGCGATACCGACCCGGGTGAACGGCACATGCACGATCTCGTACTCGCCGCACGGCTCCTCGATCTCGGGGCCGTGCCGCTGCCCGGTGTCCATGGATTCCAGGCGGCAGACGAAGAAGTGCTGCACCTTCACTCCGGTCGCGCCGCCGTCCTCGCCGATGTGCTCCACGGTGTCGACGAAGCAGGGCACGACGTCGGTGATCTTGGCGCCGAGTTCCTCGTGCACCTCGCGGTGGAGCGCGTCGATGACGGTGGCGTCGTCCGGCTCCACGCCACCGCCAGGGGTGATCCAGTACGGATCGACACCGGGCTTGGTCCGCTTGATGAGGATCAGGTCGTCTCCGTCCAGCAGGACGGCGCGTGCGGTGCGCTTGACCACGGGTCGGACGGTCATGGGGGAAATGTGGCCCGGACTGTTCCACGTGAAACATCGCGCACCAGCCGGGACCGCCATCAAGCCCAGTCGACGTTCGGGGCAGCCTCCCGGCTACGCGCAATGAACGGTCCCGAAAATCGGCGGCGTCGGCGGAGTTGAGGCCGGGCCATTCGGAACATCGGCGCAGTGGAGTCCGGGCCGGTCGGCAGCGGTCACCCGGCCGACTCGTCCAGCGCGCGCAGTACGTCCGCCACCAGGTCATCGGGGTCCTCGGCGCCCGCGGAGAAGCGGATGAAGCCCTCCGGGACGTCGTCACCACCCCAGCGCCCGCGCCGTTCGGCCGTGGACCGCACACCGCCGAAGCTCGTCGCGTCGTCGACGAGACGCAGCGCCTCCAGGAAACGCTCGGCACGCGCGCGGGTGGGCAGCGTGAAGGAGACCACGCACCCGAAGCGCCGCATCTGCCGCGAGGCGACCGTATACGAGGGGTCATCGGGCAGCCCGGGATAACGCAGCCCCGCCACCTCGGACCGGTCCCGCAGGGCTTCGGCGAGGGCCAGGGCGTTCGCGTTCTGCCGGTCGGCGCGCAGCTGGAGCGTGGCGAGCGAGCGGTGGGCGAGCCAGGCCTCCATCGGCCCCGGGATCGCCCCGACGATCTTGCGCCACCGTCGCACCGAGGCAGCCAGGTCCGCGTCGCGGCATGCCACGTATCCCAGGAGCAGGTCACCGTGGCCGGTGAGCATCTTCGTACCGCTGGCGACCGCGAAGTCCGCACCGAGTTCCAGGGGCCGCTGGCCGAGAGGTGTGGCCAGAGTGTTGTCGACCGCCACCAGGGCGCCACGCGCGCGTGCCGCGTCGGAGAGGCGACGCACGTCGCACACGTCGAGGCCCGGGTTGGACGGGGTCTCGAGCCACAGCAGCTTGGCACCGTCCAGGGCGTCGAGCTGGGCGTCACCGGCGGTCGGGGCGGTGCGCACCTCGATGCCGTACGCCGTGAGCTGCTCGCGGACCAGCGGGAGCACCTGGTAGCCGTCGTCCGGCAGGACCACCGTGTCCCCGGCGCGCAGCTGGGAGAACAGCACCGCCGAGATGGCGGCCATGCCCGAGGCGAAGACGAGCGTCTCGACGTCGTCCCCGGTGACCGCCGAGCCCGGCGCCTCCAGCTCGCCGATGGCGCGCTCCAGGTGCGTCCAGGTGGGGTTCTCGTCGCGCGCGTAGGCGTATCCGCCCGTGGGGTCGCCGGGCAGGTGGAAGTGCGCGGCGAACACCGGGCCGGGGAGGGTGGGTTCGTGCTTCACCGGCTCGGGCAGGCCGGCCCGCACCGCCCGCGTGCCGTCCCCGAGGCCTATGGCAGCAGAGTCCGTCATGCCGTTCAGTCCTTCTCGTCGGGGAGCACCACGTTCATGGCCCAGGAAACGATCGAGATGATCAGGCCGCCCAGGACGGCGGTCCAGAAGCCCTCCACATGGAAGCTGACGTCGAACTTGTCGGCCAGCCACGAGGTGAGCAGCAGCATCAGGGCGTTGACCACGAGGGTGATCAGGCCGAGGGTCAGGATGAACAGCGGGAACGTCAGGACCTTCACCACCGGCTTGACCAGGAAGTTCACCAGGCCGAAGAGCAGGGCGACGACGATGAGGGTGCCGACCTTCTTGCCGGTGCTGCCGCCGGTCAGCGTGATCTTGTCGAACAGCCACACGGCGACGGCCAGGGCCGCGGCGTTGGCGATCGTCTTGACTACGAAATTCTTCATGTGTCTGATCGTGGCAGACGTGGAACGAGAGCGGTCGGGCCACGCGCACCGGCGGGATTCCGCGGGGCGAGTATCAGCGAGGGGCGTACGAGGGCGATGAAGGCATTCCGGCTGGACGATCTGGAGGCGGAGCGCGCGGCGAACGACGGGGCGTATCTACAGTTTCTGCGGGAGCGGAACATGTCGGTCGGGCTCTACGCGCTCAACGCCGGGGAGTCGGATCCGCAGCAGCCGCACGGGCAGGACGAGGTCTACATGGTCGTGAGCGGCCGCGCCTCGATCACGGTCGGCATGGAGACCACATCGGTCGCGCGCGGCAGCGTCGTCTATGTGCCGGCCGGGGTGCCCCACAAGTTCCACCACATCAGCGAGGACCTGCGCGTCCTGGTCGTCTTCTCCCCGCCGGAGGCCTGACCCGGCTGACCCCTAGGGGGCGGATCAGGGGAGGACAAGGGCTGCGAGGCCCCCACCGCGCCCTTTGGCGACCTAGCATCGAATGCAACAAGCCGGGAGCCTGCGGACATTCAGGAACCCGTCGACGCGATGTGTGCGGAGAGAGGTAAGGACGATGGCAGCGAAGGAGATCTTTGCGGGAATGCCGTGGTGGGTGAAGTGGGTGGCTGTGCCCGTCATCGCCTTGGTCGTGTTCGGCAGCGTGATAGCGGCCGTTGTCGGGTTCGTGATCGCCCTGCTTTTCAAGGCGCTGCTATTCGTTGCCTTGGTCGGTGGACTCATCTATGTCGTACGGAAGTTCATATCCGGATCGTCCTCGTCGCGCACCGATTGGTGATCGTCCGCACTGTTTGGTGATCGACCGTCCCGATCGGTGATCGACCGTACCGAGCGGTGGTCGACCGTAACGACGAGTGGTTACTGCCGAGAGGTGACTTTTCGAACCGATTCCCTCGGCCGGGGGAAGTTTCCTGGCAAACGGCCGTAGAGCGGTGGCCAAGGGTTAGAGTCCGAAAACCGACGCGGGGCCGTTCCCCGCGGACGGGCGCACTGCCCACCCGTGTTGCTCCGGGCACGGGCGGCCCCCCACGCGCTTCGGGAGTGAACCTTGGCCGCGGTCGACACCTCCACCTCACCGGTCGGCGCCACTTCACCAGTTACCGCCAGTGCCGCTGATCCGACGAGTGGCGCTGGCCCACCGGGCGATCCAGGTCCGACAGGCGGCGCAGGCCAAACGAACGACGCAGGCCCGGCGGGCGACGCCACCGCACCGGGCGCCGCCCCCGTCACCCCCACCCTCATCGGCTCCGTGCAGCGTGCGATGCGGCTGCTGGAAGCCGCCGCCACACATCAGTACGGGGCGCCCGCCAAGCAGTTGGCCCGCGAGGCGGGTTTGGCGCTCCCTACCGCCTACCACCTGTTGCGCACGCTGACCCACGAGGGTTATCTGCGCCGAGAGAAAGGAGTATTCGTGCTCGGCGAGGCGGCCGAGCGGCTCAGCAGCAGCGGGGCACAGCAGAAGCGTCGCGGCACGGTCGGCGACGTCCTGGCGCACTGCCGCGACGCCATCGGAGTGCCGGTGTACTTCGCTGTCTACCGCGCGGGCGAGATCGAGATCGTGGCGGTCTCCGACACTCCGGGCAACCCCGCCGTGGAGGAGTGGGCGGACTTTCGCGAGACGGGCCACGCCCACGCCATCGGTCAGTGCCTGCTGTCCCAACTCGACGGCGAGGCACGGCGGGACCACCTCGACCGCTATCCGGTTCAGTCGATCACGCGTTACTCGGTCCGCGACGACCGAACGTTCCTGCGCCGCCTCGACGCGATGGAGCGGATGCGGCCCGTCGTGGAGCGCCAGGAGTACGCACTCGGGACGGTCTGTGCCGCGGTTCCGATCCTGGCGGGCGACACCGCGGCGACCCTGGCCATTTCCGTGCCCGTCGGTCAGGCCGACCGGTTGCTGCCCGCGGCGGAGAGGTTGCAACGTGAGATCGGAAAGCTACTAGGGACACTCGCCTTCTCTATCAGCATCTGAAAACTCACTCCTTGTGATCTGGTGTGCACGTTAAGCAAGATGCCATAAGTGTCAGGGAGTGGGTTCCTGGCCCCTTGATGACTAAGTGACGGGGTAGGGCGGCGCGATGGACGAGTCGGTTCAGGCAGAGGTCATGATGAGCTTCCTTGTTTCCGAGGAGCTGTCGTTTCGTATCCCGGTGGAGTTGCGCTATGAGACCGATGATCCTTATGCCGTGCAGCTGACGTTCCATCTGCCTGGCGACGCGCCGGTGACCTGGACCTTCGGGAGGGAGTTGCTGATCGACGGGGTGGGCAGGCCGTGTGGGGTCGGGGACGTGCGCATCGAGCCCACCGATCCCGATCTGCTCGACGAGGCCCTGATCAAGCTTCAGGTCGGCGCTGACCAGGCGCTGTTCCGCGTGGGCATTCCGCCGCTGCTCGCCTTCCTGGACCGTACGGACAAGTTGGTGCCGCTCGGACAGGAGCGCGCGCTCGCCGACTTCGATGCGCATCTGGACGAGACGCTCGACCGGATCCTGGCGGAGGAACAGAACGCGGGATGAGACCCGGGCTCAATGTGCCTATGCCAATGGCAGATTGGTGCATTTGAGGGCATCGCCAGGGCACCGCCACGGCCACCGGGGTGCCGTCTGCGCCTTCGGGACCGTTCCGGGGTCAGACCGTCAGACCGTCAAGCTGCCAGACCGCCAGACCGCCAGACCGCCAGACCGTCAGACCGTCAGGCCTTGCGGCGTCGGCCCTTTCCGCCGCGGGAGGAGCGGCGCGGCGGGGTGCCGGTGGCCGGGGCCGGGGCGCCGGGGCCGGTGGAGCGGTCGGCGGAGACGACCAGGGCGGCCAGCGCGGTCGTCACCGGCACGGAGGCGACCAGGCCGATCGAGCCGATCAGGGTCCGCACGATCTCCTCGGCGACCAACTCGCTGTTGGCGACCGTGCCCACGCTGGACTGCGCGATGGAGAAGAGGAGGAGCAGGGGCAGGGCGGCGCCCGCGTAGGCGAGGACGAGGGTGTTGACGACCGAGGCGATGTGGTCGCGGCCGATGCGGATGCCCGCGCGGTACAGGCCGCGCCAGCCCATGTTCGGGTTGGCCTGGTGCAGTTCCCACACGGCCGAGGTCTGGGTGACCGTCACGTCGTCGAGGACGCCGAGCGAGCCGATGATGACGCCCGCGAGCAGCAGGCCGCTCATGTCGATGGACGGGTACAGGCCGTGGATGAGGCCGGTGTTGTCGTCGGTGTTGCCGGTCAGCGCGGCCCAGCCGATGAAGAGCGAGCCGAGCAGGCCGATCAGCAGGAGGGAGATCAGAGTGCCGAGCACCGCGACCGACGTACGGGCCGTGAGGCCGTGGCAGAGATAGAGCGCGGCCAGCATGATGGCGCTCGCGCCGATCACTGCCACGACCAGCGGGTTCGAGCCTTGGAGGATGGCCGGCAGGATGAAGAAGGTCAGGACCAGGAAGCTGATGGCGAGGGCGACCAGGGCCATCACGCCGCGCAGCCGTCCCACCACGACGACGGCGAGCGCGAAGATGCCGGCGAGCAGCGCCATCGGGAGCTTGCGGTTCACGTCGGTGACCGAATACTGCAACCCCTCGGGCGCCTTGGGCTCGTAGGCGACCACCACCTCTTGGCCCTTGTGGAGTTGCCGGGGCGAGTCCGGCTGGATGATCTCGGTGAACGTGCGGCCCTTGTCCTTGCCGCTGCTCACCTCGATCAGCGCCTTCTTGCAGGTGCCCGTCGCCGAGGACTGGGCGGACCGGCCCTCGGGGGTGGAGGTGTCGCCGTTCGGCTGGGGCTGCGAGGGACTGAGGTCCTTGCAGGGCAGCTCCTGCACCTTCGTGACCTTCGCCGACTGCGTCTGCCGGTCGAAGCCGACGCCGGTCCGCTCGTGCGAGGGGGCGCCACCGGGCCAGAGCACCACCAGGCCCACGACGACCGCGGCGGCGAAGGGGATCAGCACCGCGGCGATGACCTTGCGCAGATGCTGGGAGACGGGAGCGGCCGGACCGTGGCTGTGGGCGTGCCCGTGGCCGTGCCCGTGGTCATGCCCGGGGCCGTCCGGGGGCGGGCCGGAGTGGGGCGGTTGCGCGGGCGGAGGCGGCGGCGGCGCTGTGGTGGTCACTGGCCGATCATCGCAAGAACGGAGGGGGCCCTCTGTTCAGCGCGCCCGAGATGACGCTAGCGTGGAGCCACCTTTGCAATCGCGGGAGCTCGGAGCACCGGGCTGAGAGGGCGCTGACCTCCGTACGAAACGGCACAATTCGTGCACGAGCCGTACGGGATCCGCTGCGTCGACCGCCGAACCTGTTACCGGGTAATGCCGGCGTAGGGAGTAGGTCTCATGACCACATCGGACGCACGCACGCCTGCCTCCAGCCAGGGCGAGTCCCTGAACGAGGCCGGGAAGTCCATCGGCTGGCACAAGGCGTACGTCGAGGGCTCGCGCCCCGACCTGCGCGTGCCGGTCCGCCAGGTGCACCTCACCAATGGCAAGGCCGTCACCCTGTACGACACGTCGGGTCCGTACACCGACCCGAACGCCGAGACCGACGTCCGCCGCGGACTGCCGCCGCTGCGGGAGAACTGGATCATCGCCCGCGGCGACACCGAGGAGTACGTGGGCCGCCCGCCGCGCCCCGAGGACGACGGCATCAAGCACACCTCGCCCCGTGGCGGCCTCAAGAACCTCGACGCGGTCTTCCCCGGCCGCCCCCGCCAGCCGCGCCGCGGCCGCCCGGGGCAGGCGGTGACGCAGCTCGCGTACGCCCGGCGCGGCGAGATCACGCCCGAGATGGAGTTCATCGGGATCCGCGAGAACATCGACCCCGAGATCGTGCGGGCGGAGGTCGCCGCGGGCCGGGCCGTGATTCCCGCGAACGTCAACCACCCGGAGATCGAGCCAATGATCATCGGCAAGAAGTTCCTGGTGAAGGTGAACGCCAACATCGGCAACTCCGCGGTCACCTCCTCCATCGAGGAGGAGGTGGACAAGATGACCTGGGCGACGAAGTGGGGCGCCGACACGGTCATGGACCTCTCCACCGGCCGCAACATCCACACCACCCGCGAGTGGGTCCTGCGCAACTCCCCCGTCCCCATCGGCACCGTGCCGCTCTACCAGGCCCTGGAGAAGGTCGACGGCCAGGCCGAGGCGCTGACCTGGGAGATCTACAAGGACACGGTCATCGAGCAGGCCGAGCAGGGCGTGGACTACATGACGGTGCACGCGGGTGTGCGCCTGCCGTACGTCCCGCTGACCGCCAACCGCAAGACCGGCATCGTCTCGCGCGGCGGTTCGATCATGGCCGCCTGGTGTCTGGCGCACCACAAGGAGAGCTTCCTCTACGAGCACTTCGAGGAGCTGTGCGAAATCCTCGCGGCGTACGACGTGACGTACTCGCTCGGCGACGGTCTGCGGCCCGGTTCGATCGCGGACGCCAATGACGAGGCGCAGTTCGCGGAGTTGCGCACGCTCGGGGAACTCAACACGATCGCCAAGCGTCACAACGTACAGACGATGATCGAGGGCCCCGGTCACGTCCCGATGCACAAGATCAAGGAGAACATCGACCTTCAGCAGGAGATCTGCGAGGAGGCGCCGTTCTACACCCTCGGCCCGCTGACCACGGACATCGCGCCCGCCTATGACCACATCACCTCCGGCATCGGCGCCGCGATGATCGGCTGGTGGGGCACGGCCATGCTCTGCTACGTCACGCCCAAGGAGCACCTGGGCCTGCCCAACCGCGACGACGTGAAGACCGGCGTCATCACGTACAAGATCGCGGCGCACGCGGCGGACCTCGCCAAGGGCCACCCGGGCGCGCAGGACTGGGACGACGCGCTCTCGGACGCGCGCTTCGAATTCCGCTGGGAGGACCAGTTCAACCTCGCCCTGGACCCGGTCACCGCACGGGAGTTCCACGACGAGACGCTGCCCGCCGAGCCCGCGAAGACGGCACACTTCTGCTCGATGTGCGGGCCGAAGTTCTGTTCGATGAAGATCTCCCAGGACATCCGCCGTCGGCACGGCGGTGACCTGGAGGAGAAGGAGATCGAGGCGGGCATGGAGCAGAAGTCCAAGGAGTTCGCCGCGGCGGGCAACCGCGTCTATCTGCCCATCGCCGACTGAGCCGGCGGCTGTGGACGGGGTGTCCGCAGAGCACCGTGGCAGCTCTGCGGACACCCCGGCCTACTCCGGCTTGTGATCGGGCCCGCCGAAGTCCGGGCTGGAGAAGTCCGGGCTGGAGAAGCTCGGCCGTGATCCGGCGGCCGGGCCGCCGTCGGGGCTGCTGAACCCCGGCCGGTCGTAGCCCAGCTGCGGCATGCGGCCGCCCCCTCCGGGGGCTTCGGAAACGTGCGCGCGAGCGGTGCGTACCGCCCCGGGATCCGCCAGGGCCTCCCGGAGGAACGGCACGACCCCCTGCTCCAGGAGGGCCTGTCCCCAGGCCTCCCTGGCTCGGGACACCTCCTCGTACCGCTCGCCGTGGAGCCGTCCCGCCTGGAGCGAGGTGGAGCCGTTGCGCAGGGCCGTCAGGAGCAGGCCGACCGCGCCGACCAGGATGCCCGCGGCGGTGAGCGCGCCGAACAGCCAGCCCGCGGTGAGCAGGGTGTCCGCGAAGGCGGGCTCGGGGTTGAGCATCTTCAGGATGTAGCCGACGAGCAGGAAGATCGCGGCGGCCGTGCCCGCGAGGACGGGCGCGAGGACCGCGACGACGGCAGCCGCCCCGGCTCCCGCCACCGCTGCCGGTTCGGCGACCTCGCCCATCGCCGTGGCGAGGCCGATGCCGCCGGGGCCCGACTCCGCGGCGCTCTCTCCGCTCCCTTCGCGAATCGAGGTGGAGGACGGTCGAGGTTCGCGCAACTCCTCGCGAACCTTCACGTAGTGCGCGTACTCGGCCGCGGCGGCGGCCGTGATCAGTGCTGTCGCGTTCAGGGCCATGGTGCGCAGTTGTTCGGTGTTGAGCCGCTGGCCCACTGCGGCGAGTTCAGGACGGTCAGGTGCGGTGCGCAGCGCCTCGTCGAGGATCCGCTCGTATTCGGGGCGGTCCTCATTGAGCAGGTGTGGAGCGCTGTTCATGTGCATCCCCCGATGCTCCGTAGGGCTAAGGCTCGCATGGCTACGAGCCGTCGGGCAGAAACGGAGGGGAGCCTGCTACGGATAAGCCGATGGTAGAGCCGTGACAGCACGCGGTGACAGGGGGTTTCCAGAATTGGCCCCCCTGGCCAGCGTGATCCTGTAGAGGGGCGCCTGCCCAGCGAACGCTCAGATACCCAGGGGGAGTTGGCAGACCAGTAGCTTTCCGGCCATGGTCACTCCGCCGTCCATCGCGATGGCCAGGCCGTCGGCGTACACGTGCGGCCCCTCGATGACCGGGCCGCCCCCGTCCGACTCGTCCTCGGAGCCGACGTCACCCAGGAGGTAGGGGATGGGGCTGTGGCCGTGGACGATGCGTGTGCCGCCGTACATGTCCAGGAGTTCACGTACGGCCGAGGGGCCGGACTCGTCGCGGAAGGCGAAGCGCTTGGTGAACTTGCGGAAGAGGTCCCAGCATTCGTTGGCGTCGTTGCGGGTGAGGGTCTCGCGGATGGTGTCGTTCACTGCCTCGATCGAGTCGCCGTAATCCAGATAGGCGGTCGTGTCGGAGTGCACGAGGAGATGGCCGTCGGCCTCCTCCATCGCGTCCAGGCGGGCCATCCACTGGAGGTGGTGGTCCTCCAGGCGCTCCATGTCGGTCTTCTGGCCGCCGTTGAGCAGCCAGGCGGCCTGGAAGGTGGCGGTGCCCGCCCCGGAGTTGACGGGGGTGTCGCCGAAGCGCTTGGCGCCGAGCAGGAGCAGCTCGTGGTTGCCCATCAGCGCCTTGCAGTAGCCACCGGCGGCCGCGGCCTCGGCGGACAGCCGCATCACGAGGTCGATCACGCCGATGCCGTCGGGCCCGCGGTCGGTGAAGTCGCCGAGGAACCACAGGCGTGCGTTGCCCGCGGACCAGTTGCCGTCGGCGTCGATGAGGCCCTGCTCCTGGAGGGCCGCGAGCAGCTCGTCCAGATAGCCGTGGACGTCGCCGACGACGAACAGGGGGCCGTGCTCGTCGCCCGGCCGCGGCTGCGGGGGCTCCGGCATGACCTGCACCTGGACGGTGTCCCCGCGGTTGATGACCGGCAGGTCGCGCTGGGTCGGCGTGTAGCCGTCGCCCCGCACCTCACCCGGCGCCGGGACCGGGGGCGCGGGGCTCACCTCGGCGGGGCCGGCTGTCTCATGGACGTACGCCGGTACGCGGAAGTCGCGCAGCGTCGCCGTCCGCACATCGGGTCCCTGACCGGCCCCCTGAGTCATCGACCCCTCCACCACCATTGCGCCGCATCTGCACCGAGAACGGACTGCCTGGTCGCAGCGCCCGCGGTGTCGTCCGCCCATCATAGGAATGCGGCTCCCGCTGTGTGGTGCACCAGGGGTGGTGAATCGGCCCCCGGCACGTGTTCACCGAGGATTTATCCCGAATTGGGCAGAGGTTTCCCTGTTGGTAGCGGGGTGGGAGCAGGCCTCTGCCCGTCATCGTGCGGGTCAGCCGGAGCCCGAGGAGCGCGGCGGGCTGACCGTCGTGCGCGGCGGACGTCGCTCGGACGAGGTGCGCACGATCAGTTCGGTCGGTATCACCTGCTCGACGGGCCGCCCCGAGTCGAGGCCCTCGATGGCGTCGATGAGGAGCTGCACGACGGCCGTGCCGATGCGGCGCGGTTTGAGGGAGAGTGTGGTGATGGGCGGTTCCGTGGTGGCGTACACCATCGACTCGCTACAGCAGACGAGCAGCAGGTCGTCGGGGACGCGCAGGCCGTACCGCCGGGCGGCGGCGAGCAGGTCGGTGCCGTTGGGGTCGAAGAGGCCGTAGACGGCGTCGGGCCGGTCGGGCCTGGCGAGCAGCCGGTCGGCGGCGACGGCGCCCGCGCATGGATCGTGGGCGGGGTAGGACTCGTAGACCGGGTCCTGGCCCACGCGCTCGCACCAGCGCAGATACGCGGTCGTCGACAGATGGGTGTAGGTGTCCGTGGTGGTGCCGGTGAGCAGGCCGATCCGGCGGGCGCCCGCGGCCGCGAGGTGGTCGAGGATCTCCAGGACCGCGGCCTCGTGGTCGTTGTCGACCCAGGCGGTGACGGGCAGCGAGCCCGCCGGGCGGCCGTCGGAGACCACCGGAAGACCCTGTCTGACCAGCTCGGTGACGACGGGGTCGTGGTCGGAGGGGTCGACGACGACGGTGCCGTCGAGCGCGACGTTGGACCACACGTCGACCGGGCTGCGGCGCGAGGTGGCGGGGAGGATGACCAGGGCGTAACCCCGGGCGAGGGCGGCGGAGGTGGCGGCTCTGGCCATCTCCGCGAAATAGGCGAACTCGGTGAAGGTGAAAGGTTCATCCCCGTACGTCGTCACGGTCAGGCCGATGAGGCCGGACTTGCCGGTACGGAGGGTTCGGGCCGCCGCGGACGGGCGGTAACCCAGTCTCTCGGCGACTTCTCGGACATGGCGTCGGGTGGCATCGGGCAGCCGTCCCTTGCCGTTGAGGGCGTCGGAGACCGTCGTGATGGAGACACCGGCGGCGGCGGCGACGTCTCTGATGCCCGCTCTGCTCTGCCGGTTGCCCCGGCGGGCGGTCTCCGCTCGGCTCACCTGGTGCTTCCCTGCTGCTGTCATGGCGAGCCGATAGTAGGGCTCATTGGGGTGGGTAGCGCGGGCGCATATTCACTCGTTGACAGGCACGTTTCTGCATGGCGTCGACTCCTCAATGACCATGGAAAGCAAGGTAGTTGACGAGGTGGACGGTGGGTGCCGCTGATCGTCGCGTGCGGGCCTGTCGAATGCGGTAGGTCTCGAAGAGGTCTCAACTCACCTTCACGGGTGACGCGCGCCACGGCGCGGGCCACCGGCGCACGGGGGAGCACGAGGCGCCCCACCGGCTCCGCGCGCCTTCGTGGGGCGGTGGTCCGGACCTTCGTACGCGGATATCCCGAGGCCATTCGCACCGGCGGCGAATCCTCATAAGGTGAGCAGTATTCGAACTGTTCTGGCACTGGTACGAGGAGGACTGCGGTGAGCGAGACGAGCCCGAGGCTGCGCGCCGAGCTGGAGGGTATTCCCACCTACAAGCCGGGCAAGCCCGCCGCGGCCGACGGCCCGGTGGCCTACAAGCTGTCCTCCAACGAGAACCCCTATCCGCCGCTCCCCGGCGTCCTGGAGACCGCGCTCGCCGCGGCCGGGTCCTTCAACCGCTACCCCGACATGGCGTGCACGGGCCTGATGAGTGAGCTGGCGGAGCGCTTCGGGGTGCCCGTCTCGCACATCGCCACCGGTACCGGCTCGGTCGGCGTGGCCCAGCAGCTCCTTCAGGCCACCTCGGGCCCGGGTGACGAGGTCGTCTACGCCTGGCGGTCCTTCGAGGCGTACCCGATCATCACGCAGGTCAGCGGGGCGACGTCGGTGCGGGTGCCGTTGACGGAGGGCGAGGTCCACGACCTGGACGCGATGGCCGACGCCATCACGGACCGCACCCGCCTCATCTTTGTCTGCAACCCCAACAACCCCACCGGCACCGTGGTCCGCAGGGCCGAACTCGAGCGCTTCCTGGACCGGGTGCCGAGCGACGTCCTGGTCGTGCTCGATGAGGCGTACCGCGAGTTCATCCGTGATCCCGAGGTTCCGGACGGCATCGAGATCTACCGCGATCGCCCGAACGTCTGTGTCCTTCGGACGTTCTCCAAGGCGTACGGGCTCGCGGGGCTGCGCGTCGGCTTCGCGGTGGCCCATGAGCCGGTGGCCGCCGCGCTGCGCAAGACGGCGGTGCCCTTCGGGGTGAGCCAGCTCGCGCAGGACGCCGCGGTGGCCTCGTTGCGGGCCGAGGACGAGCTGATGGGCCGCGTCGGCTCACTGGTCGCCGAGCGCACGCGGGTGGTCGAGGCGCTGCGCGGGCAGGGCTGGACGGTGCCCGAGACGCAGGCGAACTTCGTGTGGCTGCGGCTCGGGGACCGTACGACCGACTTCGCGGCGGCCTGTGAGCGGGCCGGCGTGGTCGTGCGGCCGTTCGCCGGCGAGGGGATGCGGGCCACGATCGGCGAGACCGAGGCCAACGACATCTTCCTGGCGGCGGCGGAGGCGTTCCGCAAGGAGCTGTAGCGCGGACGTCCCGTGACTCCGGGTGGGACCCGGCAACTCCGAGTGGGCCCCGGCGTGCGATGCCGGGGCGCACTCGCGTTTCCGGCGGTAAGAGGGGACCCCCGTTTGGGTGCCGATCGCCAGTACGACATAATGCTTGTGAATGTGAACGCGTTCACAAGCGCGTCCCGGTTCCTCCGGAGATCGGTGGGACAGACCGGGGTAATTGCCGCGATGACCACGGCGAGTAAGGAGAGACGCAGTGGACCTGGCTCTGGCGCCGGAGACTCTGGCGCGATGGCAGTTCGGCATCACGACCGTCTACCACTTCCTGTTCGTCCCCCTGACGATCTCGCTGGCCGCCCTGACGGCGATCCTCGAGACGGCGTGGGTGCGGACGGGCAAGGAGCACTACCTCAGGGCGACCAAGTTCTGGGGGAAGCTGTTCCTGATCAACATCGCGATGGGTGTCGTCACCGGCATCGTCCAGGAGTTCCAGTTCGGCATGAACTGGTCCGACTACTCGCGCTTCGTCGGTGACGTCTTCGGCGCTCCCCTCGCCTTCGAGGCCCTGATCGCCTTCTTCTTCGAGTCGACCTTCATCGGCCTGTGGATCTTCGGCTGGGACAAGCTGCCGAAGAAGCTGCACTGCGCGACGATCTGGATCGTCTCCATCGGCACGATCCTGTCGGCGTACTTCATCATCGCCGCGAACGCCTTTATGCAGCACCCGGTCGGCTACAAGATCGTGGAGCGGGACGGCACCAAGCGGGCGGAACTCACCGACTTCGCCAAGGTGCTCTTCCAGGAGACGACGCTGGTCAACTTCTTCCACGTCATCTCGGCGGCCATCCTGGTCGGCGGCGCCTTCATGACCGGCATCGCCATCGTCCACCTGCGCAAGAAGCGGCACATCCGCACCATGCGCATGTCGCTGCGGCTCGGCCTGGTCACCGCCTTCGTCGGCACCCTGCTCACCGTGGTCAGCGCCGACACCCTCGGCAAGGTCATGTACGAGCAGCAGCCGATGAAGATGTCGGCGGCCGAGGCGCTGTGGGAGTCCGAGAAGCCGGCGCCCTTCTCGATCTTCGCGTACGGCGATGTCGCCGAGGGGCACAACAAGGTCGCCATCGAGGTCCCCGGAGTCCTGTCCTTCCTCGCCAAGAACAACTTCAGCGCCGAGATCCCCGGCATCAACGACCTCAACAAGGAGGCGCAGGACAAGTTCGGGCCCGGCGACTACCGGCCCAACATCCCCACCGCCTACTGGTCGTACCGCTGGATGATCGGCTTCGGCGGGGTCTCCATGGCCCTGTGCACGGCGGGCCTGTGGCTGACGCGGAAGAAGTTCTGGCTCGCTCCGGAGCACCGCACCGGCGCGGACGACATCCCCAAGCTCATGCTCACCAAGAACAAGGAGCTGTCGCCGAAGCTCGGCGACTGGTGGTGGCGGCTCTCGCAGTGGACGCTGATCTTCCCCCTCATCGGCACCGCCTGGGGCTGGATATTCACCGAGACGGGCCGTCAGCCCTGGGTGGTCTACGGAGTGCTGCGCACCAGGGACGCGGTCTCGCCGGGCGTCTCGCAGGGCGAGGTGCTCACTTCGCTGATCGGCTTCACGCTCATCTACGCGATCCTCGCCGTGATCGAGGTGAAGCTGCTCCTCAAGTACGTCCGCAAGGGGCCGCCCGAGCTGACCGAGGCGGACCTCAACCCGCCCACCAAGATCGGCGGACCGGGCCCGGGGTCGGGCGGCGCGGACTCCGACGACGATGCCGACCGGCCCATGGCCTTCTCGTACTGAAGGAAGGAGCGCTCAGGACATGGAACTCCACGACATCTGGTTCGTACTGATCGCCGTTCTGTGGATCGGCTACTTCTTCCTGGAGGGCTTCGACTTCGGGATAGGGGTCCTGACCAAGCTGCTCGCCCGCGACCGGGTCGAGAAGCGGGTCCTCATCAACACCATCGGCCCCGTCTGGGACGGCAACGAGGTGTGGCTGCTCACGGCGGGCGGAGCGACCTTCGCCGCCTTCCCCGAGTGGTACGCGACGCTCTTCTCCGGCTTCTACCTGCCGCTGCTCGTCATCCTGCTCTGCCTGATCGTGCGCGGTGTCGCCTTCGAGTACCGCGCCAAGCGGCCCGAGGAGCGGTGGCAGACCAACTGGGAGCACGCGATCTTCTGGTCCTCGCTGATCCCGGCGGTGATGTGGGGCGTGGCCTTCGGCAACATCACGCGCGGCGTCAAGATCGACGCCCACAAGGAGTACGTGGGCACCTTCTGGGACCTGCTCAACCCGTACGCGATCCTGGGCGGCCTGGTCACCCTGACGCTGTTCACCTTCCACGGCGCGGTGTTCGCCTCGCTCAAGACGGTGGGCGACATCCGGGTGCGGGCGCGCAAGCTGGCCCTCGGCCTCGGCCTCGTCACAGCTGTGCTGGCACTCGGGTTCCTGACGTGGACCCAGGCGGACAACGGCGACGGCAAGAGCCTGGTCGCGATGGTCGTGGCGGTCCTCGCGCTGGTCGGCGCCATCGGGGCGATCAAGGCGGGGCGCGAGGGCTGGTCCTTCGCCCTGTCGGGGATCACCATCGCGGCGTCCGTCGCGATGCTCTTCCTGACGCTCTTCCCGAACGTCATGCCGTCCTCGCTGAACGACGAGTGGAGCCTCACGGTCACCAACGCCTCGTCCAGTCCCTACACCCTGAAGATCATGACCTGGTGCGCGGTCATCGCGGCGCCGGTGGTGATGCTCTACCAGGGGTGGACGTACTGGGTGTTCCGCAAGCGGATCGGCACACAGCACATCGCCGACGCCGCGCACTAGGTCCTGACGTTCCTGTGGCCTTCGGGAAGGTGTGTTTCACGTGAAACCAATCGATCCGCGTCTGCTCCGGTACGCCCGCGCCACTCGCTTCTTCCTGGTCGCGGTGGTGGCCCTGGGGCTGGTCGGGGCGGCTCTGGTCATCGGTCAGGCGATGCTCATCGCCGAGATCGTGGTGGGCGCCTTCCAGAAGGACCTCTCCGTCGCCGACCTGGGCGGGCCGCTGCTGCTGCTCGCCCTGGTCGCGGCGGGCCGGGGCCTGGTCTCCTGGCTGACCGAACTCGCCGCGCACCGGGCGAGCGCGGCGGTCAAGTCCGAGCTGCGGGGACGGCTGCTCGAACGGGCGGGGGAGCTGGGGCCCGAGTGGTTGGGCGGGCAGCGGACCGGTTCGCTGGTCTCGCTCGCGACGCGGGGTGTGGACGCGCTCGACGACTACTTCTCTCGCTATCTGCCGCAGCTGGGGCTCGCGGTGGTGGTGCCGGTGGCGGTGCTGGCCCGCATCGTCACCGAGGACTGGGTCTCGGCGGCGATCATCGTCGTGACGCTCCCCCTGATCCCGGTCTTCATGATCCTGATCGGCTGGGCGACGCAGAACCGGATGGACCGTCAGTGGCGGCTGCTCTCACGGCTCTCGGGGCACTTCCTCGACGTCGTGGCGGGCCTGCCCACCCTCAAGGTGTTCGGGCGCGCCAAGGCGCAGGCCGAGTCGATCCGGAAGATCACCGATGAGTACCGCCAGGCGACGATGCGGACGCTGCGCATCGCCTTCCTGTCCTCCTTCGCCCTGGAACTCCTCGCCACGATCTCGGTCGCGCTGGTCGCGGTGACCATCGGCATGCGGCTCGTCCACGGCGAGATGGATCTGTACGACGGTCTCGTCATCCTCATCCTCGCGCCGGAGGCCTATCTGCCGCTGCGCCAGGTCGGGGCGCAGTATCACGCGGCGGCGGAGGGACTGGCCGCCGCCGAAGAGATCTTCGAGGTGCTCGAGGCTCCGGTACCGGCCGCGGGGTCGGGGGCGGCGCCCTCGGGAGTGCTGAGCGTGGAGAGCGTGACGGTCCGGTACCCGGGGCGGACGTCGGACGCGGTGTCCGGCGTGGCCTTCGAGGTGGCGCCCGGCGAGACCGTGGCGCTCGTCGGGCCCAGCGGAGTGGGCAAGTCGACGCTCCTGAACGTGGTGCTCGGGTTCGTGCGGCCCACCGAGGGGCGGGTGTGCGTCGGGGGCGTCGACCTCGCGGAGGTCTCCCCCGAGCGGTGGCGGGAGCGGATCGCGTGGGTGCCGCAGCGGCCGCACCTCTTCGCCGGGACCATCGCCGAGAACGTAACCCTGGCGCGGCCCGAGGCGTCCGAGGCGCAACTGCGGGAGGCCCTTCGGGACGCGGGGGCGCTGGAGTTCGTGGACGCGCTGCCCGGCGGGGCCGGGACGGTGCTCGGGGAGGACGGCTCCGGGCTCTCGGCGGGGCAGCGGCAACGGCTCGCGCTGGCGCGGGCGTTCCTCGCCGACCGGCCCGTGGTGCTGCTCGACGAGCCGACGGCGGCGCTGGACGGCGGGACCGAGGCCGAGGTCGTCGAGGCGGTCCGGCGGCTGGCCGTCGGCCGGACCGTGCTGCTCGTCGTGCACAGGCCGGCGTTGCTGGCGGTCGCGGACCGGGTGGTGCGGCTGGAGGCCTCGCGTGACGGGGGCGTGCGGTCGGGGCCGCGGACCCTCGGAGAGTCTGTCGGTACGCCGGCCCGGGAGAGCCAGGAAGCCGGTTCTGACGTGCTGCCGGGCGACTGGGAGGGCGGCACGGGGGCGGGCGGTGCTGGTGCGGGTCGCGGCGTTCTGGCCCGCGTACGGGAGGCCGCGCGGGCCCGGCGCGGGCAGTTGGCGCTCGCGCTGCTGCTCGGCAGCCTCGCGCTGGGCAGTGCCGTGGGGCTCATGGCCACGTCCGGCTGGCTCATCTCGCGGGCCTCGCAGCAGCCCCCGGTGATGTACCTGATGATCGCCGTGACGGCTACGCGTGCCTTCGGCATCGGCCGTGCCGTCTTCCGCTACGCCGAGCGCCTGGTCTCGCACGACGCCGTGCTGCGGATGCTCGCCGACACTCGCGTCGCCGTCTACCGGCGCCTGGAGCGGCTCGCCCCGGCGGGCCTGCGCACGACCCGCCGCGGTGACCTCCTCTCCCGTCTGGTCGCCGATGTCGACGCCTTTCAGGACTACTGGCTGCGCTGGCTGCTGCCCGCGTCCGCCGCGGCCGTGGTGAGCGCGGGAGCCGTCGGCTTCACCGCCTGGCTGCTGCCCGAGGCGGGCGCGGTGCTCGCTGCCGGGCTGTTCGTCGCGGGTGTCGGGGTCCCGCTGCTGAGCGGTGCCGTGGCGCGTCGTGCGGAGCGAAAGCTGGCTCCCGCGCGCGGGGCGCTCGCCACGCGCGTGGCGGATCTGCTCACCGGCACCGCGGAGTTGACCGTCGCCGGTGCGTTGAAGGGGCGCAGGGCCAAGGCCGGGGAGGCCGACGCCGAGCTGACGCGGATCGCCTCCCGGGGCGCCACCGCCACCGCGCTCGGCGCCGGCCTGGGCGCGCTCACCACCGGGCTCACCGTCGCGGCCGCCGCGCTCGTCGGAGTGCAGGCGGTACAGGACGGGCGGCTCGGCGGGATCGCCCTCGCCGTGGTCGTCCTCACGCCGCTCGCCGCCTTCGAGGCGGTCCTGGGTCTGCCGCTCGCCGTGCAGTACCGCCAGCGGGTCAGGAAGAGCGCCGAGCGCGTCTACGAGGTCCTCGACGCGCCCGAGCCCGTACCGGAGCCCGCCACGCCCGCCGAGGCGCCGCGCTCGCCCTTCCCGCTGCGCGTCGAGGGGCTGCGTGCTCGATACGAAGGTCAGGGCACCGACGCGCCGGCGCTGGCGGGTGTCGATCTGACGCTGGAGCGGGGGCGGCGGATCGCCGTGGTCGGCCCCTCCGGTTCCGGCAAGACGACGCTCGCGCAGGTGCTGCTGCGGTTCCTCGGGCCGTACGAGGGGACGTACACGCTCGGCGGCACGGACACGGCCACGCTGGACGGTGACACCGTGCGCGGCCTGGTCGGGCTGTGCGCCCAGGACGCGCACATCTTCGACAGCTCCGTGCGGGAGAACCTGCTGCTCGCCAAGAAGGACGCCACGGAGGGGGAGCTGCGGTACGCCCTGGAGCGGGCGCGGCTCGACGGCTGGGTCGATTCGCTGCCCGACGGGCTCGGCACACTCGTCGGCGAGCACGGCGCGCGGCTCTCCGGAGGGCAGCGTCAGCGCCTCGCGCTCGCCCGCGCGCTGCTCGCGGACTTCCCCGTCCTGGTGCTCGACGAGCCCGCCGAGCACCTCGACCTGCCGACCGCCGACGCCCTCACGGCCGACCTCCTCGCCGCGACGGAGGGCCGTACGACGCTGCTCATCACACACCGTCTCGCCGGGCTCGACGCGGTGGACGAGGTGCTCGTGCTCGACGCGGGGCGGGTGGCGCAGCGCGGCACGTACGAGGAACTGGCCGCGGTGGAAGGGCCGTTGCGGAGGATGCTGGAGGTGGAGCGGGCGGCGGATCTGCTGGCGGTGGGTTGAGGTGCGGCGAGGAAGCCCGCCATCCCCGCTGGAGGGCCTCGACCTTCCCGCTGGGGCGCTGCGACTGTCCCGCTGGGCGGCCTCGACTTTCCCCTGCAAATAGGACTTACTAGGCTCAAAGTCATGTCAGTACCTTCGGCCTCCGCCGACTCCCCGCTCCCCGACGGCACACCGGACCCGGAGGGCTCGGGAGGCTCTGGGGGCTCGGGAGGCTCGGCGGCGCGGCCGACCAGCGGCGGCCTGCACGGGCTCCCGCCGGAACTGACCTCGCGGGTGCCGCAGCTGCTCGAAGCCATGCGGTCGGTCGGCACCGGGCTCGAACTCCACACCACCCTCGACCGCATCTGCGAGACCGCCGCCGAGCTGGCCGACGCCCGCTACGCCGCGATCGGCGTGGTCTCCGAAGACGGCAAGGGGCTCTCCGAGTTCGTCTACCGCGGCATCGACAAGGACACCGCCGAGCGGATCGGGCGGCTGCCCGACGGCCACAAGGGCCTGCTCGGCGCCCTCATCCACCAACCGAGGACGCTCCGCCTCGCCGATCTCTCCGCCGATCCGCGGTCCTGCGGCTTCCCGGCCCACCACCCGCCGATGCGGAGCTTCCTCGGCGTCCCCATCCGCGTCCAGGGGGAGATCTTCGGCAACCTCTACCTGACCGAGAAGCGGGACGGGGCCGAGTTCAACGACTACGACGTGCAGATGGTCCGCGTGCTCGCCACGGAGGCCGGTATCGCCATCGGCAACGCACGCCTGTACGAAGCCGCCAAGCAGCGCGAACGCTGGATCGACGGTTCCGTCGCGGTCACCACCGCCCTGCTCGCGGGCAGCGACGCGGAGGAAGCCCTCGCCGTCGTCGCCGAGCAGGCCAGGCACCTCGCGGACTCGGCCGCCGGGATCGTGCTGCTGCCCGACGACGAGGGCGGCATGGAGATCGTCGCCGTCTCCTCGGAGGGGCCCGCAGGGGCGCTCGGCATGGTCATTCCTCCGGAGAGCCGCATCGTCGAGCAACTGCTCGAAGGCGAGGCCGTGTTCATGGACGACGCGGCGACCGACCCCCGCACTGTGACCGACCTCGCCCGCCGCTACGGCCCCGTCATGATGCTGCCGCTGCACAGCGACGGCCGGGTCCTCGGGACGCTCGTCACGCCCCGCGCGCGTGGGGCGCGTCCTTTCAGTGAGGCCGAGCGGACGCTGGCCGCCCAGTTCGCCTCGCAGGCCGCGCTCGCCCTGATGATGGCCGAGGCGCAGCGGGACCGGGAACGGCTCGCGGTGTACGAGGACCGCGACCGGATCGCCAGGGACCTCCACGACCTCGTCATCCAGCGGCTCTTCGCCACCGGGATGATGCTGGAGAGCGCCCAGCGCAGGTCCGTCGTACCGGAGGTGCAGGACGGTGTCGGCAAGGCCGTCGACGAGCTGGACGTGACGATCCAGGAGATCCGCACGGCGATCTTCGCTCTCCAGCAGGGCCCGGCCGAGGCCCCCTCGGGGCTGCGCACACGCGTGCTCCGGGAGATCAACATGGCCGCTGTCCCGCTCGGCTTCAAGCCCACCCACCACTTCGTGGGGCCCGTCGACACCGTGGTCGGTGAGCTGGCGGGGAAGAACCTCATCGCGGCTCTGCGCGAGGCCCTCTCCAACGCCTTCCGGCACGCGCACGCCGCCCGTATCGACGTCGTCGTCGACGCGACGGTGTCGTTGCCCGATGGACAGCGGGGCGTACGCCTGACCGTCGCCGACGACGGCGTGGGCATCGCGGAGGGCGGTCGGCGCAGCGGCCTGAAGAACCTCAAGCGGCGGGCCGAGTCGCTGGGCGGCGACAGCTGGTACGGGCCCGGAATCGGCGAGGACGGCGGCGGCACGAGGGTGGTGTGGCAGGCGCCTTACTGAGGCGGTGGCGTGACGGGCGCCGGACCGAGGCCGTGGTGTGGCAGGTGTCTGCGTGGCAGGTGTCGTACTGACAGCCGGGGAGCCCTGTTCGGCGGTACGTGCCTGGTCTGTACGGGGGCATGGTGCCCCCCGAGTGCAGGAGTTCCGGAGGGACCGTGCCGCCGCGCGGGGCAACCATCCGTGACATGCGCCTGAGCCTCCGTCGTCCGTGCCCGCTCCTGACCGTGCCGGTGCTGCTGTGCGCGCTGCTCGGGCTCACGACTCCCGCCGGGGCCTCCGAGGGGCCGAGTGCGAGCGCCGCCGTAGCGCGTCTCTACGAAGAGGCCTCTCTTGCGACCGCCCGATACGAAGAGGGGCGGCGGGCGGCACGTCTCCAGAAGGTGAAGGTCCGGAAACTGGACCGACTCCTCTCCAAGAAGCGGCGCCACGTGGCCGTCCTGCACGACGACCTCGGCCGTCTGGCCAGTGCGCAGTACCGCACCGGCGGCGGGCTCCCCTATACCGCGCAGCTGCTCCTGGCCGACGACCCCGAGGACCTGGTGCGGGGCAAGCAGGCCATGTGGCAGGCCGACCTGGCCGTCAACAGCGCTGTCGCCAAGACGCAGCGGGCGGCGGCCCGGCTCGCGGTCGCCCAGCGCGACGCGGACCGGGCCAAGCGCGGCCTGGACCGCCGCAACGCACGCCTCGCGAAGCTGAAGCGCGGCATCGAACGGAAGCTGGAAACGGCACAGTGGGCCTTGCAGGGCGAGGCCGACCGCTCGGTCGCCGCGGGCAAGTGCCGGGGCGCGGTGCGCCTGAAGCAGCCGAAATCGTCCTCCACGCGCGCGTGGGTCACGCCCGTCAAGACGTACGAACTCTCCGCGGGCTTCGACAGCGTCGGTGAGCGCTGGGCGCGGCGGCACACCGGACAGGACTTCGCGGTCGACATCGGGGCGCCGGTGCGGTCGGTCGGCGCGGGCCGGGTGGAGAGCGTGTCGTGCGGCGGCGGCTTCGGCATCGAGGTCGTGGTGCGCCACCGCGGCGGTTACTTCACGCAGTACGCGCATCTCGCGGCCGTCACCGTGGACCAGGGCGACAAGGTGCGCACGGGCCAATGGATCGGTCAGGCAGGCACCACGGGCAACTCGACCGGGCCGCACCTGCACTTCGAGACGCGGCTCACGCCCGATCTCGGGTCGGGGGTCGACCCGAGGAAGTGGCTGGCGGAGCGCGGCGTCAAGCTCTAAGTACGCCTCAGGGCTGCGATCAGGCGCGGCTCAGGTCTACGAAGTCCGGTCGTCGTCCGCGTGTTCTGCCAGGATCCGCTCGATCACGACCGCGACACCGTCCTCGTTGTTCGCCACCGTGCGCCCGGAGGCGGCGGCGATGACGTCCGGGTGGGCATTGCCCATCGCGTACGACGTACCCGCCCAGGTCAGCATCTCGATGTCGTTGGGCATGTCTCCGAAGGCGACGACCTGGTCGGGGGTGATCCCGCGCTCGGCGCAGCACAGCTCCAGGGTGCTGGCCTTGGAGATGCCGGGGCCGCTGATCTCCAGAAGGGCGCTGGGACTGGAGCGGGTGACCGTGGCGCGGTCGCCGATGGCCGCGCGGGCCGTCACCAGGAAGTCGTCGGGCGCGACCTCGGGGTGGAAGGCGAGGACCTTCAGAACGGGCTGCTCGGCGACGGCGGGGTCACCGGGGTCCTCGGCGAGGAGCTTCTCGGCGGGCGCGACGCTCTCGCCGGGCTCCATGTGGAGCGGCGGATACGTTTCCTCGTGGTGCAGTCCCCCGGTCCGCTCGACCGCGAAGGACGTACCCGGCGAGGCCGCGCGCAATCTGCGGACGACGTCGAGCGCGCACGCCCTCTCCAGCTCGCGGATCTTCACGAAGCTGTGCGTGCCGGGGCCGCCGTGCAGATCGACCACCGCCGCGCCGTTCCCGCAGATGGCCAGGCCGTGACCGTGGACGTGGGCGCTGACGACATCCATCCAGCGGGCCGGGCGGCCGGTCACGAAGAAGACCTCGATCCCGGCCTCCTCGGCCGCGGCGAGCGCGGCGACCGTGCGGGCGGAGACCGACTTGTCGTCGCGCAGCAGCGTGCCGTCCAGGTCCGTCGCGATCAGCCGGGGCCGCGGGCGCGAACCGGTCTTGGCGAGGGTGGCCGGGGCGGTGGCGGCTGGGGCGGCGGCCGGGGTCTGATGCCCCGGGGTAGCGGAGGTCACGTCATCGATTGTCCCGCATATGCCCGCACGACCGTGCGCTGGGGCGCACATCTGAGTGCGCTCGCAGAGCACCCAGCGTGACTCCTGGGGCTGAAGGGGACGGTCGTAAGCTCTGAGGCATGAGCCTGCGTCTGAGCACTGTGATTCTTCCTGTCCGCCGCTGGCACGAAGGCGGCCGCGACCAGTGGCTGCGCGCCGAGGAACTGGGCTTCCACACCGCGTACACGTACGACCACCTCGCCTGGCGCTCCTTCCGCGACGGCCCGTGGTTCGGGGCGGTGCCGACGCTGACGGCCGCCGCGGCCGCCACCGAGCGGCTGCGTCTCGGCACGCTCGTGACGTCACCCAACTTCCGCCACCCCGTGACGCTCGCCAAGGAACTCATCTCGCTCGACGACATCTCCGGCGGGCGGATCACGCTCGGTATCGGCGCGGGCGGCAACGGCTTCGACGCCACGACGCTGCTGAAGGCGGACCAGGAACCCTGGACCCCGCGAGAGCGCGCCGACCGGTTCGGCGAGTTCGTACCGCTGCTCGACCGGCTGCTGACCGAGGACTCGGTGACGTACGAGGGGGCTTTCTACTCGGCGACCGAGGCGCGCAACATCCCCGGGTGCGTGCAGCGGCCGAGGCTCCCCTTCGCGGTGGCGGCGACCGGCCCGCGCGGTCTGCGGCTCGCGGCCCGGCACGGCCAGGCGTGGGTGACCACGGGAGACCCGAAGCTCTTCGAGAAGGGCACGCCCGAGGAGTCCCGCGAGGCGCTCCGGGGGCAGATCGAGAAGCTTGGCAAGGCGTGCGCGGACGTCGGCCGGGACGCGGACGAGCTGGACAAGATCCTGCTGACCGGCTTCACCCCGGACCGCAACCGCCCCCTGGAGTCCCTCGACGCCTTTGTGGACTTCGCGGGCAAGCACATCGAACTGGGCTTCACCGAGATCGTCGTCCACGCCCCGATCCCGGACTCGGCCTTCGCCACCGACCAGGCCGTTTTCGAGCAGATCGCGACCGAGACGCTCTCCCAGCTGAACTGATCGTCCAGACGCGGGCCCGGTTCCATTGGGAGCCCGGCTCCGTGCGGGGCCCGCTCAGCGGGGGCCGGGGAAGCGAATGTAGCCGGGCGGGACCGCGGTCGTGAGCCAGACGCCGTTGGCGCTGACCTGGAAGACGTGGCCGTCGCGGTGCATCGCGCCCGCGTCGACGGACAGGACGACAGGCCGCCCCCGGCGCGCGCCGACACGCGTCGCGGTCTCGCGGTCGGGCGAGAGATGCACGGCGTGCCGGTTCATGGGGCGCAGCCCTTCGGCGCGGATCGCGGCCAGGTGAGCGGCCACGGTGCCGTGGAAGAGGTACGCGGGCGGGGACGCAGGGGGCAGGTCCAGGTCGACGTCCACGGAGTGGCCCTGGTTGGCGCGGATCCGGCCGCCCTCGATGGCGAAGCGCCGTTTGTCGTTGACGGCGACCACGTGGTCGAGTTCGGCCCGGGTGATGCCGAAGCGGTGCGCGGCGGCCGCGGCGAGCAGCGCGTCGATCTCCACCCAGCCGTTCTCGTCGAGGGCGAGGCCGATCCGGTCCGGTTGATGCCGTAGGTGTTTCGACAGGTATTTGGAGACCTTCACGGTGCGTTGTTCAGAGGGTCCTTCTTTCATGTTTTCAGCGGCGGGCTTGTTTTCAGTGTTGGGCATGCTTTCAGCGTCGGGGTGATCCGTTCTTCGCGCACTCGATTTTCGTCCACCCACTTTTCATCGACCCGTGGGTGTCCACAGGTTTGATCCACAGCCAAGTCGAGTTATCCACAGGCTAGTTGGCGATTCTGTGGACAACTCCTAGGGATCGGAGGGCATTTGTGTAACTATGGTCTCTTTCTTATGGGTTGCTGTTAGTGAGTCCAATGTCCGTGCCTGCACCTCGCGTTCGGCGGCCGCCACGATGAACGCCCCAGCACCCGCCTCGCCAACCAACGCCTGCACAGCGCGCATTGTGGACGCCGGGACAGCCACCATCTGCGGCTCCTCTGTGCGTCGACTCGCCTGCTCCGGATCGAGGCGCTGACGGAGGTGCCGGGTTGCGAAGATGCGCATGGCACGCGCCAGTTCAGCGTCGACGGACTGCTGCGCGAGCGGCCTGAGCCTGCGTACGAGAGAAGCGGCCTCGGCGGCATCCGCCTCGGTCGGCGGACTGTTCCCGAGATAACGGCCAAAGACGTGCTCCGTGGTGAACTCCAGGAAACGCGACGCTATGTGCTCGACCTGCCCCCTCAACTCCCGCAAATGGCCTGATATTGCCGACAGTGGGACGCCCGCCGCATGCAACTCGACAGCCACGGATAGCTCTTGAGGGCTCGGCACCAGAAACTCGTCGTCACGTCCCGGCAGCGGCTCCAGCACGCCGAGCGCGATCGCGTCGGCCACCGCCGCCTCGTCCTGCACGCCCCCGAACGCGGCGTCCAGCTCCGCCCGGGTGATCCGGTCCGCCTTCTCGTCCGTCCAGGGGCCGTCGACCTCGGCGGCCAGACCGAGTACCCCGCCGAGGCCCCGGCCGGCGTCCCAGGCCTCCAGGAGTTCCTTGATGGAGGCCAGGGTGTAGCCACGGTCCAGCAGGTCGGCGATCTGCCGCAGCCGGGCCAGATGCGCCTCCCCGTATACGTTGGACCGGCCGCGCCGCTCCGGGCGGGGGAGCAGCCCGCGGTCCTGATAGGCGCGGATCGTGCGCACCGTCGCGCCGCTGTGGTGCGCCAGGTCCTCGATGCGGTACTCCACGCTGACCGACCTCCGTGTTGCCTCGTGCGTGTTGCCTTGTGCGTGTGCCCTCGTGCTTGGGCGGGTGGCCGCCTGGATCGACTCGCGGCTAGGCGAGGGCGGCGCGGCCCACCGCGCCCGCCGCGGCCCGTGCCGCGGGCGACTGCGCCAGGTACTCGACGGCCTTGCGCAGCGAGCCCTCCTGCGAGGGATGGTACGACCGCCGCAGATAGCGGGGTATCGCCGTGCCGATCTCACGCCAGGTGGGCAGCAGGCCCTTGGCGACCGCCCTGTTGTGCTCCGCCAGTGAGTACCGCAAGCGGCCCGCCAGTTGGGGATCGTGGCGCATCAGATAGGCCGTGCCCCACACCCACAGGTACAGCATCACGGGGGCCGTGACCGTCATGCCGGCGATGCGGCGGGCGTACCGGGGCAGGCCCTCGCCGCCGCAGTGCTGGTACATGTCGAAGGCGACCGCGCGGTGCTCGACCTCCTCCGCGCCGTGCCAGCGCAGCAGGTCGAGCATCACCTCGTCGGCACCGGCGCGGTCGAGGCCGTCGGCGTGCAGCACCCAGTTCCCGAGGACCGCCGTGAACTGCTCTATCGCGGCGACGATCGACAGCCGGAAGCGCAGCCACTCCTGCGTCGGCACGGGGGCTCCCCACGGCGGCTTCTCGCCGAGGAGTTTCTCGAAGAGGAAGTCGACGTACTGGGTGAACGCGGCGGTGTCGAGCCGCTGCGCCGCCAGGTGGTCGAGCACATGCGCGTGCTGCACGCTGTGCGTGGCCTCCTGGCCCATGAACCCCTTGACGTCCCCGCGCAGCACCGGATCGGTGACGAGCGGCAGACCTTCCTTGAAGACCTTCACGAACCACCGCTCCCCCGCAGGGAGCAGCAGATGCAGGACGTTGATGACATGGGTGGCGGTCGGCTCGTCCGGTATCCAGTGCAGCGGCGTCTCGTCCCAGTCGAACGAGACCCGGCGTGGCACGATCGCGTAGTGCCCCTCGGCGGCCGGGCGCTCCTCGACGCCCGTGCCGGGGCTTTTCTCCTCGCTCACAGCGGCGGCTCCAATCGGGCGATCGCGCGCAGTGCCCTGGGCGTGAAGCGGGACATGAGGTGGGCGCCGCGGGCCTCGGGGGTGACCGGGACGACCGCCTGATTCCTGACGACCGCGCGCAGGACAGCGTCGGCGACCTTTTCCGGCGGGTAGTTGCGCAGGCCGTAGAGCCGGGAGGTGCGCTTCTGGCGGCGCTGCTCCTCGGCGGCGTCGACCCCGACGAAACGGGACGTCGATGTGATGTTGGTGTTCACGAAGCCCGGGCAGATCGCGGAGACCCCGATGCCCCGGCCCGCCAGCTCCGCGCGCAGGCACTCGCTGAGCATCAGGACCGCGGCCTTGGAGGTGCTGTAGGCGGGCAGCGCCTTGGAGGGCTGGTATGCCGCCGCCGACGCGGTGTTGACGATGTGGCCGCCTTGTCCGCGCTCGGCCATCTGCCCGCCGAAGAGACGGCAGCCGTGGATCACGCCCCACAGATTGACGTCGAGGACCTTCTTCCAGTCCTCGGAGCTGGTGTCGAGGAAGGAACCGGAGAGGCCGATGCCCGCGTTGTTCACCAGGACGTCCACGACGCCGTACTCCCTGGCGACCTTCTCGGCGAGCTTCTCCATGGCCTGCTCGTCGGCGACGTCGACCGTCTCGCCCCAGGCCTCGGGGGCGCCGATCAGGCGGGACATCTCCGCCGTACGCGCCGCGCTCTCCGCGTCCCTGTCGACGGCCACCACGCGCGCGCCCGCCTCGGCGAACGCGAAGGCGGTGGCCCGCCCGATGCCGCTGCCCGCGCCGGTGACCAGCACGAGCTGGCCGCCGAACCGGTCGGCGTACCTCCCCGTGGCCACGCTCTCCTTCGCCGGCCTGCCGTCCTCGTTGCTCGTCACGAACTCGCCGATCCACGCGGCCAGCTGGTCGGGGCGGGTGCGCGGGACCCAGTGCTTGGCCGGCAGGGTGCGCCGGACCAGCTGCGGCGCCCACAACTCCAGGTCGTCGTAGAGCCGCTCGGACAGAAAGGCGTCACCGGAGGGCGTGATGAGCTGCACGGGCGCGTGGGCGTAAGCGTCCGCGCGGGGCCTGCGCAGCCTCGCCCGGATGTTGTCGCGGTAGAGCCAGGCTCCGTGCGCGGCGTCCTGGGGCAGTGAGGGCGTCGGGTAGTCCCCGGCGGGGACTTTCTCCACGCGCTGGAGGATGCTCGGCCAGCGCTTGCCGAGCGGGCCGCGCCAGGCCAGCTCGGGGAGGACGGGGGTATGCAGCATGTACACGTACCAGGACTTGGCGCCCTGGCCGAGGAGCTGGCCGACCTTGCGGGGCGTGGGCCGGGACACCCGCTTCTTGATCCAGTGTCCGAAGTGGTCGAGCGAGGGCCCCGACATCGAGGTGAAGGACGCGATCCGCCCCTCGGTCCGCTTCACCGTGACGAACTCCCAGGACTGCACCGAGCCCCAGTCGTGCCCCACCACGTGCACCGGCTCGTCCGGGCTGACCGCGTCGATCACCGCCACGAAGTCGTCGGTCAGCTTCTCCAGGGTGAAGCCGCCCCGAAGCGGCCGCGGGGCCGTCGACCTGCCGTGCCCGCGCACGTCGTACAGCACGACGTGGAAGCGGTCCGCGAGACGCTCGGCGACCTCGGACCACACCTCCTTGGAGTCCGGGTAGCCGTGCACGAGCAGGACCGTCGGCCGCTCGGGATCGCCCAGCTCGGCGACGCACAGCTCCACCCCGCCCGTGCGCACCCAGCGCTCGCGCGCGTCCTTCATCCTCACGGCGACTGCTCCGGTCGTCATACGGCGGCCCTCTCCTCAGCCCAGCGCCGCACATGCGGCAGGTCGTCGTCCAGCCAGAACGCGCTCTGTTCGGGATCCTTGGAGTCGGTGACGACCAGGATCTCCTCGAACTTCGCGCCCGTACCCCTGAATCCGAGGTGCGGTTCGACCGCCCAGAGCCCCTTCCGGGGCGGGTGGTCGGAGAATTTGTAGGGGGACCACAGCGGTGACCAGCCGTCCCGATGGCCGTGGATCGCGTCGCTCACCAGGCCCTTGAGCGACTGCGTGCCGAACCCGAAGAGGTGCGGTGTCAGCCGGCGCTCCTTGACCCGGCCGACCTTGTGCGCGATGACGCCGAAGGGGTACGCGCGATGGCGGTTGGCGTAGCCCTGGCGGACCATGAGGCGGTCCACGTCCTCGTATATCTCGCGCAGCGGACGGCGCTCGCGCACCTCGCGCAGGATCAGCTCGCGGTGGGCCTCCAGGTCGGCGAGCAGCTTGTCGTGCACGGGATTGAGGCCCAGGCAGCCCGAGTAGCCGATGTCGGCCGTAAAGCCCTTGTAGATCGGGGCCATGTCGAGGATGAAAGGCATCCCCGGCTCCAGCCTGCGCTGAGTGGGGAAGAACTCCAGCGGTATGCGGAAGTTCACGAACGCCGTGCGGTCGCCGAACCAGGCGAAGGGGAGGTGGAACCAGTCCCGCACACCCCGCTCCCGCAGCCACTCGCGCTGCATCCTCGCGGCCTCGCGCTCCGTCACACCCGGCTTGAGCTGCGCCGCGACCGCCTCCGCGCATTCATACGCGAGGGTCTGCACTTCCCTGAACCCCCGCAGTTCCGCGGAGAGTTCGTCTGCACCTGCTGAGGTCATGCCACCGTCCGTCCCGAGTCCGGTCCATCCCGTGTCCGGCTGATCGCCGTACGCGGTCGTAACTTGACACTGACGAATGTGACAATGCCTGGCGGCTGCGTCAATAGTTCTGCCCAACCCCGCGGGACAGGTCCGGGAGATCCCCCAGGGGAAGACTTCCGAACGACCCCTACGGGCCCGTAATACTCCAGAGTGAGTCAAGGCCAAGCCCGTGGTCTGACGACTCGTGTGGTCTGCGCCACTACCTTCGAAGCGTGACTGTGATCGCGACCGAAAGCCTGAGCAAGCGGTTCCCGAGGGTGACCGCGCTTGACCGGCTCTCCATGGATATCGGGCCCGGTGTGACCGGACTCGTCGGGTCCAATGGAGCCGGCAAGTCCACACTGATCAAGATCCTGCTGGGTCTGTCCCCCGCCACGGAGGGCCGCGCCGCCGTGCTCGGCCTCGACGTCGCCACCAGCGGCGGCCAGATCCGCGAGCGCGTGGGGTACATGCCCGAGCACGACTGCCTGCCACCCGACGTCTCGGCCACCGAGTTCGTCGTCCACATGGCGCGCATGTCCGGACTCCCGCCCACAGCGGCCCGCGAGCGCACCGCGGACACCCTGCGGCACGTCGGGCTCTACGAGGAGCGGTACCGCCCCATCGGTGGCTATTCGACAGGCATGAAGCAGCGCGTGAAGCTCGCCCAGGCCCTCGTCCACGACCCTCAGCTGGTCTTCCTGGACGAGCCGACGAACGGCCTGGACCCCGTCGGCCGCGACGAGATGCTCGGCCTGATCCGGCGCGTCCACACCGACTTCGGCATCTCCGTCCTCGTCACCTCACACCTCCTGGGCGAGCTGGAGCGCACCTGCGACCACGTCGTCGTCATCGACGGCGGCAAGCTCCTGCGGTCCAGCTCCACCACGGACTTCACCCAGATCACCACGACCCTGGCCGTCGAGGTCACCGACACCGACGAACACCCCGACGGCACGCACGCGCTGCGCGACGCGCTGCGCGGGCGCGGCATCGAGACGGAGACCGGCGGCGAACTGCCCGGCGCGGGCCACACGATCCTGCTCACCGCCGAGGGCGAGGAGACATACGACCTCGTGCGGGATCTCGTCGCCGACCTCGGCCTCGGCCTGATCAGGATGGAGCAGCGCAGGCACCACATCGCCGAGGTCTTCGAGGACCAGGGCGAGGCCCGGCCGGCGCCCGTCCCCGAGCGCGCCGCCGCGGGGGCCGCCACCGCACAGCAGACGGGAGGCGGACGCGATGAGCGCTGAGTCCACCCAGATCCACAACATCGGGTACAGGAATTACGACGGCCCGCGCCTCGGCCGTGCCTACGCCCGCCGCTCGCTCTTCTCCCAAAGCCTGCGCGGCGCGTACGGCCTCGGGCGCTCCGCCAAGTCCAAGGTCCTGCCGATGATCCTCTTCGCGGTGATGTGCGTGCCCGCCGCGATCATGGTGGCGGTCGCCGTGACCACCAAGGCCAAGGACCTCCCCGTCGACTACACGCGCTACGCGATCTTCCTGCAAGCCGTCATCAGCCTGTTCCTGGCCGCCCAGGCCCCGCAGACCGTCTCCCGCGACCTGCGCTTCAAGACCGTGCCGCTCTACTTCTCCCGGCCCATCGAGCGCGGTGACTACGTCCTCGCGAAGCTCGCCGCGATGTCCTCCGCCCTCTTCGTCCTGACGGCCGCGCCGCTGCTGGTGCTCTACGGAGGAGCCCTGCTCGCCAAGCTCGACTTCGCCGACCAGACGAAGGGCTTCGCCCAGGGCCTGGTCTCCGTGGCACTGCTCTCCCTGTTCTTCTCCGGCATCGCGCTGGTGATCTCCGCGATCACACCCCGCCGCGGCTTCGGCATCGCCGCCGTCATCGCCGTCATGACCATCACGTACGGCGCGGTGTCCACGGTCCAGGCCATCGCCTACGAACAGGGCAGCACCGAAGCCATCGCCTGGCTCGGCCTCTTCTCGCCGATCACGCTCATCGACGGAGTACAGACCGCCTTCCTCGGCGCGACATCCGCCTTCCCCGGCGGCGAGGGCCCCTCGTCCGGCATCGGCGCCATCTACGTACTCGTCGTCCTCGGCCTCATCGCGGGCTGCTACGGCGCGATGATGCGCCGCTACCGAAAGGTCGGCCTCTGATGACCACGATCAACATCGACCACACGTCCCGCTGGTTCGGCAACGTCGTGGCCGTCAACGACATCACCATGAACATCGGCCCGGGAGTCACGGGGCTCCTCGGTCCGAACGGCGCGGGCAAGTCCACGCTCATCAACATGATGGGCGGATTCCTCGCCCCCTCCACGGGCAGTGTCACGCTCGACGGCAAGCCGATCTGGCGCAACGAACAGATCTACAAGGACATCGGCATCGTCCCCGAGCGCGAGGCGATGTACGACTTCCTCACCGGGCGTGAATTCGTCGTCGCCAACGCCGAGTTGCACGGCCTGGACGAGCGGGCAGCCAAGAAGGCCCTCGCCACGGTCGAGATGGAGTACGCGCAGGACCGGAAGATCTCCACGTACAGCAAGGGCATGCGCCAGCGCGTGAAGATGGCATCCGCCCTGGTCCACGACCCGTCGGTGCTCCTGCTCGACGAGCCGTTCAACGGCATGGACCCGCGCCAGCGCATGCAGCTGATGGAGCTTCTGCGGACCATGGGCGCCCAGGGCCGCACGGTTCTCTTCTCGTCCCACATCCTCGAAGAGGTCGAGCAGTTGGCCTCGCACATCGAGGTCATCGTCGCCGGGCGGCACGCGGCGAGCGGTGACTTCCGCAAGATCCGCCGCCTGATGACCGACCGGCCCCACCGCTATCTGATCCGCTCCAGCGACGACCGCGCCCTGGCCGCCGCGCTGATCGCCGACCCCTCGACGGCCGGTATCGAAGTCGACCTCAAGGAGGGCGCGTTGCGCATTCAGGCGGTCGACTTCGGCCGGTTCACGACACTGCTGCCCCGGGTCGCCCGTGAGCACGGCATCCGGCTGCTGACGGTCTCGCCCTCGGACGAGTCCCTCGAGTCGGTCTTCTCCTACCTCGTCGCGGCCTGAAAGGGAGCATCATGTACGACCCCACAGTCGCCCGGCTCACCTACCGGGCCCTGCTCGGCCGCCGCCGGGCCCTCATCCTCTTCGCCCTGCCCGTCCTGCTGATCGTCATCGCCGGTGCGGTACGCGGCCTCACCGGCGCCGACGACCAAGTGGCCGTCGACCTCCTCGGCGGCTTCGCGCTCGCCACGATGGTGCCGATCATCGGCGTCATCGCGGGCACGGGCGCCATCGGCCCCGAGATCGACGACGGCTCGGTCGTGTATCTCCTCTCCAAGCCGGTGAAGCGGCCCACGATCATATTCACCAAGCTGATCGTCGCCATCGCCGTCACCATGGCCTTCTCCGCGATCCCCACCTTCATCGCGGGCATGATCCTCAATGGCAACGGCCAGCAGATCGCCATCGCGTACACGATCGCGGCCCTGGTCGCCTCCATCACGTACGCCGCGATCTTCCTGCTCCTCGGCACGATCACCCGGCACGCCGTGGTCTTCGGGCTCGTCTACGCCCTGGTGTGGGAGGCCCTCTTCGGGTCGCTCGTCGCGGGGGCGCGCACGCTCAGCGTCCAGCAGTGGTCCCTCGCCGTGGCCCAGAAGGTCGGCGACGGCGACCTGATCACCTCGGACGTCGGTCTGCCGACGGCGACGATCCTGCTGGTCGCCGTCACAGTGATCACGACCTGGTACGCGGGACAGAAGCTCCGCTCCCTGAAGCTGGCCGGGGAGGAGTAGGGATCCGCTCAGCCCAGCAACCGCTCAAGGACCACCGCGATGCCGTCCGCCTCGTTCGACGTGGTCACCTCGTCCGCGACCGCCTTGAGTTCCTCGTGTGCGTTGGCCATGGCCACGCCGTGGGCCGCCCAGCCGAACATGGGGATGTCGTTCGGCATATCGCCGAAGGCGATCGTGTCCACGGCCTTCGCGCCCAGGCGGCGGGCCGCCAGCGAGAGGCCCGTGGCCTTGGAGAGGCCGAGCGGGAGCAGCTCGACGACGCCCTCGCCCGCCATGGTCACGCCGACCAGATCGCCCGCCACCCGGCGCGCCACGTCCGTCAGCGCGTCGTCCCCGAAGCCGGGGTGCTGGATGTACACCTTGTTCAGCGGCGCGGCCCACAGGTCGGACACGTCCGTGAACGGAACGGTCGGCAGCGGCCCGTCCTGGACCGCGTACCCGGGGCCGACCAGGATCTCGCCGTCCAGCCCGTCACGGCTCGCGGCCAGCGCGAGCGGGCCGATCTCCGCCTCGATCTTCGCCAGTGCCAGCCCCGCGAGCTGCCGGTCGAGCGTCACCGAGGTGAGCAGCCGGTGTTCCCCCGCGTGGTAGACCTGCGCGCCCTGCCCGCAGACGGCTATCCCGTCGTAACCGAGGTCGTCGAGGATGTGCCGGGTCCACGGCACGGCACGGCCGGTGACGATGATGTGCGCGGCGCCCGCCGCGGTGGCCGCGGTGAGCGCGTCGCGCGTACGTCCCGAGACCGTGCCGTCGGGGCGCAGCAGCGTCCCGTCGAGGTCGGTCGCGACCAGCTTGTAAGGGAAGGACGGCGTGACCGGAGCTGGGTGGCTCACTTGGCGATGGGCTCCAGAATCTCTCGTCCCCCGAGGTAGGGGCGCAGCACCTCGGGCACCCACACGGAGCCGTCCGCCTGCTGGTGGTTCTCCAGGAGGGCCACGATCGTGCGCGGGACGGCGCACAGCGTGCCGTTCAGCGTCGCGAGCGGCTGCATGACCTTCTTGCCGTCGCGGTTGTCGCGCATCCGGATCGACAGGCGGCGGGCCTGGAAGCCGTCGCAGTTCGAGGCGGAGGTCAGCTCGCGGTACTTGCCCTGGGTGGGGATCCACGCCTCGCAGTCGAACTTGCGCGAGGCCGAGGCGCCGAGGTCACCGGTCGCCACGTCGATCACCTGGAAGGGCAGGCCGAGGCCGGTCAGCCACTGCTTCTCCCACTCCAGGAGGCGCTTGTGCTCGTTCTCCGCGTCGGCCGGGTCGACGTACGAGAACATCTCGACCTTGTCGAACTGGTGCACGCGGAAGATGCCGCGGGTGTCCTTGCCGTACGTGCCCGCCTCGCGGCGGAAGCAGGGCGAGAAGCCCGCGTACCGCAGGGGCAGCTTGTCGGCGTCGATGATCTCGTCCATGTGGTAACCGGCGAGCGCGACCTCGGAGGTGCCGACCAGGTAGTAGTCGTCCTTCTCCAGGTGGTACACGTTCTCCGCGGCCTGGCCGAGGAAGCCCGTGCCCTCCATGGCACGCGGGCGGACCAGGGCGGGCGTCAGCATCGGGATGAACCCGGCCTCCGTCGCCTGGGCGATCGCCGCGTTCACCAGGGCCAGTTCGAGGAGCGCGCCGACGCCGGTCAGGTAGTAGAAGCGCGAGCCCGAGACCTTCGCGCCGCGCTCGACGTCGATGGCGCCGAGCATCTCGCCCAGCTCCAGGTGGTCCTTCGGCTCGAAGCCCTCGGCCGCGAAGTCGCGCGGGGTGCCGATCGTGTCGAGGACGACGAAGTCCTCCTCGCCGCCGACCGGGACGTCGGGGTGGACGATGTTCCCGAGCTGCTGGAGGAGGCGCTTGGCCTCGTCGTCGGCCTCGTCCTGCTCGGCGTCGGCCGCCTTGACCGCGGCGGACAGCTCGCCCGCCTTCTTCAGGAGGTCCTGCTTCTCCTCGGGCGACGCCTTAGGGATCAGCTTGCCGAGCGCCTTCTGCTCGGAGCGCAGCTCGTCGAAGCGGGCGCCGGACGACCTGCGCCGCTCATCGGCGGAGAGCAGGGCGTCGACGAGCGCGACGTCCTCTCCACGGGCGCGCTGGGAGGCGCGAACACGGTCGGGGTCCTCACGGAGCAGGCGAAGGTCAATCACCCCTCAAGGCTACCGTCGAGCGGTTCCGGCCTACGACTCGTATTCCATTGAGCACGTTATGACCGTTTTGCCGGAATGAATTCAAGGGGCCGGGGTGAAGATCGAAGAAGGCTCGCGCGGCCGGAAAAGTCCGCTCACGTTCACGGTGACGCCCGGTCAATAAATGGGGCGCCCCTCCCCGAAATGGGGCAGAGTGTGCGCATGGCCTTGACCCGAACCCCTTGCGGGGAGCGGGACTTGAGGGCTTCGTCCGCGCCGGTTGTCCACAGGAATGGGCACTTCCGAAAAGTTATCCACAGGGTGTGCGAAAGATCTGTGGATGCCGGAAGTAGTCGTTCCGAAAGCCGCGAGACGCGCGAAGGATTCCCTTCCCAAACCATCCCGTCACCCACTTTCGAGTGGAAATGGTTCGCTCCAAAGAGTTGATCAATGGAAAAGGGTGGACGAGGGGTGACGTGCGGGACTGTGGACGGAGTTGGGGGCTGTGGGCCGATTTGTCGACCATGTCACGCTTCGTTGTCGACTTGTCCCCAGGTCGAGATGCGAGCCTGTGGATAACTTCTGTGGACAACGTAAATGTGCAGGTAGGAATGGCGCCCGGAGGGTCTCCCAGGGCGCCTGATGGCCATCAGTGGCTAGAAACGGCCGTCCTGGCAGCGCGCCAACCAGTCCGAGGCCGCCGCGAACTCGCCGTCCGACGTGCCGGGCCGCAGCTCCCGTACCTCGTCCAGGGCCACCCCGGCGCGCGGATACGAGCCGAGGAAGCGCACCTGCGGGCAGATCCGCTTGAGCCCCATCAGGGCCTCGCCGACCCGGCGGTCCGTGATGTGGCCCTCGGCGTCGACCGAGAAGCAGTAGTTGCCGATGCCCTGGCCGGTCGGGCGCGATTCGATCCGCATGAGGTTGACGCCGCGTACGGCGAACTCCTGGAGCAGTTCGAGCAGGGCGCCGGGGTGGTCGTCGCCCAGCCAGATGACGACGGAGGTCTTGTCGGCGCCGGTCGGCGCGGCCGGGCGGGCCGGGCGGCCCACCAGGACGAAGCGGGTCGCGGCGTTCGCCGCGTCGTGGATCTCGGTGACCAGCGGTTCGAGGCCGTAGGTGGCCGCCGCGAACTCGCCCGCGAAGGCGGCGTCGAAGCGGCCCTCCTGGACCAGGCGCGCGCCGTCGGCGTTCGACGCCGCCGACTCCCACACGGCGTCCGGGAGATGGGCGGCCAGCCAGTTGCGCACCTGGGGCTGGGCCACGGGGTGACCGGTCACCGTCTTGATGTCCTTCAGCTTCGTGCCGGGGCGCACGAGCAGGGCGAAGGTGATCGGCAGGACCACCTCGCGGTAGATCATCAGCGGCTCGCCCTTGGCGAGTTCGTCGACGGTGGTGGTGACACCGCCCTCGACCGAGTTCTCGATCGGCACGAGCGCCGCCGCCGCCTGGCCGCTGCGGACCGCGTCCAGCGCGGCCGGTACGGACACCATCGGGACCAGTTCACGGGCGGCCGCTTCGGGCAGCGTGCGGAGGGCGGCCTCGGTGAAGGTGCCCTCGGGGCCGAGATAGGTGTAGCGCGTCGCCGACATACCGTCACCCTAATGGGGCCGAGGTGGCATGGCTGTCGCATCTCACAGAGCGGCACCCGCCTCTCACGCCCCCCGGGACTGCCCCCGCGAAGACCGCACCCCGGGGGCCTGCCCCGGGGGACTACCCCTCCAGCAGCCGCTGCCCCACGTACTCGCCCTTCGCCGCCCCACCCGGCACCGCGTAGAGCCCGCTCGCCTCGTGGCGGATGAACTCCGAGAGCGCGTCGCCCCGGTCGAGCTTGCGCTGTACCGGTACGAAGCCGCGCATCGGGTCCGCCTGCCAGCAGACGAAGAGCAGCCCCGCGTCCGGCTCGCCGTGCGCGTCGAAGCCGTCGTGGTACGAGAACGGCCTGCGCAGCATCGCGGCGCCGCCGTTCTGGTCGGGCCGTGTGATGCGGGCGTGCGCGTTGACGGGGATCACGACCTTGCCGTCCGCCCCCATCTCCTCCAGCTTGGGTTCGGTCGTCTCCGTGCCGCCGGTCAGTGGCGAGCCGTCCGACTTGTGCCGCCCGATCACCGCTTCCTGCGCCTTCAGACCGAGCTTCTCCCAGTCGTCGAGGAGCATCCGGATGCGGCGTACGACGACGTAGGAACCGCCCGCCATCCACGCCGGGTCACCGTCGGCGGGCACGAAGATCCGCTCGTCGAAGTCCTTCTCCGACGGCTTCGGGTTGTTCGTCCCGTCGATCTGGCCCATGAGGTTGCGGGTCGTCATCGGGCGGGCCGTGGCGCCCGGCGAACGGTTGAAGCCGTTCATCTGCCAGCGCACGCGCGCGGTCCCGGCCGCCTCCTTCTGGAGGGCGCGCAGCGCGTGGAAGGCGACGAGCGGGTCGTTCGCGCCGATCTGCACCCACAGGTCGCCGTTGCTGCGCGCCTTGTCGAGGCGGTCCGAGGAGAAGTCGGGCAGCGGTTCCAGCGCGCTCGGGCGCTGCTTCTCCAGGCCCGTGCGGGAGAAGAAGGAGGCACCGAAGCCGAAGGTGACGGAGAGCGAGGAGGGACCCGCGTCGCGGGCGACCGCCGTGTCGTCGCCACCGACCGGCTCGCCCGCCATCAGCCGCGCGGCCGTGGTCGACCAGCGGCGCAGCAGGGCGGCCGCCTCCTTGCGGCTCGTACCCGCCGTCAGGTCGAAGGCGATCAGATGGCCGCGGGACTGCATGGGCGTGGTGATGCCGGGCTGATGTTTCCCGTGAAACATCACCTCGCCCGTGCCGAGGGAGGCCAGGGCGTCCTTCGCCGCGCCGGACGTGCCGGAGGGGTCGGACGCGCCCGACGAGGACGCCGCGGCGTACCCGGCCGCACCGCCCGCCGCCCCCAGCGCGAGGCCGGTCACGCCGGCGGTGCCGAGCAGCCGCCGCCTGGAAATCCCGTGGTCCGTCATGCTCGTTCAGCCGATCTGCGTGTTCTTGTTCACGGTCACTTGGTCGATGTCGGAGGTCCGGACCGTGACCGCGATCTTCCAGTTCCCGGCCATCGGGATCTGCACCCCGCTCGCCGTCCAGTGTCCGGTGGCGATGTGGTCCGGGGCGACGGGCAGCGGGCCCACGTCCTTCGCCTTGAGGGTGAAGGAGACCTTCACCTCGGGGACGTCGAAGGCGCTGCCGTTGGGCCGCTTCACGTAGACGTGCAGGTCGTTGCTGCCGGTGCGCCCCGGGTCCAGTTCGATGCGCACGGTGCCCTTGCCGTCCTGGCTGCCCGTGTCGAAGGGCACCTTGAGGGCGAGCGGGCCCGAGCGCTGGGCGGCGGCCGCGGCGGAGGTGGCCCTGGCGGCCTCCTCCTCGGTGCGGCCCGGCTCGGTGGTCGTCAGGGCCGTGGTGACGGCGAGCAGGACGACGGCGATGCCCGCCTCGGTGAGCACCGAGCGGCGCAGCCCGGCGCGGTGTGGGTCGGCGTCGCGGACGCGCTTCTCGCGCGCGGTGGCCATGGCGACCCGCTGGCGCGCGAGCTGCGCGGAGCGCTCGGTGTCGTCCGCGCCTCCGGAGGGAGCCGGCACGGTGACCGGCTTCCTGACACCCGCGGTCTTGTTCGCCGCCTTCTTCTCGGCGTTCGCCGATGCCTTCTCCGCGTTCCCCGATGCCTTCCCGGCGGTCGTCGACGTCTTCTCCGCGCGCTGCTCGCCGATCACGGCGGCGGTCTCCGCGGGGGCCTCGCCCGCTCCGGAGGCGATGCGGCCGGTCCAGCGCCGCGAGATGGAGGCGACGCCCACCAGGACGACGACCAGGCCGATCTTGACGAGGAGCAGCTGCCCGTACGACGTACCGGTCAGCGCCGACCACGAACCGACCTGCCGCCACGACTGGTAGAGCCCCGTCGCGGCCAGGACGACGACGCTCGCGAACGCCACCCGTGAGAAGCGGCGTACGGCTACCGCTTCTACTGAAGAGGTGCGGTACAGCGCGACGACCAGCGCGGCGAGGCCGCCCAGCCAGGCGGCGACGGCCAGCAGGTGCAGCACGTCGACGGGCATCGCGATGCCCGCCTGGATGCCGGTCGAGGCGTGCTCGGCCATCGCCCAGGTCGCCGCGATGCCGATGGCGACGACCGTGCCGCCGATCGCGAGCCCGAAGGTGAGGTCCTTCTTCTCCTTCGGGTCCTCGCGCTTGTCGTACGCCCCGAAGAGCACCGCGATGAACAGCGCGGCCGCGGCGAGCAGCAGCAGCCGGGAGACCAGGGCCGCGCCCGTCTTGGTGTTGAGGACATCGCCGAGCTTGCCCATGTCGAAGGCGTCGGCGAGCTTCCCGGAGCCGGTGTAGGGGGCGCGCAGCATGAGCAGGGCGAGCGTGGATCCGGTGAGCGTGACCCAGCCGTACGTCACGAGCCGCTGCACGGGCCGCACCCCCGCGCCGCGCGGCCAGCAGCCGAGTACGAAGGCGCCGCCGCCGACGACCAGGATGAACCCGGCGTAGGACAGATAGCGCGCGATGTCGTAGAGCACGCCGACGAGGCCGCCGCCCGCCTCCTGGGCGGGCAGGACGGCCTTGGTGTCGGAGGGTGCGCCGATGGAGAAGGTGAAGGCGCCGGCGACCGGGTGGCTGTCGGCGGAGACCACTTGGTAGGCGACGGTGAAGGTGCCGTCGGGCAGGTTCTTGCGGAGTTTGACGCCGTACGTGTTGGCGCCCAGGTCGGTGGTCCTGTTGGTGTCGGCCCGCTTGCCGGACGGGTCGAGGACCCGTACCGAGCCGTCCGACATGGCGACCTTCTCCGAGAAGGTGAGCTTCACCTGGGCGGGGGCCTTGTCGACCACCGCTCCCTGCTTCGGGTCGCTGCCGGTCAGCGCGGCGTGCGCGGAGGCCGGCGCGGCGCCGCCGAGAAAGGCGGCGCTCGCGGCGACGAGCACGAGGAGGAGCCGCCAGAGGCGGGGAGCGATGGTCTGCATCAACGGTCCGTCCCTCAGTGCGACGAGTGCGACGTCTGCGGCGTGTGCGAAGCGTTCGAGGTGTGCGAAGCGTGCGAGGCGTGGGAGGCGTGGGAGGCGTCCGAGGTGGCGTGGCCCTTCTTCGGGCTGTACGTCGCCTCCTTGACCGGCACCTCGATCGTGATCGGGTCCGCCGTCCGGAAGTGCAGCGTCACGGCGACCTTCTCGCCCCGCTTCGGCTTGCGCTTGAGCTTTTCGAGCATCAGGTGGTTGCCGCCGCTCGCGAGTTCGAGCTTGCCGCCCGCGGGCACGTCGAAGGACTTCTGCTCCTTCATCACGCCCCCCTTCGAGCTGTGCAGCGTGACGGATCCCGCGATGTCACTGGTGGCGGAGGTGAGCTTGTCGGCGCCGCCCCTGTTGGTGACGGTGAAGAAGCCCGCCGCCATGTCGTCCATGGTGGGCTCGGGGATATAGGCCCCGCCGACCTTGAGGTCGGGCTTCTGCGCGGTCTTCTCGGCGTCGGGCCCCGAGTCGTCGCCGCAGCCCGCCAGGGTGAGCGCGGCGGCCAGCGCGAGGGCCCCGCCCGCGAGCGCGCGGCGGCGGGTGGCGGTGCGGTGGGTCACGGGGTCTCTCCCTTGACGAGCTTGGGGAGGTCCTTGGTGTAGTCGGCGGCGGTGGCGTCCTCGTTGTACAGGACGTATCCGCCGTCGGTCTTCGGCGAGAACGCCATGACCTGCTTGCCGTGCATCGAGACGATCTTGCCGTTCTTGTCCTTCTTGGGCGGCACGACGGTGATGCCCATCTGGCGGGCCCCGGCCTGGATGGTCGCGAAGTCGCCGGTCAGGCCGGTGAAGTCGGCGTCCACGCCCTTGAGCCACTTGCCCAGTTCACCGGGGGTGTCGCGCTGGGGGTCGGTGGTGACGAACACGACCTTCAGCTTGTCCTGGTCGGCCTTGGGCAGGGCCTTCTTGGCGACCGCGATGTTGTTCATCGTCAGCGGGCAGACGTCGGGGCAGTGCGTGTAGCCGAAGTAGATCAGCGTCGGCTTGCCCTTGGTCTCCTCGCGCAGGTCGTACTTCTTGCCGCGGGTGTCGGTCAGGACGAGGTCCGGCTTCTCGAACGACTTGTCGAGGACGGTCGCCGCCTTGCCCGAGTCGCTCTCCACGGAGACGTCGGCGACGGGCTTCTTGCCGTCATCGCCGCCGCAGGCGGTCAGGGTGAGTGCGGCCGCGGCCAGCAGGGCAGCGGCGGCGAGCTTCTTGTGCGTGCTCTGCGTGCTCGCCGTGCTCTTCGTACTTTTCGTGCTGTTCATGCTCTTCGTGCGCATATGAAAATGTCCCAGATGTGAGGAGGCCGGGGTGCACCGGGGCAGGCGTTTCGCCGCCGCGGCGCACCCCGAGGGATGGCCCGGCGACGGCTCAGCCGGTGACGCGGCGGCGCGTGGCGACGACGCCGAACGCGACGCCCGCGGCGCCCACGACGATGCCGACGACGCCGAGGACACGGGCGGTGGTGTCACTGCTGTCGGAGGAGTCCGCGGCCGCGCTCTCGGCCTTGGCGTCCGACTTCGCGTCCGACTTCGCGTCGTCGGACGCGGCACCGCCGTGGTGGTCGTCGGAGGCCGCGGTCAGCTGGAGGGTGGGCGCCGGGTGCTCCGGCTCCTCCTGGCCCTTCTGCTGCGGCTCGATCCAGCGGACGACTTCCTTGTTGTCGTACGTCTGGACCGCCTTGAAGACGAGCGCGTCGGTGTCCGTCGGCAGCTGGCCCATGGAGACCGGGAACTTCTGGAAGGTGCCGGGCTGGATGCCCTTGCCGTCGGCGGTCCAGGTGACCTTGGTGACGGCCTCGTCGATCTTCTTGCCGTGGATCTCGAGCGGCTTGTCGAGCTTGGACTTGGTGACCTTCGCGGTCCAGCCGGGGACGGGCTGCGTCATCACGGAGGCGAGGGGGTGGTCGCCGGGGAAGGAGACCTCGAGCTTGGTGGTCGCGGCGTCGTCCATCTCGTTCGGCACCTTGAAGTTGACCGTCGCGTATCCGCCCTTGGCGGCCGCGCCTTCCGGCGAGACGCTGACGTGCGCGAACGCGGGCGCGGAGAGGACGAGAACGGCGGATGCGGCGACGGTACCGACGGCGGCGATACGGGACTTCTTCATGAAGGAACACTCCACTTATGGCAGGGGCGAGCAGTGGCGCGGCGAGCGGTACGCGCGAGCGGCGTGCGCTGCACGGGGGGTGCGGCAACACAAGGCGGCGTGCGGTGCACGATGCGATACGCGTGGCGCGGTGCTCCGTACTCACCGTTCACTACTCAGTACGAGGGGGATGCGCGCGGTCTGGTTGGCGGACACGCGCGCGTGCGTGCCGAGCGACCCCTCCGTACGGCTAATGGAGTGCGTCGCGTCAGGCAGCGAGTCCGACGTGGGGGGCGCGGAGCGGCGGCCCGCGCCGGATCACCGCGTCCTCCAGCGCGACGGTGCGCGGCCGAGGCGGCGCGGGCAGCGCGGCGCGCGGAACCCGGGGTCCTGTCGTCTCGGGCGCCCCGGGCAGACCGGCCCGCAGAGCGCGTACGAGCGTGAGGGCCGAGCGCAACGAACGTACGAGCGCCCCTTCGGCGACCCCCTGCGCCCCGTGCGCGAGCCGGACGAGCCGTAGCAGCGCGAGGTCCCCGCGGCGCAGCAGCCACCCCGCGGCGAGGGCCGCGAGGACGTGGGCGACGAGCATGGGCAGGGACGGCATGAGCCCCATGGCGCCCATCGGGCCCGCCGATCCCGTGGCACCCGCCGTGGACATGGAATCCAGCGCGGAGTCCGCGGCGGCGGCGGACTGACTGTGGTGGTGCGCGGCCGGGTGGTCCGCGCCCCCGCCGGGGCCGAGCCCGGCCGTGGCGAGGATGCGATGGGCCTGGGCGGGAGTGATCGTCGCGGCGCCCGCCCCGCAGACCAGGCGCGCGGCCCGCTCCACCAGGGACGCGTCGGCGCTCACCTGGGCGGCGGCCGTCGTGCCGTGCTGGCCGAGGCCGAACAGGGCGTGCAGCCCGAGCTGGCCCACCGCGAGGAGCGCGGCGATGCCGGGCAGCGAACGCGCCCGCCCGGCGAGCGGCAGCGCGACCGCGAGGACGGCGAGGAAGCCCGCGCCGAGGGTCCACAGCGGGACGGCGACGCAGGAAGCGAGCACATGGCCCCCGGCGGACAGCACGACGCAGACCGCGGCGAACACCGCGGCCCTGAGCAGCCGGAGATCGACTCCGTCACGCGGCTGGCGCTGGTGGGGGGCAGTCATGGCGGGGTCATCATCGCACTGGGCCCGTCCGGCGCGTGCGGCAGGTCCGGAAGGTCCGGTTCCAGAGGAGGGGTGGGCGACTGCGCCGGAGGGGGCGGCTGCGCCGCAGGGGGTGACTGCGCCGGAGGAGGCGACTGTGCGCCCTACACGAGCCGCGCGGGGCGCGCGTCCGCCGTATGGGCGGCTTCACGCGGCCCGTGTGCTTATCCGCGCGCGCTTGCGGCAATACGTATCGGTATGTCGAGCCGCAGCCAGGAGGCTGGAGCATGAGCATCTGGTGGTCTCTCCATTTGCGGCGCGAAGCTGCGAGCGTTCCGCTCGCCCGCCGCCTGTTGATCGGCACCATGGAGACCGCGGGTGTGGATCCCGACGTCTCCTTCGACTTGTCGGTCGCTCTCAGCGAAGCCTGTGCCAACGCCGTGGAGCACGGGGGCGCGAGCGCTCCCGGCGGTACCGCCGGCGCGTATCGGGTGACGGCCTATCTGGACGGCGAGAAGTGCCGCATCGAGGTGGCCGACTCGGGCCCCGGCTTCCCCGGCGCCTCGCGCGGCTGCCCGGCGCAGGCGCCCCGGCCGTCCGCCGCGGAGAGCGACGAGCACGGCCGCGGCCTGTGCCTGATCAGGGAGCTGGCCGACCACGTCCACCTCGGCAACAAGCCGGGCCGGGGCGGAGCGGTGATCAGCTTCGACCGGAAGCTGAAGTGGCGTGAGGGGGCGCCGCTCATGACGGCCTGACGCGTTCGCGCGTCAGTACGATCACCGGGATCACCGGGATCACGTGCGGGGCTCGGACCGCTGGAGCCGTCCGGAGCAGCCCGCCGCTCACGCGGTTGATCCCGGACCCCGCATCCACCTCCTCAAGCCCCCGGACCCCCCTCCGCCCCGGCCGGCGGCAGCGCCCGCAGCAGCGCCTCCACCGCCGCCCCATAGGCATGCTCCGACGGCGTGGAGTAGCCGACGACGAGGCCCTCCGCCTCCGCTCCCGTGGCCCGCGGATGGCGGAACGCCGCCAGGCCGTCCAGGGCGATCCCCTGCCAGGCCGCCGCCTTGGCCGCGGAGACCTCCGTCCCCGGCGGCAGCCGCAGCACCGCGTGCAGCCCGGCCGCGACACCGGTGGCCGTGATGTGCGGGGCGTGCTCGGCGAGGGCGGACACCAGCCGGTCGCGGCGGCGCCGATAGCGCTGACGCATCCGGCGGATGTGGCGGTCGTACTGCCCGGAGGCGATGAAGTCGGCGAGCGTGAGCTGGTCGAGTACGCCCGCCCACGCCTCCCGCTCCCCCTTCGCCGCGAGCACGCTGTCGACGAGGTGTGCCGGCAGCACCATCCAGCCGAGGCGCACCGCGGGGGACAGGCTCTTGCTGACCGAGCCGAGGTAGACGACCCGTTCGGGGCCCAGGCCTTGCAGTGCGCCGATGGGCTCGCGGTCGTAGCGGAACTCCCCGTCGTAGTCGTCCTCCAGGACCAGCCCGCCGCTCGTGCGGGCCCAGTCGACCACCGCCGCGCGCCGGGCCGGGTGCAGCGGCCCGCCGGTCGGGAACTGGTGTGCGGGCGTGAGCAGCACACCTCGTACGCCTTGACTGCCGGTCAGTTCCTCGACCCGGGCGCCCTGCTCGTCCAGCTCCAGCGGGACCGTCCGTACGCCTGCGCTCTCCAGGATCTCGCGGTGGAAGTCCAGGCCGTACGACTCCACGGCGAGCGGGCCGCGCAGCACCGCGCCGCCCGCGCCGTGGGAGCCCCCGTACAGCAGCCGCAGCGCGTGCGCGAAGCCGGAGCAGACGATGAGCCGGTCGGGGTCGACGCGTACCCCGCGGGCCCGCCGCAGATAGTCGGTGAGCGCCTGCCGCAGCTCGACGCGGCCGCGCGGGTCACCGGGCCCGAAGGCGTCGCCCGGCGCGGAGTTGACGGCGCGTCGGGCCGCCGCGAGCCAGGCCGTGCGGGGAAAGGAGGCGGGGTCGGGCCGGCCCTGGCGGAGGTCGTGGGCGGGAGCGGCGTGCCGCGCGGGAGCGGGCTTCGGGGTGCGGGTGGGTGAGGGCGGCGCCGCCCGCTCGGCGACCCGCGTCCCCGAGCCCTGCCGGGCGGTCAGCCACCCCTCGGCGACCAACTCGGCATAGGCGTCGGCGACCGTGTTGCGGGCGAGGCCGAGGTCCGCGGCGAGCGAGCGGTAGGGCGGCAGCCGGGTGCCGGGGGCGAGCCTTCCGTCGCGTACGGCGTCCCGCAGGGCCCGGATGAGGACGGCGCGGCGGCTGCCCGCGCCCGACAGGTCCAGATGCAGGTCACTGCCGATGCGCTCCGCGGAATTGACCCATGGTTCAGCCATGGGAATGCACCTTAACCGAGGTCTTTCACACGCCTAGATTCAAAGCCATGACGACTGAAGCGCACCCGAAGCAGATCAAGCAGACGAGCCAGATGAACCAGAGGAGCGAGATGAACCAGACGAGCCCGACGGCCGCGACCACCCCCGCCCAGGAGACCCAGACCCCCCGCCTCAACTTCGCCAAGGCCGCCCCCAAGGCCTTCAAGGCCCTCATCGGGTTCGACGCCGCCGCCCGCGACGGTCTCGACCCGGCGCTGGTCGAGCTGATCCAGATCCGCGCCTCGCTCCTCAACGGCTGCGCCTACTGCCTCCACATGCACACCTCGGACGCCCGCAAGGCGGGCGAGGACGAGGCCCGTCTGCACATGATCGGCGTGTGGCGCGAGGCCAGGAACTTCTTCACCGAGAAGGAGCAGGCGGCCCTCGCCCTGACCGAGGCGGTCACGCTGGTCGCCCAGGGCGGCGTGCCCGACGACGTCTACGCGCGCGCCGCCGAGCACTTCGACGAGGCGGAGCTGGCCCGCGTCCTCGCCCTGATCTTCACCATCAACACCTGGAACCGCATCGCCCTGAGCACGTCCAAGGTCGCGGGCGAGGACGAGCGGGAGGCGACTCCCTGACGGAGCCGCTCAGCCCCCTGACAGGACCGCTCAGCCCTTGAGCCGAGCCATCCACGCCTCGACCTCGTCCGAACGCCGCGGCAGCGAGTCCGAGAGGTTCCTGTTGCCGTCCTCCGTCACGAGGATGTCGTCCTCGATCCGGACGCCGATGCCGCGGTACTCCTCGGGCACGGTCAGGTCGTCCGCCTGGAAGTACAGGCCGGGCTCGACGGTCAGGCACATGCCGGGCTCCAGCGTGCCGTCGACGTACGACTCACGGCGCGCGGCGGCGCAGTCGTGGACGTCCATGCCGAGCATGTGACCGGTGCCGTGCAGCGTCCAGCGGCGCTGGAGACCCAGCTCCAGGACGCGCTCGACGGGACCCTCGACGAGGCCCCACTCGACCAGCTTCTCGGCGAGCACGCGCTGCGAGGCGTCGTGGAAGTCGCGGTACTTGGCGCCCGGCTTCACGGCCGCGATGCCGGCCTCCTGGGCCTCGTACACGGCGTCGTAGATCTTCTTCTGCAACTCGTTGAAGCGGCCGTTGATCGGCAGGGTGCGGGTGATGTCCGCGGTGTAGTACGTGTGCGTCTCCACGCCCGCGTCGAGCAGCAGCAGCTCTCCGGAGCGCACGGGCCCGTCGTTGCGCACCCAGTGCAGGGTGGTGGCGTGCGGGCCCGCGGCGCAGATGGATCCGTAGCCGATGTCGTTGCCCTCGACGCGGGCGCGCAGGAAGAACGTGCCTTCGATGTAGCGCTCGCTCGTCGCCTCGGCCTTGTCGAGGATCTTCACGACGTCCTCGAAGCCGCGCGCGGTCGAGTCGCACGCCTTCTGGAGTTCGCCGATCTCGAACTCGTCCTTGACCAGGCGGGCCTCGGAGAGGAAGACGCGCAGCTCCTCGTCGCGCTCGGCGGTGACCTTGTCGGTCAGCGCGGCCTCGATGCCGGCGTCGTAACCGCGGACGACCCGCACGGGCCCGGTCGCCTCGCGCAGCGCCTCGGCCAGCTCTCGCACGTCGGAGGCCGGGATGCCGTACAGCTTCTCGGCCTCGGTGAGGGAGTGGCGGCGGCCGACCCACAGCTCGCCCTGGCCGTCCAGCCAGAACTCGCCGTTCTCACGGTTGGAGCGCGGCAGCAGGTAGATCGTCGCGTCGTGGCCGCTCTTGGTGGGCTCCAGGACCAGGACGCCGTCCTCGGTCTGGTTGCCGGTGAGGTAGGCGTACTCGACGGAGGCCCGGAAGGCGTACTCGGTGTCGTTCGAGCGGGTCTTGAGGTTGCCCGCGGGGATGACCAGGCGCTCGCCCGGGAAGCGCGCGGAGAGCGCGGCGCGGCGTGCCGCGGTGTTCGCGGCCTGCGCGATCGGCTCCAGTTCGTGCAGCTCCGTATCGGCCCAGCCGGACTTCATGCTCTCGGCAAGCTCGTCGGAAACGCCCGGGTACAGGCCGTTCTTGCGCTGCTTGATCGGCTCTTCTTCGGTCTCTTCCGAAGTCTCCGGGTTGAGAGCGTCCGACACGGTCTGCCTCCTAGGTACGACACTGGGCCACCCTCCATCGTACGGGCGTACGGAAGGGGGCACAGGGCCCTTGGACCGCTTACCGCGCGTGCCCGTGGCCTCACGCGAAAACGTCGGCCACGCGCGCGTGGAGGCGCATCGGCGCCCTCACTCGAAGCGGGCCGCCAGAAGCACCACGTCCTCGTCGCTGTCCACCGTGTCGAGCCCGTCCGGCAGGACGGTCCGCAGGACGTGGTCGGCGATCGCCCCGGGGTCGCCCCTGATGGTCTTGGGTACGCTCGCCGCCGCCGCGTGCAGGCGCGCGAACGCCCGGTCCATCGGGTCCCCGGTGCGGTGCAGCAGGCCGTCCGTATAGAGAAGCACCGTTTCTCCGGGCTCCGGGGAGATCTCCACGCTCGGCGCCTCCCAGCAGGCGAGCATCCCGAGCGGCGCGGACAGGGAGGTCTCGACGAACTCCGTGCGCCGCTCGCCGACGATGAGCGGGGGGCTGTGTCCTGCCCCGGCGAGCACGATCTTGCGCAGGGCGGGCTCGCAATAGGCGAAGAGGGCCGTGGCGGACCGTGCCGGTTCGGTGAGGCGCAGCAGCAGCTCCAGATCGGAGAGTACGGCGACGGGGTCCTCGCCCTCCATCACGGCGTACGCCCGCAAGGAGGCCCGCAGCCGACCCATCGCGGCCACCGCGCTGGGCCCCGATCCGGTGACGGACCCGACCGCGAGGCCGAGGGCGGCGTCCGGCAGCGGCAGCGCGTCGTGCCAGTCGCCTCCGCCGCGCGGCCCGGTGCGCTGCCGTGCGGCGAGCTGCACCCCGGCGACCCGCGGCAGCCGCGAGGGCATGAGTTCTTCGCGGAGGGTCGCGGCGGTCGTGCGGGCGCGGTCCAGTTCGAGCAGCCGTGCGAGGTGTTCGGTGGCGTAGGCCGCGTAGAGCCCGGCGAGGTGGCGTCTGCGCTCGGTCGGCTCGGCGGGCTCGTCGTACAGCCAGACGGCGGCGCCGACGCGGCCCGCCCCGTCGCTGGCCAGGGGCAGGGCGTAGCTCGCGGCGTAGCCGATGCGGGTGGCGACCTCGCGGTGGCGCGGGTCGAGGCCGTCGTCGGCGAGCAGGTCGGGCCGGACGATCTCGGTGCCGGGTCCCGGGGCGCCGACCGCCGGCGCGTCGAGGAGCTGGCCGTACGACGTGGCGCCGCGCGGCACGGTCTCGAGGTGTCCCAGTTCCGCGCGGGTGAGCCCCAGACCGGTCGTGCTGTCGGGGCCGAGCCCGTCGGACGGCTCGAGGACGGCGAGCCCTCGCCGGGCGCCGACGAGGGCGGCACCGGCTCGCAGCAGCTCCCGCAGGGCCTCGTCGACGGTCTGCGTGCGGGCGAGCCGCTCGGTGAGTTCGTGCAGCGTGGTGAGGTCGGAGACCCAGCCCGCGAGGCGGTCCTGGAGCACGGCGCCGGGGGCGCCGGGGACGCAGGAGCCCGTGGATGCGGGCGGGGCGGGCGCGGTGGGCGCGACAGTGTGGGCTGGTGGCGGAACAGTGGAATCGATTCCGGCCACTTTCGGAAGGTGCGGGGCGTTCATGGCTGACGGCTTTCCGGCCGGTGCGTAATGCTCAATAGCATCGCAAACCCCCATGTCATTATGCGCCGCTAGCAATGTCTCCAGATGTACACGCCCTGGTGAGGGGATGTCCAGCATTGTCCTGCGGGGATTCCTGGTGTCCGTGTGCATTCCGAGCACCATTAACGATCTTGATAAGTTGGCCTAAAACCGTGCAGGGTTAGGGCATATTGCGGTCGACTGACGTTGTTCGGTAGAGCGTTGCAGTGGTCGTCCTGGGTACGTACTCAGTGATGACCAGGGGCAGTTGGGGCCCGCCCGGAACCTCGCGGAGGACCCGGGCGTCCTACCTCACGACGACCGTGCCCCATCCTCCCGTGGGGGAGGCGGCAAGCAATATCGCGGGACGGCAAACGCCAGGCGCCGCCACCCCACGCCACGTCAACGCTCGGTTCAGAGTGGTTCCCCATGCCGCAAGCTGGGGTCGGATGTGCCAGCTCGTACGTACAGCGAAGTGATCCACACCTGGGTGAAGAGATCCACGCATGGTGTGATGTGGCCCGCAGTCTCCCCGGCGTCAAACGCCGGCGTGCAACGGAAAGGAACGAGCGCTCATGCGCGAGATCCTCGGAAGGCGACGCAGGCTCCTGTCCTGGCGAATGGGGAGGAAGCCCGGCCGGGGTACCGGACAGCTCGGCGCGGCCCTGACCTTCGCGACCGAGTGGCGGTGGCCCGTACTGCCAGGAGTCGGCCTCGACCGGCGCGACGGCAGCCGGTGCGCCTGCCCGGACCCCGACTGCGTGGTGCCCGGCGCGCACCCCCTCGACCCCGGACTCCTCGCGGCGACCACCGACGAGCGGATGATCCGCTGGTGGTGGGGCAACCGCCCGGGCGCCCCCGTGGTGCTCGCCACCGGAGGCCGCGCCCCGTGCGCCGTCAGCCTCCCCGTCGACGCGGGCGGGCGCGCGCTGGCCGCACTCGACGAGGCGGGCATCAGGCTCGGCCCCGTGGTCGCCACCGCAAGCCGCTTCTACGTGCTCGTCGCCCCTTACTCCCTCGCCCAGTTGGGCGAGCTTCTGTACGCCAAGGACTATGTCCCCGGCTCGCTCCGCTTCCACGGAGAGGGCGGCTATCTCGCGCTGCCCCCCTCCGGGACGGGCGAGGGTCCTGTCCGCTGGGAGCGTGCCCCGCTGCCCGGTTCGGCGGCCCCCTGGGTGCCCGACGTCGAGGCGGTCGTGGACGCCGTCGTCGACGCTCTCACTCGTACGGGTGTGAGCGCGCCCGAGTTGTAGGGGAAATGGGCGCGCGGCGAACGGGCCGCGCGCCAACTGTCGTTATGTTCGGCCCATGCAACCCCGCCTGATCGTGCTCGTGGGCGTCGTGGCCGCCACGGTAGTTCTGCCGCTCGCCGGCGCATCCGCGGGGCCGGTCGGCGACGGTGACGCGAAGTCGCCCCTACCCGCCCCCGCGGGCACCCCTTCGAACAGTTCTCCGGACGCGCGCTCGGGCTCGGGCGCGAAGTCGCAAGCGGATCCGCAGGCGGAGCGGCAGCTGTGCGGTCCCGAACTCTCCTCCCCCGAGGGCATCGAAGCCCAGACCTGTGTCCTCACCCAGGGCCGCGAGACCTGGGCCCGTACCTACTACCGCAACGCCACCGGCGAGGACCTGAAGGGCGTACTGACCCAGATGGGGCCGCGAGGACGCACCGTACAGATGCACTGCGCGGTGGACGCGGGGGACGAGCCGGGGGTGTGCGAGACGCCGCGCGAGCGGTCTGCGGGCGAGGCGGCCGCGTACTCGGCGGTGGCGGAGTTCGCGGCGCGGGAGTCCGAGGGACTGCTGCTGCGCTCGGGGAGCAACTCGGCGCCCACGCAAGGCAGTTGAGCCCCGGGCTGGGCCCGGACATGGAAGGGCCCGGTTGCTGGCGACGGGGGATGCACCAGCAACCGGGCTATCTGAACGGTAACAAGAGATCGGCTCATGGCAAATTCGATCTCAGTTATCCGGACAGGGATTTACCTGCGGGTACGGGGAGTTGTGACAGGAGTCACGCGTCCCTTCCGACTGACTGGTGGGTCAGCCGTTCGTGGCCCGATCGCCTCAGCTGAGCGTGACCTGGCGGTTGGTGAGGCCACCGCGCGCCCGACGCTCGTCCGCGGTCAGCGGGGCGTCCGAGGCGAGCGCCGCCGCGAGCCGCTCGGCGAACTCGGCCGCGGGCTTCTCGACGTCGTCGGCGCCGACACCGCTCGGCAGGTCCCACACCGGCACGATCACACCGTGGGCCCGGAAGGAGCCGACGAGGCGGGTGCCCTCGCCGAGACTCGACGTGCCGGCCGCGTGCAGCCGGGCCAGCGCGTCGAGCAGCTGCTCCTCGGGGTGCGGCATGACCCAGCGCAGGTGGTTCTTCTCCGGGGTCTCGCACCAGTACGCGGCGTCCACGCCGGTGAGCTTCACGGTCGGGACGGCGGCGGCGTTCGCCCGCTCCAGGGAGGCGGCGACCTCCGGGGTCGCGTTCTCCGAGTCCGGCACCCAGAACTCGAAGCCGGCGTGCACCTCCGGCTCGAACGGCGCCTCGGGGGCGAGCAGGTCCTGGAGGCGCGGCCCGTCCGCGGGGGCGCGGCGGCCCTGTACCGGCGTGCCGGGCTCGGCCTCCAGAGCGCGGCGCAGGGTGTCGGCCAGGTCGCGGCTGATGTCGCCGGACGAGGTGTCGTTCTGGAGGCCGAGCAGGACCGAGCCGTCGTCGCGGCGCAGCGCGGGCCACGCCATCGGCAGCACGGTCGCCAGCGTGACCGAGGGGACGCCCTCGGGCAGGCCGTCCTTGAGCGTCAACTCGACGGTGGCGGCGGGCACCAGCTCGCGCAGCGCGACCCAGTCGCACTCGCCGGGCAGCCCCTCGAAGGGGCGCTGCACCAGCTCGGACACCGCGTGCGACGCGGCCCGGCCGTGACAGGCCTTGTAGCGGCGGCCCGAGCCGCAGGGGCAGGGTTCGCGGGCGCCGACGGCCGGATAGTTCTCGTCGGCTCCGCCCTTGAGCTGCGGCTGCTGCTTGCCCTTGGTCTGGGGGCGCTTCTTGGCCATCTTGGGTGTCTCCCGGCTGCGGCTCTCGTGCTCACTTGCGTACGGGCGCGAGCCTAGCCGTTGGCGGCAGGGCCGCCGGGATTCACATGCGGCGGCCTTCTCCTCGCGGGGTGGCGCCGTGCCGCCCGCGGCGGGCGGCCTTCTCCCCGCCGGGTGGTGGCGTGCCGCCCGCGGCGGGGCCGCGCCTCAGTCGACAGCCGATGTGGTCGGTCGATGGGGTGGTCAGGCGATGTGTCGGCCTAGGGTCAGCTGACGTCGTCAGCGGAGGCCGACAGCCGATGTGGTGGCCAGCGGATGTGCTCAGCCGACGTCGTCAGTCGAGGCCGTCAGCTGAGGCACGTCAGCCGGTGTGGTCAGCCTGTGGTCAGCCGAGGCCGTCAGCCAATGTCATCAGCCGGTCTCGGCAGCCGGTGTCGGCAGCCGGTGTCGGCAGTCAAGGCCGTCAGCCGAGGCCGTCAGCCGGTGTCGGCAACCGATGTCATCAGCCGGAGTCGTCAGTCCATATCGTCGAAGGGGTCCGCGAAGGCGAGGTCCGACAGGGCGGCCGCCGACGGGGCGGCGACGCGCGTAGCGAAATCCTCGTGGCGGTGCCCCGCTTGGACGACGACCCAGACCGTGACCTCGCCGTGCACGTCGTCGCGCACGCCCCAGGTGTCGGCGAGCGCCGAGATGATGTTGAGCCCGCGGCCGCCGTGCGCCGTCACCGACGGCGTGGCCGGAGTCGGGCGGGTCGGGCCGCCGCCGTCCGTCACCTCGACCGTCAGCCGCCCTGTCTTGTCGACGTGCCATGCCGCTCGCACGTCACCGTCGCCGACCATCCCGCGCCCCAGCGGCCTGCCGTGCCGGCAGGCATTGCTGAGCAACTCGGACAGGATCAGTACGGCATCGTCGATGACCGACTCGGACACTCCGCCGACGCGCAACTGATCACGCATCCGGTGCCTTGCTTCCCCCACGCCCGCAGGGCCATGGGGAACGGCCATGCTCGACGACGTGGGCACCTCCCGTGCCACCACCAACGCCACCCCCGAGACCTCCTTCGCCCCACGCCACGGTGTGGATGCCCCAATGGACTGGACCGGAAACCGGCCAATCCCCCTCCGGTGACGCACTCGTCACGATCGAATACGGACCGAACGCGCCGGTGCACTCCCTGTAACGGGAGTTACCGGAGTCCCAGCTGGTCCAGTTGGGTCAGCACCTGCTTGGGGCGGTTGGTGATGATCGCGTCGACGCCGAGTTCGGCGCACAGTTCGACGTCCTCGGGTTCGTTCACGGTCCAGACGTGCACCTGGTGCCCCGCGCGTTTCAGTTTGGCCACGTAGCCGGGGTGGTTGCGTACGATCCGCAGCGCGGGGCCCGCGATGCGCACGCCCCCCGGGAGGCGCCCGTCGCGGTGGCGGGGCAGGACGAACTGCATCAGATAGACGGTCGGCAGCGTCGGGGACGCGGCCCGCACGCGGTGCAGCGAACGCGCCGAGAAGCTCATGACCCGCACCGGGGAGGGCCCGTCGGCGGGCGGCGCGTCCAGACCGAAGCGCTTGAGGAGCATGAGCAGACGCTCCTCCACCTGGCCCGCCCAGCGCGTCGGGTGCTTGGTCTCGATGGCCAGCCGTACCTGGCGGCCCGAGGCGTTGCTGTCGGCGACCAGTTCGAGGAGCCGCTCCAGGGTCAGCACGGAGGTGTCCGCGCTGAGGCCCGAGCCCGGTGAGCCGACCGAGCCCTCCAAGCCCTCCGAGCCCTCCCAGTCCGGGCCCTCCCCCTCCTCGGCTTCGTTGTGGTGCCGCTTCCAGGAGCCGAAGTCGAGGGCGGCCAGATCGGCCAGTTCGAGGGCCGAGACGGCTCCGCGGCCGTTCGAGGTGCGGTTGACGCGGCGGTCGTGGACGCAGACGAGGTGGCCGTCCGCGGTGAGCCGCACATCGCATTCGAGGGCGTCGGCCCCGTCGTCGACCGCCTTCTGGTAGGCGGCCAGCGTGTGCTCGGGGGCGTCCTCGGAGGCTCCGCGGTGGGCGACGACCTGGATCTGGTGCTGTCGTGCGAGGGTCACCGCGTCATGGTGCCATCACGGGGTACCCGAAGGCTCGCCGGAGGGTCGCGTCCCAGAGCGCCGGACGCACAGGCTCGGCTTATGGTGCCCTGACAGCCGATGGGAAAAGCTGACTGCGGACAGATGCACAGTCGGCGCAGCCAGGCCGTGACCGAGAACGCCACCCACGACAGCATGGACCGAGGAGAAGAGCTGTGAGCACCGAGAACGAGGGCAACGAGGTACCCAAGGCCCCGTCCGCACCTCCCGTGCCGGTGGACGCTCCCGCTGTTTCCGCCGACGCCGCGCACTCCGTCCCTTCTGCCACGTCCCAGCACGCTTCGGCCGGTACGGGTGCCGGTGCGGGTGTCGGTCCGGGCACGGGCGCCGGTCCTGGCGCCGGTCCTGATGCCGCCACCACTGCCACTACGACCACCGCCACCGCCACCGGATCCGGCGCGTGGCCGCCTCCGCCGCCGCCCGCCGTGCCGTCGTACGCCTCCGGTGGGGGCGCGGGCTCCGGCTGGGGCGCCTCGTACCAGTCGCAGGACCCGAAGCCCGGCCGCCGGCGCGGTGGTCTCCTCGCCGGGATGCTCGCGGCCGCCCTGATCGCGGGCGGCGTCGGCGGCGGCGTCGGCTACTGGGCAGCCGAGCGGAACGACAACGACACCGGCTCGACCACGGTCTCCGCGGCCGACACGCCCGCCGATCTGAAGCGCGAGCCGGGCTCGGTCGCCAAGATCGCGAACGACGCGCTGCCGAGCGTGGTCACCATCGAGGCGCAGAGCGGCAGCGGCGAGGGCGGCACGGGCACCGGCTTCGTCTACGACAAGCAGGGCCACATCCTCACCAACAACCACGTGGTGGCGTCGGCGGCCGAGGGCGGGAAGCTCCAGGTGACGTTCTCCAACGGCAAGAAGTACGCCGCCGAGGTCATCGGCCGCGCCGAGGGCTACGACGTGGCCGTCCTGAAGCTCAAGAACCCCCCGGGCGACCTGAAGCCGCTCCCCCTCGGCAACTCCGACCGCGTGGCCGTCGGTGACTCGACGATCGCGATCGGCGCCCCCTTCGGCCTCTCGAACACCGTCACGACGGGCATCATCAGCGCCAAGAACCGCCCGGTGACCTCCAGCGACGGCGGGCAGAGCGGCAAGAGTTCGTACATGAGTGCCCTCCAGACCGACGCGTCCATCAACCCCGGCAACTCCGGTGGCCCGCTCCTGGACGGGCGCGGCGCGGTCATCGGCATCAACTCCGCGATCAAGCCCGCCGACAGCGGCGGCCTCGGCGGTTCGGGCCAGTCGGGCTCCATCGGCCTCGGCTTCGCGATCCCGGTGAACCAGGCGAAGTACGTCGCGCAGCAGCTGATCAAGACCGGTAAGCCGGTCTACCCCGTGATCGGCGCCTCGGTCTCGCTCCAGCAGGACTCCTCGGACGGCGCGACGATTTCCCGAGAGGGCGTGGGCGGTTCGGAACCGGTCACTCCGAACGGCCCCGCGGACAAGGCGGGCCTCAAGCCCGGCGACGTCATCACGAAGCTGGACGACACGGTGATCGACAGCGGCCCCACCCTGATCGGCCAGATCTGGACCCACAAGCCGGGCGACACCGTCAAGATCACCTACGAGCGCGACGGCGAGGAGCACACGGTCGACGTAACCCTGGGCCAGCGCAAGGGCGACAGCTGATCCCCTGCTCCGCCGCCGTCCCCACCCGCTAGTCTTGTCCCCGCGCCGTACCGGTTTCCGGTGGCCGGCGCGGGGTGGGTTGCCCGAGCGGCCTAAGGGAACGGTCTTGAAAACCGTCGTGGCAGCGATGTCACCGTGGGTTCAAATCCCACACCCACCGCCAGGTCAGAGAACGAGCAGGTCAGAGAGCGCGAATCCCGTCGGGGTCGCGCTCTCTCTGTTCATCCTGTCTCACCCCGAGTCGGGGGTGTACCGCCTTTGACCAGTGCGTGTGGGCCATCTGCGGGCCAGGATCACCCACTCTCCTCCGCATCGAACGCCTTCTGGATCAACCGGTTCGCGTGCTCCGAAGCGCCCTTGAGGATCTTGGCGTAGAAGCGGTAGAGCACGGCGACGCTGTGACCGGCGCGGTAGGCGACCTCTACCGGGTCCACGCCACTCTTGATCCAGAACGAGACCGCCGCGTGCCTCAGGCAGTACGGCACATCGGCCATGCCTGCCTTGACCTCTTCAGCGCTGAGGACCTGCTCGCGTGCCTTGCTCCACACCTCGCAGTACTCGTTCGAGGTCACGCGCCCGGCGCGGGCGGCGCGGAAGAGGCGGCCATCATCAGCGACGCCGAACTCCTCGATGTGGTCCCGGATCATGCGCACGTACACCGGAGGCATCGGAACCGAGCGAACGGAATTGCGGGCGCGGTGCTTGAGGCCGCGCTCGTCGTGCGACTTCCCGGCGTCCGTCCAGCCTGAGCCCACCTCCGGGTGGCTCTCTGAGACGAGGACTTCACCCCAGGCATCCGGCTCGCTTTCGGGAGGAAGGACGAAGTCCTTTTCCCGGAGCGTCACAGCCTCCCCGGGGCGCGTGGCCACGTAGTAGATGCTGCCGAAGAACGCCAGTAGGTGCCGTCCACGCGCCCCTTGTTGCGCAACTGCATCGAGCAGTTTGCGAGCGAGCTTGGGCCCCGGGACATAGCGGAAGTCCACCTCGTCCGAGGAAGTGGGAGCAGACCAGTCGACGGCAAGGAACGGGTGACGGGTCAGGAGGGCACGCTCTTCGACGGCGTATCGAAAGGCGTTGCTCAGGACCATGCGCTTGCGTTTGAAGGTGTTCTCCGCCGCCGGTTTCCCGTTGAGCAGCTTCGAGAGCGCCGCGAAGGCAGCGCGCACGCGCTCGGGCTGAGCTGCCTCGTCGACCTTCAATGAGTTCTTCGCGACCCAGTCCAGGGCGCGCTCGATCTCCTCAGGAGCGTCCTTGGCCTCGAAGCGTGCGACGTGCTCGCCCTCATCGGACAGAGCTGCCCTGAACGCCCACCGGTAGAGGGCGGCGCGTAGAACTCTGGGGTCCGGGCGTCCCTTGGTCGTGCTGACGAAGACCGGAGTCACGACGGCGAGGGATTCCGCGATGCTTGCCCGGTGCTTTGCCGCAGCGCCAGGCCACTTCATGACGGCGTAATCCTTGGCGTGCTCGAACCATGTGGGCATGGCGCGGGCAGCCAACTCCCGGGCAGGCAAACCCGTTTCCACGTCGAACTGCTGCCCTTCCCGCAGGGCCGTCATCAGCTCAGAAAGGCGCCCGTCAGCTTGGGGCTTTAGCAAAAAGCTCTTGGAATGCCCCTCGGTCCCGACCCGCCACCGGAGTTCCCACGGCTTCGGCCGACCAGAGCGCTTACGGATGGACCAAAAGACGACGTCGTACGTGAGCATGTCTCTCCAGGTGAAGCCATGCCCGCCCCCGGAGGCCGGGGGCGGGCATGGGCGCGTGTGGCGGTCAGGCAGCGTTCTGCTCGCAGGACTCCCACCAGTGGTCCAAGTCGGCGCGGCTGACTCGGAGCTGGCCGTTGGGGAGCTTGCGGAGGCGCGGGGCCTGGCCGCGAGCGCGCATGCGGTAGAAGGCGGCGCGGCTCATGGCGATCTCTTCGAGGACTTCGGGGAGCTTCAGCATCTTCGGGCGAGCCATCGTTTCGACTCCTCGTCTTTGGCTTCCAGGCTTCACCGCACCTTCAGGTGGGTGGCCGAACGGGGGCGGGCGCAGTCTGTCCGAGGTGCGGATTTCTGCGTCATTGCGTCATCAGCGTCATTCGGGCCGCTGACCTGCGGTTTTGGGTGACGCAGTGGTGTGGGGGTGCGTCATCGGCGCGTCATGGGCTGCGTCATGCGTGACGCGGTCCATGACGCAGATGACGCGGGATGACGCAGAGGCGGCCGTCTGCGTCATGGCTGTATGCGCAGCTCGGGGGCCGTTTTTGCGCTGGCATGACGCAGATGACGCAGCGTTTCCCTCTTAGGTCAAAGAGGGGGTGGTGTCTGTTGTGGTGCTGCGGTGCCGCTTCGAGCGTGAAGAAGGGGCCGCTTCGCGGCGCGTCCTTTGAGCGGCGGCAGGCCGCCGAACAGCAAGAGGAGCACACCCAGGGGCGACGGTTGCTCTTCTTGCTTGTCCGAGCGAGTCGCGCGGCGGGTCAGAAGGCCCGCTGCTGCTCGTGGGGCACCGCGGCTGCCGTGCGGGTCATTTCGAGGTAGCGGCCTTCGCTGGTGCGCCCGGAGTCGATGAGGACGCCACGGGCGGCCAGGGTCGGCTGGAGGCGCTTGAGGCGGTCGGAGAGCACCTTTCCGGTGGTCGGCCACCCTTTAGGCAGGGGGCGGAAGTCCTCGCCGCTGTAGAGGCCGCTGAGGCAGTGCAGCCACTCGGTGGAAGTCATCCGCTGCGCCGCGCCCGGCTCGATGCTCTCGGCGTGCTTCAGGACGGTCTGCGCGAGCAGGTCACCCTCGATGACGTCGTCGTTCAGGTCGTCCAGGCTGGCCCGGTAGGCGGGGAGCGCTCCGAGGCCGGTGGCGGCGTCGAGCTGTGCGCACAGGTGCGCGAAGTCCGCCATCCGCAGATCGGTGGGCGTCTCCGCCTCGGCAGCCCGGACTTTGACGGTGAGGTCCAGGAGCGAGCCCAGGACGACGGGCAGGACTTCGGCGTACTCCGCCCACAGCTCCGCCTCGGTGCGCCGCACCCGGGGCCGCACCAGCCGCAGCGGCAGGAGCCGTTCGGCGAGGTCGGGCCGGATGACGCCCACATCGATGCCCGTCATGAGCAGGGGGCGGCGGTAGCCGACGCGGAACACGTCCCCGTCGGTGAACAGGGCCCGCTTGACGTTCTCGGCCCCGGTGACGATGCAGCACATCGCATCCGACAGGTCCGGCGTCATGTAGGAGAGATTGTCCAGGGCGGTGACCCAACCGGCCGCCACTGCCGCGAGCAGGTTCTCCTCGTCCTTCGGGGCGCGGCGCAGGTCCCCGCTCATGCCCTCGACGATCCGCATGAGCATGCGGCCCGCAGTGGATTTGCCGGCGCCCTGCGGTCCGGTGAGGAACGGGGCGGGGACGGGCACGGTCGGGCCGAGGCATCCGATCAGCCAGGCGAGGGCCAGGCATTCGGTTTCAGCGGTGGCGAAGTTGCACAACCGCATCAACAAATCGAGGCCCTTGCCGTTGGTGTCCTTGGCGGGCAGCGGCAGTTCCCCGGTGAGCTGGGTGCGCCGCCACGACACCTCGCGCGGGTCGGGGACGGTGATGTCCCACCCGGTGGGGTGGATGCGGACGGACTGCCCGTCATCGCGTCCCAGGTCCAACCACGTCGCCCCGTCGAATCCGGGGGCGACGCGGATGTGCACGGCCTGTACGTCCTCGGTCAGTGCGAGTGCTTCGATCAAGTCCAACGCCTCCTTGAGCGCACTCCCGTTGAACACGCCGCAGCCGTCCCGGTAGAGACCGACCATGAGTTCCTGGCGGTGGCTGCCGGTGGTGCCCTGCGAGCGGATGGGGCGGGCCACGGGGTGGCCGTTCTTCTGCGCGTACACGGTCCCGTCGGCGGTACGGAAGTACCGGAAGTGGGACTGCGCGTAGTCGGTGATGACCTCGCGGGCAGGGTTCTTGTCGTCCTCGGCCATGTCACAGCCCCAAGGCGGTGCGGGCGTTGGTCCACGCGTCGGCGCAGTGCCGCGGGGACTCGCCCTTGGCCTGCGCGGCGGTGAACAGCCGCCCGATGTGGGCGTCGGTCAGGCAGCCGCACCGGCCGTGCGTGGAGAGCACCGCCAGGAAGGTGCGGTAGACGGCGTGGTGCACGCCGGTGGTGGCCTCGGTGATGCGCTGCTCGGCCATGGCGATACCGCGTTCCAGGTAGGCGGGCGTGCGGTGGGGGCACTCCCCGCCCGCGGCCAGTGCCGACGCGGCGACCGCGTGCGGGACGGGCCGGGCCGCCGCGGGCTTGCTCGCGGCCAGCTCGCGCACGGCATCGGGCAGGGCCGCCATGGTGCCGGTGCCGAACCCGAGCCAACGGGCGTAGGACATGGTGGACTTGATGTCCACGCCGGGGCGGACCCCGTTGGCGGACTGCATCCGGCCGAGGTAGAGCCAGTGCTCACCGCGTGTGGTGGGCACGGTCTGTGTGGCGGGCAGGTTCTTGCGGGCCCACGTGATGGCGTCATCGTTGTCCAGGTCCACGACCGTCAGCCCCGCCCCGCCCGGGTGGTAGGCGACCGCGCCCGCGCGCAGCCATGCGCGGCGCCAGACACCGGAGGTGATGACGTCCGGGTCGGTGGTCGCAGCGGCCCATGCGTGGCAGGGAGCAGGGCAGGTGCATGGCCCAGGGGTCTTCATGTTGGGCCGCCCGCCACAGGCGTTGTCCGTGCAGCGTCGGCAGTTGGCGAACGGCACCTTGCCCGCTCGCAGCGGCAGGACCGGGATGCGTGAGGCCGCGAGGTCGAGCGCGGTGCGCAGGTGCTCACTTAGGCCGTCTCGCCGAACGAGGGTGTGTTGCGTCATGCTGGAGACCTCCATCAAGTCTGTTGAGGACTGGAGACAAGGGCGGCCCCGGACTTTGCCGAGACGGGGGCCGCCCTTGGCGTTACTGCTCGTTGTTCGTCTTGGCCCACATGCCGGTGGTGCGGCTGTGGACGGTGCGCCGGTCCTGGTGCACGGGGCCTTGGTAGTGGTGGTGGATGTCCGGGGCGGGCTTGGCGCGCTTGGCGAGTCGGGCGAGGGCGAGCAGGAGGGCGGTGGGGGCGCCGAAGACGAGGCCGCAGACGATGGGGTCGGCGAATTGCGAGACGTACATGAGCACGCTCGCCGTGCCGCCGACCATGACGGTGGTGGTGCCACCGGCGAGCAGGAGCACGCTGGCGTCGGTGGCGCCCTGACTCATCGGCGGGCGTCCGGGCTGAGCGACGGGGGAGGGGTCGCGGTAGGCGTCGGCGATGATCCGCCGCGCCTCCGTTTCGGCCTGCGCCTCGCTCAGACCCGCGCCCGTGGCGCCCGTCTCGCGGGTGGTGTCGGGGTACATACGGAATCCCTTCACGGCAGTGGTGGGGGAGGCAGATGCACCCCCTTCCGGGGGCGCTGTGGAGGGGGTGTCAGGGGCGCTGACCTGCGCGCCTCCCCGCCTCCCCGAAAGGTTGTTTTCGCTGATCAGAGTGGGGGAGGCGGTCCGGGGAGGCGTTTGGGGAGTTCTCCCCGCCTCCCCGGACCGGCCGGTGGTCGCTCCCCGCTATCCAGCGGTGGAAGCGGAACCGTTGTTGTCGCGGTTGGCGAGGGCCCGCAGGACGTGATCGCGGTGGACGACCATGACCCCGTGGGACTTCTTCGGCTCCTCGCCGTGCTCCTCCAGCAGCCGCTTCAACCGGTCGTTGGTCCACTGGTTGCAGTAGACCTTGGAGTCCAGTGCATGCAGCCGCTTCAGCACTTCGGTGGTGCGCAGCTTGGCCGCGTCGCCAAGGACCGCGGCGACATCGGCAAGCGCGTCGCGCTCCTCGCCGCGGTCAACGACTTTCAGGGTGGTGACGCCGTCGCGCAGGGCCTTGGCCCGCGCGGCGATCTCGGCGGCCGCCTCGTCGTCGATGAAGTGCGTGCGCACCGTGATGGATGCCTGACCGGCGGGGATCGCGATGCCGTCGGAGGCGACCACGAGGGTGCCCTTGTCCAGGCCCTGCCGCAGCAGGTGCGGGGCCGCGCCGCCGTCCACGGCCTTGTCCCCCAGCGCCATGCGGGCTTGGGACTCGGTGCCCAGCACGAGGGAGGCACGGGTGTGGGCGCCCTCGCGGACCAGCTTGGGGAGGTTCTGGTCGGTGGGGTCCTGGGTGCCCTGCCACATAAGCACGTCGACCGCGCGGCCTTGGTTGTGGATTTTGCGGACGGCCATGAAGTACCGGGAGGTGGCCTTGGCCCCGCCGTAGGGGCGCCTGTCGTCGCCGATGACCGGGCACATGAACGCCAATTGCGCCTCATCCACCGTCACGATGAGCGGAGAGAACACGATGGTCGGATCGTTGCGGCGTGCCTCGATGCGGCGGTTCATCTCCTCTACCGCGTCTTCAACCATCTCGGTGGCCTGGATGACGTGGTCGTCGGAGGGGCCCTCGATCAGCACGCTGGCGATCCCGTCGAACATGGCCCAGTCGCCGATACCCTTCAGATCGGCGATCCAGAACTGCACCGACCGGTCCAGCGCCAGCCACAGCGCCAGCGCCCGCAGCGCGGCGGTCTTGCCCTGATTGGACAGACCCGTCACCAACAGGTGCCGCTGGTAGAGGCTCAGCGCCGCCGCGTCGCCGCGCAGGTCCTGACCCCAGGGAGCGCGGCCCTTGGCGTAGTCGGCGGTCATCGTCTCGTCGGTGACCAGCGGGGACGGGCCGATCGGCTCGTCCAACGCACCCGAGTCCGCGACCCACAGCCGCACGGTGCGGGCGGCCTGGGGGATGGTGATGAACACCTCGTGCTCATGGCGGGTCAGGTTCTCCGCGAGCTTGCGGCGCCGCTGCTGGACTTCGACCGTGGAGACCCCGGAGGGCAGGGTGACGTCGACCTCGACGCCGCATCCGGCGATGCGGATCGGGCCGAGCATGGCAGCACCGGCATCGCCCATCTCCTTGATGGCGTTGCGCAGTGCGGGTACCCCGAGGTCGCGCAGGGCCTTGACCACGATCGAGGGTGTGATGGGCTCACCCTCACCGGAGCAGACGCTGGCGGGCAGCGCCCAATTCGGTGCCGCTTGCTGCTTGCGGCCCACGCCCCACAGGGCGAGCAGGGCGAGGAAGGGGCCGATGGTGAGGGCGGGCCCCCAGACGACTTGCACGATCCTCATCAGCAGGGCGATGAAGTCGATGACCGCGGAGAGCGGGGTGATGACGTCCTTCACGTCGCCGTTGTTGATGGCCATCGCCACACCGAGCGCGACCAGAGTGCCGATGCCCATCCCGGTGCCGACCACGGCGCTTTTGGCGGCGTCGACGGGGGAGTGGAGCAGGTCCATGCGGCGGCGGTGGCGGGCGTCGCGGAAGCGCTGGAGGCGTTCCTCCCATTCCTCGGCAACCTCGTAGTTGCCGGCCGCTTCGGCGGCGCGGAGCATGCGTTCGTAGCGGGAGCCGGTGCGGCCGTCCCAGGTGCGGCGGGCCACGATCCGGGTCCCGCCGATGACGTACATGCTGTGACGCACGGCCAACCGGCCCGCCTCACGGGTCCGCTCATCGGTGGCGATACGGCGCACGGCGTGCCCGGAGCGCACCCACAACGGCACGGGCGGCGCCGGTGGCGCGTCGGGGACCACGGTCAGCGTGGTCACCGACGGGGCGGCGGGCGGGTCGGTGGCCTTATGGAGGTGAACGACGTTCTCCGTCATGCTGGCAGGGCTCCTGACTGCCCCCGCGGGGCGGAAGGGATGTGGAGCGTCGGGACGGCAGTCCGGCCAGGGAATGGCCGTCCCGACGCGGTGTGACAAGTGCAGGTGATCGCGGTTCAGGACCTCGCCGGTGATCACGCGGACGGACAGTGATCGCGTTTGAGGACCTCAAACGCGATCACCCATGCGCTCACCACCAGCCAGAGGACTTCTTGGCGGCCTTGACCTTGGCGTTCTCGTTGACGATGCGCTGCCGCTCGGCCTGCAAGGCGAGGATCTCCGCGTTCAGCCGCATCTCGGCAGCACCCCAGGCGGTGTCTGCCCTGCTCTCGTCACGGGTGGTGCTCCTGTGGCGCACGACCTTGACGGAGCTGCTGGCGACCGCGGAGAGGATGGCGCGGCGTTCGCGGCCGTCCAGCGGCCACATCTCGCGGTTCTGCACGGCGGCCAGCTTGCGGGCCGTCTGCTGGATCTCGCGATCGAGTCGACGCGTGTCGGGCTTACCCATGGCAAGCACTCCTCACGGATTCGGAAGGTTCGGGGTAGGCGCAGGGCACGCACGTGCCGAGCGAGGTGGGGATGACGTAACCGGCATCGCAGCGGCAGGCGGGGCAGCGGCGGCGGGCGGCGTTGGCCTTGGCCAGCGCCCGCCAGCGAGCCTGGGTCATCGGTCGCACCGGCTTGGCGAGTTCGACGCGGTAGAGGTAGGCGACCAGCGGGCCCCGGCGGCGGCGCGGCCGTTCGAGCTGCGCGGCCACACCCTGACCGCCAGGGCGCAGACCGCGCGCACGGAGCTGGCGACGAGTGGCGTAGCCGTCCGGGGCCAGGCGCCACCGGAAGACCGGCAGCGCGGCCATCAGGCGGCCTCAGCCGCTGATGCGGTGCGTTCGGCGAGGATCGTGTCTCGCAGTGTCCGGGCGTTGGCCGGTGAGGTATGGATGGCGCGGCGGATGCCTTCGCCGGTCACCTTCGCATCCGGCCAATCGGCCGTGGCCGCCCGTGCTTCGGCCAGCAACTGTTGCGGAGTGCGCTTGGGGCGGGTCGACTTCGCCACGTCCGGGACACGGCCGGTGGCGCGGCGCGGTCGGGTCGACTCGGCCGCCGCCGTGCGCTGCTCGATCGGCACGGCCGGGGCCGGATCGATCGAGGGGAGTGGCTTCGTTGGGAGGGTCGACTTCAGGAAGCCGACCGGCACCGGCCGGGGCAGCGCCACCACGTTCGCAGGCACGGGCGCCGGGGTCGATACCGGCAGGTCAGCCGTAGACCGTTTCATGATGGTCTCGGTAGATTCCTCCGTATTTGCCTGTGTGGTCGACTGCTCGACCGGGGCGCGGTGGTGGAGCACCTTGGCGACCAGATCGGACCCGAAGTAGATCGAGCCGACCGGCAGGCTCGTGGCGAGCAGCACGAGGGCCCAGTTGGCGGGGTCCCAGTCGGCCAGCCGTCCCCAGTCGACCGTGCGGCCGTGCAGCTCGGGAACCAGGCCGTGGACGTAGTTGAGGATCAGCGAGGCGCCGGTGTAGGTGCCCAGCACCCGCAGGGCAAAGGTCCGGTTGTTTCCGGCGAGGACGAGGGTGGCGACCAGGGCGAGCGCCATCAGGCCGTCGACGACGAACGGGTACAGCGTCGCCGCGGTGGCGTCCGCGCCGACCGCGTTCGCGATGTCCCGCAACGCGTTCCACGAGACGCGGAAGGCCATACCGACGACCGCGACCAGAGCGAGCACGAGCAGGGTCTTGCCGACGCGGTTCATGCTTCCGCCCCCTGCTCTGCGACTGCCATGGGCGGAAGGATGCGGCCGAACAGGTCGGCCACCTCCTGACCCGTCATGTCCTCGCGTTCCAGGAGAACGGCGCTGAGGGTCGTGATGTCCGCCCACAGAGCGTCCACGGCCACATCGGCATGCTCAATGATCTGCGACCAGCGCATGCCAAAAGCGCCGTGCGGGACGGGGCCGTCCACGGCGACGACGAAACCGAACTGTCCGCAACCCTCCACGGCCGACAGGCGGTCATGGTCTGCCCGGACAAGGTCGACGTCCTCGGGCTCCCACAGGCCCAATTCCTTGACGTAGCGGGCAGAGGCCCGCTCACCGGCCGCGCACATCGTGGCAAACCCAAGATTTGTGGTGTTGCTCAGATCCCAGGTCACGCAGCCGGTCCACGATCGGCCCGTCTCGGCAGGTACTTCGCGGCTCCACACCCGCTGGACCCGCATGCCATGCTGCCAACCCACCAGCACGTGCGCCGCTTCGTGCACGGCCGCCAGGTAGGCGATCTGATCGCAGTCCAGCCGCGAACCCCAAGATGCGAGGCGTTTGGGGTTGCCCTGGTTGTCACGGTCCCAGTCCTCCGGCAGCGCGCTCATGCCCCACCGCCCGTCCGGCGGGCATGGCGACGCCAGCCGAGGAACTGCGCGGCAAAGCCGACAGAGGCCAGTGCCGCAAGCCACGGCAGGTCCCACACCAGGGAGCCGATCGAAGTGGCGATGGCCAAGAGCGAGCCGACCACGAACAGAACCCAGTTCAGGCCGCACCAAGGCTGCTCGTTCATACCAGCCCACCTCCGACCGCGATGAGCGCGGCGACGATGAGCAGGGCCCCGCCCGCGCGGGTCAGGTCGACCGCCCGCTTCAGGGCGGTGAACTTGGCCACCGCGATGCGGGCCAGTCCAGCGATGTCCTGCGCCCGCCGGTCCTCGGAGAGGTGAGCGGTGATCTCCTCGGCGCTCAGCGTCGCCCACAGCGGGAAACCGTGCCGGCCGCTCAGGTTCGGGCGGACCGAGGACAGCAGCAGACCGGCCGCAGCGATCAGCAGGGCCGTCCCCAGGCCACCGACCACGTAGGCGGGCAGCGGAAGGGGCGTGTCCTTGGCGACCGTCCAGGTACCGGCGAGCAGCGCGCCGATGAAGGCGAGCAGCAGGCTGGTCTTGGTGTCGGTGCGGGCAATCTCCGCCTTCACCTCAGCGTGCGCGGCCGCCAGGTTCGACTCGATGGCACTCACGCGCCCACCCCCGAGACACCGATGGCGGTGTTGGTGTTGGCGAGCATCATTCGGGCCGCGAGGGCCTTGCGGCGGGCCCGGCGCAGGCGCCGTGCGTCCAGCTCATTCGCCGTGCGGTCCAACGTGATGATCTGCGCGTCCAGCAGCTCAACGTCCGCCAGAATGACGGGCATCTCGTGCTCGATCGCGTCCAGTTCAGCGGCCGTGGGCTCCATCCACGGCTCGAAGGCGGTAACAGCGTCTTGAACAGTGACGATGTGGTTCATGGGTCGTGTCTCTCCCTAGTAGGTGGCAGCGGCCCTGACAGAGCCCCCGGTGTTCGCGCACCGGGGGCTCGCGCCGTTGATGAAGCGGGTCGGTGGTGCGTGCCCCTGCCTGCGTTCGAGGCGTAGGCCCGGGTTCGGCCAGGCGGGGGCGATGAGTGCGCGACCCGTGGCCGCGCGGTCCGTCTTTTCGACTCGGGGAGACGGGGCCCACCTATGGAGTTTTCAAAGAACCACCAGTTCAGAGGCTTACGGCAAAACCGCAGTCACTCAGCCCGGCATAAAGACTGACTCATCGGTGTTGGTGGTGTTGTACCAACAACTCGATGCCATGAGATTGCACCACGGCGTTGGGGCCGTCAAGAGAAGCGGCGTATCTTGTTGGCACAAGTCGGCCAACTGGCAGGAGGCACCGTGAGGGAGCAGCGCCCGAGGTACCACCGAATCGCTGATGACCTGCGAGGACAGATCGAGCGGGGTGAGCTACAGGCCGGTGAGCAACTCCCGACGGAGTACGAGCTGGTAGATCGCTACCAAGCGAGCCGCAACACGGTCCGCCTAGCCCTGCGGCGCCTGACGGAGGAGGGGCTAATCATTGCTGGTCAGGGGCGGGGCAGCTTCGTTCGCCGCCGCTTGACACCAGCAGTCTGGGACTGGTCCGTTCTGGAGTCCCGGGCTCGTCACAAGTCAGACGAGCAAGGTGACCAATGGGCCAGCATCGTGGCCGAAAGTGGTCGTGAACCCCGGCAGGAAGTTCGGGTCTCCATCCGCCGCCCGTCCGCTGAGATCGCTGAACGGTTGGAGCTGGACCCTGAGACGGCACTGACCGTGGTTCGGGAGCGAGTGCGCATAGTGGACCAGGATCCGTACGCGCTGGCTGACTCCTACTTCCCAGAGGAACTGGTCCGCGGCACGCCTCTCATGCTGCCGGAAGATGTGTCCGCGCCCGGTGGGGTACTCGCCAGCGTCGGCCTTGTTCAAGCCCGCTATCGAGACGAGATCACAGTACGGATGCCGACGCGAGCCGAGATCGAGAAGTTGTCTCTGCCCTCGGCTACGCCCGTCGCTGTGCATATGCGCACGGGTTACGACGAGAACGACAAGCCCCTCCGGGTCATGGTCACCATCCTCCCAGGAGACCGCCATGTCATCAGCTACGACGTTTCGGCAGAGTGAGCGCGCCACACAGGAGAGAGTCAGCTTGAAGGCCCTGCGGAGTATCGACTCGACGCTGCCGAGTGATCGGCACCCTGAGCGGGTTTGGTACACGTCCTACGGCTCGAACATGCATCTAGATCGGCTCGCCGCCTATATCCAAGGCGGTCGGCCCGCGGGTGCAGCGAAGCACTATCCGGGGTGCCGCAACCCCGCCATGCCCGCTCAGTCCATCCCCGTGGAACTGACCGGAGCGCTCTACTTTGCGACCGAGTCACCCGTATGGGGAGGTGGGAGGGCCTTCTACGATCCCGGCGCGAGCGGGCGCGTCTTGGCCAGGGCCCACCTGGTGACTGCTGAGCAGTTCGCCGATATCGCCGCTCAAGAGATGTACCGGGAGCCGGGGGCCGACCTGGACCTAACGAACGCGCTCACGCGAGGACGTGATGTCCTGGGAGACGGCCGGTACGAAACGCTGGTGTGCGCTGGCCAAGTTGACCGCACGCCCGTTCTGACCTTCACGGCCCCCTGGGACATGGACGAGGTCCAATGGGTACCACCGTCTCCTGCCTATGTACGCTTTCTGGCTTCAGGACTCCTGTCGGCCGACGCGTGGGACCTGGAAGCGGTCGCTTCGTATGTCGCAGCCTGCCCCGGCGCGTCTGGACACTGGTCGAAGCAGGGCATCGTGGATCTATTGAATGACGGCCCCTTCGCAGCGAATGGGCCGTAGCGGGGCGGTGGTCGGCAGAGGGATGCGGCCCCGCCTCGGGGCCGGTTGTGGGCCGGTAGAGGACCACCAGCGACGGCCACAGACGACAAATGACGACGGAATGCCGGCCGCGACCTCCCCGCTCCGCCGCAGGTAGAGCACTCGACCACTCGCGGAGCGCCCGCCTGGGACTCCAGGAGCCCACGCCCCTGGAGCTGGGCGAGGGCATCCCGTACCGCCATACGGGAGACGCTGAAGCGTGTCCGTCAACGCCACATTGTCAGGGTGACACACCACCCGAGCGAGCCTGTGGTACCCGCGTTTTCGCAGCGTATGGGCCACACGCGGGCCAGCGGGCCCGCGCGCGCGGCTTATATGGCCTCTGACCTGGGCGCATGGGGTGAAAGCTCTACGGTCTTGAAAACCGTCGTGGCAGCGATGTCACCGTGGGTTCAAATCCCACACCCACCGCAGCAGGTCAGCGTATTGGCTGGTCAGAAGGGGCGCTCCGTTCAGGGGCGCCCCTTCTACATGGTCGTGGTCTCATCTTGATCCGCCCCTGTCACGCCGTTGACCAGGGCCGGCCAGGTTCCGGGCGGCGCGAAGAGGCGCCACCCCTTCCCCGATGGGGGTTGAGGTGACGCCTGGGTTGTGGACGAGGTTCGCTCCTGGCAGACCTGTTAGTCCTGCTCTCCGGAATCCGGCTTGTTGATCCGCGGGACGGACTTGAACGGACCAAACTGGGGCCGCTGTTGCTTCGCCAGATGTCGATGCCACTGCCTGACGCACCACCAGGCGAACACGAGGGGTACGAAGGACAGCACCGTGGGAACCAGTGGCGGCAGTCCCGACCACATCGGTATGGGCCACACCACAGCGACGACGATCGGAGCCACGACGGTCACGCCGATCAAGAGCGCGCCCCATGCGTCGTCAACCCGCTCCCACCACGAACGGTTCTCAAGATATGACTGAACCGCCATCATCACGGCTACTACGAACGCCACGGCCGGAGCGATCAACCAGGGCGACGCGGGCATGCCGCGGTTGCCGAAGAGTTCGCCGATGAAGGTGGCCGGGATGTACGCAATGAGCAGGAACGTAAGGGTGCTGAGAACACCGCTGCCCAAGTTGCCGAGTTCGTCGTCAGTCGAATCCTGCGCGGCTGAGTCCAGGTTCTGCTTCACGGGCGGTCCCCTTCCCTGTGGTGCCTACATGCATGCGTGGGCCAGGCCGGGGAGCCCCGTGGAATTGACGATGAGGTTCACGATTTCCTCGTCAATGCCCTTCGGGTAGGTGCGGTGCTTGATGAACGACCAGACGGCTTTCCACACCTTCTTGCCATTCTTGACGAGCTTCCATGCCTTGGCGATACCGATTCCGTTCTCGGCGGCGAACTTCGCCACCCCGGCCGCACATCCGAACCAACCAAACGCCACTACCGCGCCCTGGGCATGCTGCTTCTGGTTCAGGAAGTCGCTGACCTCACGGAGTGCGTCCTGGTCGCCAGCTTCGACTCTCTTGATCAGCGGCTCGGGGATCGAACCGATGAGATCGAAAGCGCGCTTGACCGCGGCTTCGCCTTCCTCATCACTGACCCCGGCCAGCCTGGGGTCGGCCTCAGCGGGCGAGGCGCCGGCCGGAGCCTGCATGGTGACAGTGGATATCGAGGGCCGTGCCGCGTCCTCGTGGCCGCGGTCGGCAGCAACTGCCGCTCCAGACAGTCCCGTGCCAACAATTGCTACGGCGACAAGACCGGCAACTGCCGTGCTGAGCCTGCGTCGCTGAGTGCTGTTCTGCACGCGCCGTACTCCTTTGAATACATGCAGTGTTTGCTTGAGGGCATGGCTTGCAACCCAACTTTTTTTGGGGGAAAGGGTTGTTAACCGACCTCGGTGACAAGATCGACTTCATCACGCCTCAAACGGGCGAGCTGTGACGGAAGCCATGATTCCGCCTCAGATCACCCTCAAGGCACCGATGTTGGCGCATTTACAAGCATGTGAGCGCATACCAGAAGGCTGGGAAGCTTGCGATGCCAAGGTTCACTCGGCATGGCGAGCGAGGTGGCGGCAGTGACCTTGGCTGAATCCGTCTGGATCAGAGCGTTGTTGGCTGCGGTGGATCGCCTTCGCGTAGAAGCTGAAGATCACCGCGACGCTGTGGCCCGCACGCCGAGCGACCTCAGCCAGAGGTAGACGCCCGCGTGCCACAGCGAGTACGGCACGCCGGCCAGGGACGAGTCCGCTTCGGACTCTGCGAGCAAGCTCCGCCACGGAACACGGTCGGCTGGCTCCTGTTCGGGGCATCGGCGTTGGCCGATAGGGTCGTGGTCATGGGGGATAGGGCGACTCGCAAGTGTGTTTGGTGTGAGAAACAGTTCACGCGGCGTTCGTTGTGGCGGGCGAAGCGGTACTGCAAGCGGTGGCACCAATGCGTGCACTACGGGGCGATAGTCGTGGGCTCCCTGTTCTCCTGAGCGATCAGGTAGTGCACGGACCGGGGGAGCAAGGGCTGTGGGCTGTGGGCCCTGAGGTGCTTACGCGTGGCCCGTGAGGCGTGCCGCCGAGGCGATGGTGGAGTGGGCCTCGCGGTGGGTGAGGCCCACTTGGAGGGCGGCGTCCGTGAGGTGGGGGGCCAGGGTCTCGCCGATGCCGTTCTCGTAGGCGCGGCAAGCTGCCCAGAAGAGGCGGGTGTTGCGCTGGCCCTCGTGCGCCGCGAGGACGAACTGTACGAGGCCGTGGCCCTGTCGGGCCGGTTCGGGCGCCGTCTGCGAGGGCGCCGCGTGGCGGGCGCGGGGTGGGGGCGTGAGCAGGCGCAGCAGCGCGGGCGGGCAGGGGGCGGGCGGTAGCTGGGCGGTGCCGGGGACCGTGCCGTAGACGCCGTGTTCGGTGCGGGAGCCGGGGCCGACGAGGTAGCCGCCCGCGCCCCGGATGTCGATGCCGGGGGCGAGTCGGCCCGCCGAGTTGGGGACCACGGTGTCGGGCGGGCCCGCCAGCCAGATGTGCCGGCCGCCGCTGGGCGTGGTCACGACGACGGTCTCGGGGATCGTGAAGAGGTGGCGCAGCGCCAGTTCGCGCAGGGCCGCGGAGGCGTCCGCGCCGGACTTGGTGTCCAGGTCGACGCCGATCAGGTGGTGCGGGGGCAGCCCGCAGGCGATGCCGTAACCGGTGGCCCAGGGAGCGGCGGCGAAGAGTTCGCGGATGCGGCGCGGGTCGGTCGACGCGTCGTACACCCCGTGGCCGAGGCGGCCGCACGCGCCGTGGCAGGGCGCCGCCGTGCCGGGGTCGTCGTGATGGGGGGAACGCAGGGCGGGCAGCTTGGTGCGGGCGAGCGGGATCACCGCGAGGCCCCGCTCGGCGGCGGACAGGGCGTGGGCGAGCGCGAGGGTGGAGGCATGGCGGTCGATGGTGGCCATGCCTTCATGTTCGTACACACGTTCGAAGAAGGGAAGAGGGGTCGAGTCCCGAATGGGGTGATCGGAGAGGGCCTGAAGAGAAAAAGCGCCCCCTTCTTAAGGATGTCGCTGACCGTCGGCCGAAACGCTTCGCCGCCGGTGGCGGCCGGGTTCGCCCCCGGCGAGGGACGTGGCGGCAGTGCGTCGCGTGAGGCTGATCCGGGTGTTCGCGGGGCGAGGAATGTTTATCGATATGTCCTCACGCTTGCGAGGGAATCGGGGCTTCCGGGGTGGTTCGCCGGGGATTCGGTGGGCAACTCTGAGGCCGCGACGTCGTGCAGCACCCGGGAGCGGTCGGCCAACCGCCCTGGGACAAACCGTTTTTCCTGGTACCTCCGGCTCATCGCCGGCGCGTACCTCCCGTTCTGGAGGAATAGACATGGCAAGCACTCGCACCGCTCGCGTCATCGCTGCCGCCGCGGCCCTGCCGCTGGCCGCCGCGCTCTTCTCAGGTGTGGCGATGGCCGACAACGGCGCCTTCGCGAACAACGGATCGAACGCGGGAGTGGCGACCGTGAACGGCAGCGGTGTCGGCGGCAACAACCACGGCAACTCGACCACTACCCAGCAGCAGGCCGTCGGCAGCGGTGCCTCGAACCAGAACAACACCGCTCAGGTGAACGGCTCGGCGTTCACGGCGCTCGACCAGTCCAACGAGAACATCGCGGTGAACTTCACCGAACTCTGGTGAGCCGAGAACCCCTGGAGCCGCTCGGGACGGCTCCGCGGGGTTCGTGAGTGGGGTGTGACGGGGTCCTGTGCGGCGGCGCTTCGGCGTCGCCGCACAGTCGTGTCCGGGGGAGGGGGGAGGGGGCCGCTTCGTCGGTCGCAGGTGCGGTCCATGCCATCTCTTGACACCGGCCCGCTTTCTGACGGACAGTCAGAAAGTCTTTCAGGTGCGAGGGCGGAGGGGGCGGCGGGGTGAGCCGTGCGGCGGGTGGTGGGGGGAGCGGGAGCGGCCCCGAGGGCCGTGCGGGTGCCGTACGAGACATCCCGTACGCGGAGTTGAAGGCGTTCGAGGGGCTGGTGGCGGCGGAGGCTGGGCGCGGCAAGGACCCGGTCAACGAACCCATGATCAGGCACTGGTGCGAGGCGATGGGCGACACCAACCCCGCGTACGCGGGCGCGGACCCCATCGCTCCGCCCACGATGTTGCAGGCCTGGACGATGGGCGGCCTCTCCGGGCACGAGGGGCGCTCCGAGGCGTACGACGCTCTGTTCGCGCTGCTCGACGGCGCGGGATACACCGCGGTGGTCGCCACCGACTGCGAGCAGGAGTACGCGCGGGCGCTGCGCCCCGGCGACTCGATCACCTTCGACGCGGTGATCGAGTCGGTGTCGGAGCGCAAGACCACCAAGCTCGGCACGGGCCACTTCATCACTACGCGGATGGACGTCAGGGCGGACGGCGAACCGGCCGGGACGCACCGCTTCCGGATCCTCAAGTACGCGCCCGCGAAGGACGCGCCCGCGAAGGACGCGCCCGCGAAGGACGCGCCCGCGAAGGACGCGCCCGCGAAGGACGCGCCCGCGAAGGACGCGCGGCTGCTGATCCAGCGCTGCGTCGGCTGTGGCGAACTCCGCTTCCCCTGGCTGCCCGGCTGCAACGCCTGCGGTTCGCCCGAGTGGGACACGGTCGAGGCGAGCGGGGAGGGCACGGTCTATTCGTACGTCGTGATCCACCACCCGCCCTTCCCGGCCTTCGACCCTCCCTACGCGGTGGGGCTCGTCGAGCTGGCGGAGGGGGTGCGGATCGTCAGCAACGTCATCGGGGTGCCGTACGACAAGGCGCGGATCGGGATGCCGGTGCGGCTCGTGTTCCGGCGGGTGGACGAGGAGTTGGAGCTGCCGCTGTTCAGGGCGCTGGATGACGGGACCGGGGAGAGCACGCGGGGGGCGCGGGCATGAGGCCGGGTGAGGAACTGCCGGCGCTGGAGATCCCGATCACCCGCACCCTGATCGTCGCCGGTGCCATCGCCTCCCGCGACTACCAGGACGTCCACCACGACGCGGAGCTGGCCGCGGCCAAGGGCTCCCCCGACATCTTCATGAACATCCTGACGACCAACGGCCTCGTCGGCCGGTACATCACCGACCACTTCGGCCCCGCGGCGGTCCTGCGCAAGATGGCCATACGGCTCGGCGCGCCCAACTACCCCGGGGACACCATGGTGCTGACCGGCACGGTCGAAGAGGTCGGCGCGTCCCCCGGCGGCGAGACGGTCACCGTCAAGGTCATCGGGGCCAACGGCATCGGCAGGCACGTCACGGGCACCGTGACCGTGACCGTGCCCGCGGGGGGCCTCGCATGAGCGTTCGTACGCGCGACGTCCTCGGCGGGAAGGCCGCGATCGTCGGGATCGGGGCGACGGAGTTCTCCAAGGACTCCGGGCGCAGTGAGCTGAAGCTGGCGGTGGAGGCGGTGCGGGCGGCGCTGGAGGACGCCGGGCTCACCCCCGCCGATGTCGACGGCATGGTCACCTTCACCATGGACACCAACCCGGAGATCACGGTCGCCCAGGCGGCCGGCATCGGCGAACTGTCCTTCTTCTCCCGCGTCCACTACGGCGGCGGAGCGGCCTGCGCCACCGTCCAGCAGGCGGCCCTCGCGGTGGCGAGCGGAGTGGCCGAGGTCGTCGTCTGCTACCGCGCCTTCAACGAACGTTCGGGCCGCAGATTCGGCTCCGGCGTGCAGCGGCGCGAACCGTCCGCGGAGGGCGCGGCGCTCGGCTGGGCCCTGCCGTTCGGCCTCCTGACCCCCGCCTCCTGGGTGGCGATGGCGGCCCGGCGCTACCTCCACGCGTACGGGCTGACACCGGAGGCCTTCGGTCATGTGGCCGTGACGGACCGGAAGTACGCGGCCACCAATCCCGCGGCGTACTTCCACGGCAAGCCGATCACGCTCGCGGACCACGCGGCCTCGCGCTGGATCGTCGAACCGCTGAGGCTCCTGGACTGTTGTCAGGAGACGGACGGCGGGCAGGCCGTGGTCGTCACGAGCCGGGAGCGCGCCCGCGACCTCCCGCGTCCCCCCGCCGTGATCACGGCGGCGGCCCAGGGGGCGGGGCAGGCGCAGGAGCAGATGACCAGCTTCTACCGCGACGATCTGAGCGGGCTGCCCGAGATGAACGTCGTGGCCCGGCAGCTGTGGCGCACGTCGGGGCTGGCACCGGCCGATATCGACGTCGGCATCCTCTACGACCACTTCACGCCGTTCGTGCTGATGCAGCTGGAGGAGTTCGGGTTCTGCGGGCCGGGCGAGGCCGCGGGGTTCGTCGCCGAGGAGCGGCTGCCCCTGAACACCCACGGCGGACAGCTCGGGGAGGCGTATCTGCACGGGATGAACGGCGTGGCGGAGGCCGTCCGACAGATACGGGGCACCTCGGTGAACCGCATACCGGGCGTCACCCACACTCTGGTGACGGCGGGCACGGGCGTTCCCACATCGGGGTTGATTCTGGGGTCGGACGGATGAACGTGGTGCGTGTCCCGGCCGGGTACGAGCCACGGGGACGTTCACTCGCCGTATGCGTCTCCAAAAGCTGATCATTGGACTGGTCCTCGCGCTGGCGGTCCTGACCCTCGATATGACCGCGTCCCCACCGGGTGCCGCGGCCGCCTCCGCCGACCCCTCGCCCGCCGACCTCGCGACCGTCCCCGGACTCCCCGCAGTCGGTGGCGTCCCCGGTGTCCCGGCGACCTTCACGGAGGCCGCCGATCTGGCGGTCAGGGCGCCGGCCTTCCGTGGTCGGGCGTTCGACACCTGCATCGCGCCGTCCGCCGACACCATGCGCCGCTGGCAGGCCTCCCAGTACGGCGCCGTGGGCGTCTACTACGGAGGACGCGGCCGGGCCTGCAAGAAACAGCCGAACCTGAGCCGGAGCTGGATGCGATCGGTGGACGGCATGGGGTGGCGGGTGCTGCCGGTGTACGTGGGGTCGCAGTCGCCCTGCGTCATCGCGAAGAACAAGAAGGGTGTGCGTATCGGGCGGTACCCCTGGGGCCAGGGGACGCGGGAGGCACGCGACGCGGTCCGCAGGGCCGAGTCCATGGGTATCCGGACGGGCAGCCCGCTCTATCTGGACATGGAGGCGTACGCCCACCGGAAGAAGGCGTGCGCCCACACCACGCTGTCCTTCGTACGGGCCTGGGACCGCGAGGTACGCAGACTCGGCTACGTCCCCGGCTTCTACAGCAGCGCCGACTCCGGTGTGCGGCACATGGAGCTGGCCAGGCGGGCGGGCGTGCGGGACCTTCCGGCGGTGATGTGGTTCGCGCGCTGGAACACCCCGCCGCACCTGTACCGCGAGCCCTCACTGCGGCAGGACGCGTGGAGCCCGGGACGCCGCATCCACCAGTACGCGGGGAATGTGAAGGAGCGGCACGGCGGACGCACGATGGTGATCGACCGCAATCTGATGCACGCCCCCGTGGCACGCATCGGCTAGCGGAATCCGGCCACCGGGGGCCGTGCGCCGAGGCGGTTCTCAGGGATGACCACTCGGGGGTGCGCTCCGCCTCCTCCACCTGTAGGAGGTGGGGCCGGCACCCCTCGTACAACCTGAGGCGGACACGGCTTCGGGACTTGGGGCCGATCCGCGCAAGTAGGGGGTGCTCCTAGCGTGGAGCCATGACCGCATCCATGGTGTCCGTGTGCACCAGCGCATCGAAGGCCGCGACGCGGGGCACGGGTCCGACGCGGGGCACGGGGCCCTTCGCGTACCCGTCGTTCGCGTCCTACGTACGGGCACGCCAGCCCGTACTGCTGCGCACCGCCCGCTCGCTGACCGCGAATCCGAGCGATGCCGAGGATCTGTTGCAGACCGCGCTGACCAAGACGTACGTCGCGTGGGACCGGATCGAGGACCATCGCGCGCTCGACGGCTATGTGCGCCGCGCCCTGCTGAACACGCGTACGTCGCAGTGGCGCAAGCGCAAGGTCGACGAGTTCGCCTGCGACGAGCTGCCGGAACCGGAGGTGACGCCGGCCGGGGACCCGGCCGAGCATCAGGTGCTCCGCGACGCGATGTGGCGCGCGATCATGAAGCTGCCGGACCGGCAGCGGGCGATGGTCGTCCTCAGGTACTACGAGGATCTCAGCGAGGTCCAGACCGCCGAGGTGCTCGGGGTCTCGGTCGGCACGGTGAAGAGCGCGGTGTCGCGGGCGCTCGGCAAACTCCGCGAGGACCCGGAGCTGACGCCCGTCCGATGATCGATCATCTCCTGGAGTAGTGACATACCGCGCGGTATGCGCGCAGAATCAGCGCACCCCTTACCGCCGCGTAGGCGATGTCGCCCCAGGAGGACGCCGTGCTGAGCACGATGCAGGACGTACCGCTGACTGTCACCCGGATCCTCCGGCACGGCTCGACCGTGTACGGCACGTCCCAGGTCATCACCTGGACCGGAGAGGGTGCCCCGCAGCGCCGCAGCTTCCGTGAGATCGGTGAGCGCGCCGCGCAGCTCGCCCACGCCCTGCGCGAGGACTGCGGTGTCTCGAACGATGACCGAATTGCCACCTTTATGTGGAATAACTCGGAGCACGTCGAGGCTTATTACGCCGTGCCCTGCATGGGCGCCATCCTCCACACCCTCAATCTGCGGCTGCCCGCCGACCAGCTGACGTGGATCGTCAACCACGCCGCCGACCGCGTCATCATCGTCAACGGCTCCCTCCTCGGCCTCCTCGCACCGCTGCTCCCCCACATGGCGACCGTCGAGCACATCGTGGTCTCGGGCCCCGGCGACCGCTCCCTCCTGGCGGACGCGCGGGCGCGGGTGCATGAGTACGAGGAACTGCTCGCCGGTAAGCCCACCTCCTACGACTGGCCCGAGCTGGACGAGCGCGCCGCTGCCGCCATGTGCTACACCTCCGGCACCACCGGTGACCCCAAGGGCGTCACCTACTCCCACCGCTCCATCTATCTGCACTCCATGCAGGTCAACATGGCCCAGTCGATGGGCCTGAGCGACGCGGACACCTCCTTGGTTGTTGTGCCCCAATTTCATGTAAATGCGTGGGGTTTGCCGCATGCTGCCCTGATGACCGGCGTGAACATGCTGATGCCGGACCGCTTTCTCCAGCCCGGCCCGCTCGCCGAGATGATCGAGGCGGAGCGGCCCACTCACGCGGCCGCCGTCCCCACCATCTGGCAGGGCCTGCTCGCCGAACTCACCGCGAAGCCGCGTGACGTCAGCTCGCTCAGGCAGGTCACCATCGGCGGTTCGGCGTGTCCGCCGTCCCTGATGGAGGCGTTCGACCGCCTCGGCATGCGGGTCTGCCACGCCTGGGGCATGACGGAGACGTCCCCGCTGGGCACGGTCGCCCGCCCGCCGGCCCACGCGATCGGCACCGACGAGGAGTTCGGCTACCGGCTCACGCAGGGCCGCTTCCCGGCCGCCGTCGAGGCCCGGCTGGTCGGCCCCGGCGGTGAACACCTGCCCTGGGACGGTGAGTCCGCCGGTGAGCTGGAGGTGCGCGGACCCTGGATCGCGGGCGCCTACTACGGCGGCGCGGGCGGCGAGACCCTCAGGCCCGAGGACAAGTTCAGCGAGGACGGCTGGCTGAAGACCGGCGATGTCGGTGTGATCAGCCCCGACGGCTTCCTGACCCTCACCGACCGGGCGAAGGACGTCATCAAGTCGGGCGGCGAGTGGATCTCGTCGGTCGAGCTGGAGAACGCCCTGATGGCCCACCCGGACGTCGCCGAGGCCGCGGTCGTCGCCGTCCCCGACGAGAAGTGGGGCGAACGCCCGCTCGCCACGGTCGTGTTGAAGGAGAACGCGACCGCCGACTACGTGACCCTGCGCGACTTCCTCGCGGACAGCATCGCCAAGTGGCAGCTGCCCGAGCGCTGGGCGATCATCCCCGCGGTGCCGAAGACCAGCGTCGGCAAGTTCGACAAGAAGGTCCTGCGCAGGCAGTACGCCGACGGCGAGCTGGTCGTCACGCGGCTCTGACCTGCCGGTACCGGGCCGGTATCGCGGTCGTCGCCCACCCGAGCGCCAGCCACAGGGCGGCGACCGCGCACACGCCCGTCCAGCCCCAGTGGGTGAACGCGCCGCCCGCGAGCGCGGAGGCCAGCGCACCACCCGCGAAACCGGCCACCACATAGGCGGTGTTGGCGACCGCCGGGGTCCTGGTGGTCGTCAGCGCCAGGGTCTGGTTGGCGACGTGGTTGGCCACCAGTGCCATATGGATGGCGGCCGCCGCCGCGCACAGGGCCCACAGAGCCTCGCCGCCCAGCCAGAACAGCGGCACCGACACCGCCGCGAGGCCGTAGCCGTACGCGACGACCTTCGCGGCGCCGAAGCGGTCCACGAGGCCGCCCGCGAGCGGCGCGACGAGGCTCGCGGCGAGGCCGAAGAGCCCGAACAGGCCCGCCGTCGCGGTCGTCATCCCATAGCCGTCGCCGCCCCGGCCGGTGAGGAGCAGGGCGAGCGAGGTCCACAGCGCGCTCCACGCGCCGTACATCCCGGCCTGGCGTATGCACGCGCGGCGCAACTCGGCGGAACCGCGCACCACGCCGGGAAGTCGCGCGAGGCCCGCGAAGAGCGGCCCTGTCCGCTTGCGGTTCTCGGCGGGCAGTACGGCGGCCGAGGCCAGGCCGAGCAGGGCGGTGAGCGCGGCGGCGCCCAGGAAGACGTAACGCCAGCCGAGGGCCTGGCCGACGAGCCCGCCGAGCACGCGGGCCGCGACGATGCCCGTGAAGAGCCCGGCGATGAGGGCCGCGACATGACTGGCCCTGCGGTGCGCGGGCGCCCGTTCGGCGACCAGCGGCACGAGCAGCTGCGGGACGACTGTCGCGGCGGACGCCACCAGGACGGCGGCGGCCAGCGCGGTGGCACCCGAGGCGGCCGCGCCCAGAGCGAGCGCTCCCGCCGTGACCACGGAGAGCACCGCGACGAGTCTGCGGCGGTTCACGCTGTCCCCGAGCGGGGCGAAGAACAACAGCCCCGCCGCGTACCCGAACTGGGCGACCGAGGCGATCCACGCGACGGCCGACGGCGTCGAGCCGAAGTCGCGGGCTATCAGCGGGAGCAGGGGCGCGGCGACGTAGATATTGGCGGCCGTCACGGCCGTACAGACCGCGATGAGGACGAGGAAGAGGCCGTGCGGGACAGGGAGCGGGGGGAGCGGGGGCAGCGCGGGCGCGGATGGCCGCCGCGGTGCCCGGACCGTGGCGCCCGGGCCCGCGGAGGCGGTCGAGGTCGCTTGGGGTGGCGGGGCTGAGGCCATGCGGGTCTCTCCTCTGGACGACAGAAGTACGAGAACGAATGAACGGCAGGACGACAGGACGGCAGAACAACGGAACGCGAAAACGCGGCAACCAACTAGTTGGTTGGAAAAAGTCTGCGCTCGTCGCAACCGCCCTGTCAAGCAACCAACCGGTTGGTTACCCGAACGGGTTCACCTACTCTGTCCCCATGGCAGTCAGAGACCCCGAGGCCACCAAGGCGCGGATTTTCGAGGCGGCGGTCGCCGAGTTCGCGCGGTACGGCATCGCGGGCGCCCGCATCGACCGCATCGCGAGCCAGGCCAAGGCCAACAAGCAGCTCATCTACGCCTATTTCGGCAACAAGGCGGAGTTGTTCACCCAGGTCCTGGAGAAGCGGATGCTGGAGATGGCCGTCTCCCACCCCGTCGACGCGGACGACATGGACGGCTGGATGGACCGGCTGATCGACTACCACGCCGCCCACCCCGAACTGCTGCGCCTGCTCTTCTGGGAGGGCATCGAGTACGGCACGGAGGACCTGCCCGACGAGCGCGAGCGCCGGGACCACTACGACCGCAAGGTCGCCGTACTCGCCGACGCGCAGGCCCGCGGTGTGATCAGCGACGAGATCCCCGCACCCCACCTGCTCTTCATGGTGGTCGCGCTGGCCGGCTGGTCCACGGCCGTGCCGCAGATGCGGCGGATCCTCGTCGGCGACGAGGACGCCGACAAGGAACAGCTCAGGGCCTCGGTGAAGGCGGCCGTCCGCCGCCTCACCGACCCCGATCCACGGACGTAGGCCTGCCGAGGTACGTCAGTTGGTGCCGATCTTCGCCAGCAGATCCACGATGCGGCTCTGCACCTCGTTGCTCGTGGAGCGCTCCGCGAGGAACAGCACCGTCTCGCCCGCCGCGAGGCGCGGCAGTTCCGTCTCGTCGACGGCGGCGGTGTAGACGACCAGCGGAGTGCGGTTCAACTGCCCGTTCGCGCGCAGCCAGTCGATGATTCCGGCCCGGCGGCGGCGCACCTGGAGCAGGTCCATCACCACGAGGTTCGGCCGCATCTGCGCCGCGAGCGTCACCGCGTCCGCGTCGCTCTCGGCCCGCGCGACCTGCATGCCCCGCCGCTCCAGCGTCGCGGTCAGGGCGAGCGCGATCTCCTCGTGCTCCTCGATGAGCAGGACGCGCGGCGGATGCTGCTCGCTGTCGCGCGGCGCGAGCGCCTTCAGCAGGACGGCGGGGTCGGCGCCGTACGCCGCCTCGCGCGTCGCCTGGCCGAGTCCCGCCGTCACGAGCACGGGCACCTCGGCCGCCACGGCGGCCTGCCGCAGCGATTGAAGCGCCGTGCGCGTGATCGGTCCGGTCAGCGGGTCCACGAAGAGGGCCGCGGGGAACGCCGCGATCTGGGCGTCGACCTCCTCGCGCGAGTGCACGATCACGGGACGGTAGCCGCGTTCGCTGAGCGCCTGCTGCGTGGTGACGTCGGGCGCGGGCCACACCAGGAGGCGGCGCGGGTTGTCGAGCGGCTCGGGCGGCAGCTCGTCGTCCATCGGCCGGGGCTGGGGCCGGTTGTCGACCTCGACCGCGCCACCGGGGCCGTCCAGCGGCTCGGGTCCCTCGGCCGCGTTCTCGTCCGGGGCGCCGATCGCGTACGAACGTCCGGCGCCCTCGGTGGCCGCCGCGATACGCGACTGGGGGTGCGCCGGGGGCGGGGCCTGCGGGTGCGGGCGCCCTGAGGCCTCGGGGCGCTCCTCGGCCGTGGGTGCCGGAGGCGTGCCCAGCCTGCGCCGACGTCCGGAGCCGCCGAGGGTCTGCGACTGCGGGGCGGCGGCCTGGCCCTGCTGCGGCTCGGGCGTGCCTTCCTGGGGGAGCGTGGCCGACGGTGGCTGCGCGCCCTGGGGCGGCATCGGGGACCGCGGGGGCCGGACGTTGCCCGTCGGACGACCGCCCTGGTCGGGCGAGGGCGCGGCGGCCTGGCGGCCCTGCTGCTCGGAGACCTGCTGGCCGAACGGGACGCCCTGGCCGAGCGTACGCACGCTGAACGCGCGCCCCTGCGTCGAGTTCGGGTCACCGGGGGCCTCGGCGGGCAGCGGCTGCGCCGCGCGCGACGCCTGCGTGCCGCGCTCGGGCGGGAGCGCCGCGCCGCGGGCGGGCGTCGGAGCGCCCTGTGCGGGGGCGCCCGCCGAGTGCGCGTTGCCCTGCGCGGGCACGCCGTCGGCGGGGGTGGTGCCGTCCGGCCACGGCCGCGGCGCGGGCAGCGGCTGCCCGGCCTCGGCGGCGCGACGGCCCTGCTGGGCGCCGGGCGGGAGCGTTCCCTGACCCGGTGCGGTCGGTGCGGTCGGTGCGGTCGGGGCGCCGGGGGCGGTCGGTACGCCTGGGGGCTGCGGGGCCACCCGGGCGCCCGGTGCGGTCGGGCCAGCCGGGCCAGCCGTCGGGCCCTCAGTGGGAGCCACCGGGCTCTGCGGAGTCAGCGGGCTCTGCGGAGCCGCAGGGTCCGCGGTGACCGGCCGCCGGGAGCGGCGGCGGCCCGTCGGAGCCTGCGCGGGGCCCGTCGGAGCGTGCGCGGGGTGCGGCTGCGGCGGGGTGTGGTCGTCGCCAGGGCCGTGCGGGGCCGCGGCGTGCTGCCCGGTGTCACCCTGGACGCCCGGGTACCCGGGCACGGGCGCGCCCGCGCCGAAGCCCCGGCTCACAGCGGCTTGATTCACTACGGCGTGGCCTACGGGAGCCGACCCGGCGGGGGTGTGACCCACGACGTCCTGCCCCAAGGCCCCCGGCACACCGACGCCCTGATCCACGACGCCTTGGCCCACCGCGACCGCACCCTGATTCACCACTGCGTGCCCTACGGGTCCTACGGGACCCACGGCCCCCTGGGCCGCGATCTCCTGGTCCGGCATGTCGCGGTCCGGCGTGTCGCGGTCCGGCGTGTCACGGTCGGCCGTGGCCGGGGGAAGCGCGAAGACGCGTCCGCTGTTGGCCCCTTCCGCCGCGGCCCGCTCCTTGGCGGCGGCCAGCGCGCGCCGCGCCCGGCGGCCCGTGGGCCGCGCGGCGTCGCCACCGGCCTCCACCGCGGCGAGTTCCGTGCCCGGTGTGCCGTCTGAAGTCTCCGAAGGGCCCGAGGCCAGCGCGGGCAGCGCGTGCTGCTCACCGGCCCGCCGTGCACGACGGCCGGTTCCACTCGCCGGGACCGGCACGCCCTGCGGCGGCACGGTCTGGCCCAACGCCGCCGATCCGGCCGCGTGTTCGGCCGCCGTCAGCACGGCGCCCTCGGCGGCACTCGGCCGCCCGCGCCGCCGTCCGGTACCGCCCGAGGTACCACCGGAGGGGAGCCCCGACGCGCCACCGGCCGTCTCCGAAGCCTGCGACGCCTCCGACACGGAACCGCCCACAGGCCCACCCGCAGGCCCACCCGCAGGCCCACCCGCAGGACCACCCACAGGACCACCCACAGGAACACCCATGGGCCCGACCGCGGGCCCGCCCCCGGGCCCGCTCGCCGGCCCGGCCGCAGGGCTCGCCCCCTGCTCGGTCGCCACCGTGCCGCCGCCGAGGGTGTCCGGGCTTCCCGGGACAGCGGCGGCCTCCGCCGCGCGCCGCCCCCTGCGCCGACCCGTGCCGGTCGGCGCGGCGGCCGTCCCCGTCTCCGTGCCGCCGGAAGGGTCCGCCGGAACGCCGCTCTCCAGGAAGGAGTCCACCGAGGGGCGCCGAGCCCGTCGACGCCCGCCGCCCGTGGCGGGCGACGCCTGCTCGGGCACCGCGACCACGCCACCCGCAGCCGCGGGCACAGCCGAACCGGCCCTCTCCGTAGAGACCGTCCCCGAACCGCCGCTCTCCGTAGAACCCGCCGAGGAACCCGCCCCGACCGCCCCGGCCCCCCCGACCGCGCCTGCCGTGGCAACCTCGCCGACCGCCACGATCGGCACTTCAAGTACGTACGCACTGCCGCTCATACCCGGCACCTCGTGCGTCTGGAGCACCCCTCCGTGGGCCCGCACGATGCCGCGCACGATCGGCTCGTGCACCGGGTCCCCGCCCGCGTAGGGTCCCCGGACCTCGATGCGGACGACCTCGCCGCGCTGGGCAGCGGCCACCACGATCGTCGAGTCGACGTAAGCCCCCGTCGCGACGGCGCCGGAACCGGCACCCGCGCGCGTGTTGCCCGTCGCGTCGATCCCGGCCACGTCCGCGACGAGATGGGCCACCGCGGTGGCGAGCCGTCCCGCGTCGACCACGATCTCTATCGGCGGCGCGTGCACGGCGAACTGCGCCCGGCCGGGCCCGATCAGCTCGACCGCGCCCTCCACGCCGGCGGCGACGACCGCGTCGAGCAGGGCCGGGGTGAGGGCCAGCTGCTCCTCGCCCGCGTCGAGCCGCTGGAAGCCGAGGACGTTGTCGACGAGCGTGGTCATCCGGGCGTACCCGGCGGACAGATGGTGCAGGACCTGGTTGGCCTCGGGCCACAGCTGGCCCGCGTCGTCCGCGGCGAGCGCGGCCAGTTCGCGGCGCAGTTCGTCGAGGGGCCCGCGCAGGGACGAGCCGAGGACGGCGAGCAGCTGCTCGTGCCGGGCGGCCAGCGTCTCGTACCGCGACTTCTCGCGCTCGGCCAGCTCTTCGAAGCGGTCCTTCTCGCGCTCGGCGAGCGCCGCGTAACGCTCCTGTTCGGCGGCGAGTTCCTCGGCGCGCTGCTCCTCGGCGGCCTTGATCTCCTCGGCGCGCCGCTCCTCCGCCGCCTTGATCTCCTCGGCGTGCCGCTCGGCGGCGGCGCGGATCTCCTCCGCGTGCCGGGCGAGGGCGGCCTCGTGCTTCTCGGCCAGCTCGTCGTAGGGCCTGCGGTCGGTGAACGTCATCACCGCGCCGACCAGTTGGTCGCCGTCGCGCACCGGGGACGTCGTCAGGTCGACCGGTACCTTGGCGCCGCTCTTGGACCACAGCACCTGTCCGCGCACCCGGTGCTTGCGCCCGGAGCGGAGGGTGTCGGCGAGCGGGGACTCCTCGTAGGGGAAGGGTTCGCCGTCGGCGCGCGAGTGCAGGACCAGCGGGTGCAGCTCCTGCCCGCCGAGGTCGCTCGCCCGGAAACCCAGTATCTGGGCGGCGGCGGGGTTGACGAGGACGACGCGTCCGTCGGTGTCCGTACCGACGACGCCCTCGGCCGCGGCGCGCAGGATCATCTCGGTCTGCCGCTGCGAACGGGCCAGTTCGGCCTCGGTGTCGACGGTGCCCGACAGGTCCCGCACGACGAGCATCAGCAGCTCGTCGCCGGTGTAGCCGTGGTTGTCGTACGCGTGCCTGCCGTCTTCCAGCGGGGAGCTGGTGACCTCGACGGGGAACTCGGTGCCGTCCGTGCGCCGCGCCGTCATGCGCGTGGGCTTGGTGCGGCCGCGCTCGTCGATGGTGTCCGGGCGCCGCATGGAGCCGGGGATGAGCCGGGAGTCGAACTCCGGCAGCAGATCGAGGAGACCGCGCCCCACGAGTGCGGTGCCCGGTGTCTCGAACGCCTCCAGCGCGATCGCGTTCGCGTTCACGACGGTGCCGTTGGCGTTGACGAGCACCAGCGCGTCCGGGAGCGCGTCGAGTATGGCTGCGAGGCGAGCAGCGCCTCGGGATGGCCTGCTGCTCACGACGACGCTTCCTCCCTGGTTACCGCTGCTTGCCGACTCGCCCAGGCCATCTTGCCCCTCGGCCCGTGGCGTGTCACGGGAGGGAGTCTACGGGGAGTGGTTGCCCGCGCGACGCCGGATGAGAGGGAGGTCGCACGCAGATGGTGTGAGTTTTCAGTACCGCCTGGTCACGGGAGGGTAGCGGCCGCCGACCGGTGACAGGTCGGGCCATCGGTCGCTACGAGGTGCGGGGAAGCACCGGTGCCATGCCGTCCCAGCGCGCGATCTCGCAGCCGTTGCGGCGTGAGTACGTGGCGTCGACGGGCCGCCCCTGCCAGGTTCCCCTGATGTGCGCGGTGGCGTCCCCGCCGTGCTGCATCGTGCACATCGCGTCGGGCCGGACCGGAGCGAACGGGTCCCTCCCATAAACAGTGACCTCGTCCAGCCGCGCGCACGCCTCCTCCTTCTTGGGGTGGTTGCCACCCGTGGGGTGGCACCTCAGTTCGTACGTTCCCTCTCCGTCACCTTCCGAGTCGGAGACGGTGATCGTGAGCCGGTCGGTCGGGGTCTCGGCGGGCGTGACGGCGTGCGCGGTGAAGGGGGCGGCGGAGAGCGCCGCGGCGGAGGCGGCGGCGGTGAGAACGAGACGGCGCAGCATGAGGACTCCACGGGGTCGGGCACAGCGGTACGGATGGTGGCCTCGCGGGTGGTGGCAACGCGGATGGTCGCGTCGAGGCCGGTGGATCCAGGGGCGGATCCACACCCTTTAACGCGGTCCGCCCCGTGCGGTTGCGGGGGCGCGTATCGCTTTGCCCTGCGGGCCGCGCGACTAGTACCGTGGAGGACGCGATTGGTGACACCCCGCCTGGCTGTGTCATCATCTGCACGCACCCCCGCGCTCGCGCAGGTGTGCAAGCTGGAGGCGTCGCCTAGTCCGGTCTATGGCGCCGCACTGCTAATGCGGTTTGGGCCTTAAAGCCCATCGAGGGTTCAAATCCCTCCGCCTCCGCGCTGTGAGCCCGAAGCCCCGGTCGTACGCGACCGGGGCTTCGGTCGTCTCCGGGCTTCGGCCGGGGCTGCCCAAGGGCGTTTGCCCAGCTCAGAGCCGGTTTGGGAAACGGATTTCGCCTCACGGCGCAGGTCATGTAATGTTGTTCTCGCAACGCCGACGGGGCAGAAAAAACCCCGGAAGCACAAGCACTCGTAGCTTAACGGATAGAGCATCTGACTACGGATCAGAAGGTTGCAGGTTCGAATCCTGCCGAGTGCACAGCAGACCAGAGGCCCTCAGGAGAAATCCTGAGGGCCTCTGGTCGTTTGTGCGGGCTTCCTTCCGGGAGGGGTACGGCGATGGAGTGGCGTTGCGCGGGGCTCGGGTGGCCGGGTGGGGGGCCTGTGCTGCGGTGGGAGGGCGGGAGGACCAGCGCCCTCGCCTATGGGAGGGCGCTCGGGTTCCGGGCCGTCGGTGAGCGGCGGTGTGTGGGGGCGCGGGGGAATCCGTGTCCGCTGCGGGCCGTGGTGCCGGCGCGGGCCGCGCAGGCGCGGTGTCCCGAGTGCGCGCGGCTCGACCGGGTGTTCTCCGTGGCGGCGGACGGGGTGCCGGACGATCCGCGGACGTACCGGGTGTATCTCGCGTGGTTCGGGAGCGGTCTCGTCAAGGTCGGGATCACCGCGGAGGAGCGGGGTGCCGTGCGCCTGCTTGAGCAGGGGGCCGTGGCGTTCTGCTGGCTGGGGCGGGGGCCGTTGATGGCGGCCCGGCGTACGGAGGAGCTGCTGCGGGCGGCGCTCGGGGTGCCGGACCGGGTGCCGTACGCGCGCAAGCGGGCGGTGCGGGGGGCGCTGCCCGGGTGGGACGAACGGGCGGCGGAGTTGGCGGAGCTTTACCGGCGGGCCGTCGTACTGGAGGGGTGGGCCGAGGCGTTGGAGCGGGTCGCCTTCGAGGCGGTCGATCACGCGGCGGCGTTCGGTCTGGGGCCGGGCGGTGCCGGGGCGGCGCGGGGTGTGGTGCGGGAGGTCGCCGACGGCGGGGCGGTCGCGGGGCGGCTTGTCGCGGCGGCCGGACCTGACCTGTATCTGGAGATCGCGGGCGCGGGCGAGGACGGGAGCGGGGGCGGGGGCCTGCTTGTCGTCGATACGCGGGCGCTCGTGGGGTGGGAGCTGGCGGGGGCCGACGCGGAGGCGGGGGTGACCGTGCCGGTTGAGGGGCTGGGGCCGGTGACGAGGGGCGCGGGGGAGCAGGGCGGGCTGTTCTGAGGGGGGGGGGGCTTCGCTGCCCGGGTTGTGCTCCGTGGGCTTCGCTGACCGGGTTGTGCTCCGCGGGGCTTGCGGGCCTGTTGTGCCTCGCGGCTTCGCTGACTGGGCTGTGCTCCGTGGGCTTCGCTGACCGGGTTGTGCTCCGTGGGCCTTGGGGGCCTGTTGTGCCTCGCGGCTTCGCTGACCGGGCTGTGCTGCGCGGGCTTCGCTGACCGGGTTGTGCTCCGTGGGCCTTGGGGGCCTGTTGTGCCTCGCGGGGCCTCGCTGACTGGGCTGTGCTCCGTGGGCTTCGCTGACCGGGTTGTGCTCCGCGGGCCTTGGGGGCCTGTTGTGCCCCGCGGGGCCTCGCTGACCGGGCTGTACCTCGCAGCTTCGCTGACCGGGCTGTGCCTCGCGGGCCTTGCGGCCCGTTGTGCCCCGCAGGCTTCGCTGACCGGAAGGTCAAGGCTCGGTGACCGGAGGGCAAGGAGTGGCCGGGGAGGGTGGACACGGGGAGCCGGGGCTCTGAGGGTGGGGGCATGAGTGATACAGTGGGGCCGGTCGGGCCCTTTGAACCGCCTTACTACGCCGTCGTCTTCACCTCGGTCCTCGCCGAGGGCGGCGAGGGGTACGAGGAGACGGGCGAGCGTATGGATGAGCTGGTCGCCGCCGTGCCCGGGTTCCTCGGGGCCGAGTCCGCGCGGACGCCCGGCGGGGTCGGCATCACCGTCGGGTACTTCCGGGACGAGGACGCCATCAAGGCCTGGCAGGGCGATCCCGAGCACCGTGCGGCACAGCGGCGCGGGCGCGAGGAGTGGTACGAGTCGTACGCCGTGCACGTCGCCAAGGTCGAGCGGAGTTACGGCCATGTGCGGGGGTAGCGGAGGCCGGGACGGCGTGAGCGGCCCGGAGGCCGCCGGGGTGCGGGAGTTCTGGGGGCGGCTCGGGCTGCCCGGGCTCATCGACGTACACACGCACTTCATGCCGGACCGGGTGCTGCGGAAGGTCTGGGCCTACTTCGACGCCTACGCGGCCGGCGGCGGGGTGGAGTGGCCCATCAGCTACCGGCACGAGGAGGAGCGCCGGGTCGAGCTGCTCGGGGAGTTCGGGGTGCGGGCCTTCACCTCGATGATCTATCCGCACAAGGCGGGGATGGCGAAGTGGCTCAACGGCTGGGCCGTCGACTTCGCGCGGCGCACGCCCGGGTGCCTCCAGACCGCGACCTTCTTCCCGGAGCCGGGAGTCGAGGAGTACGTGCGGGACGCCGTCGAGGCGGGGGCCCGGGTCTTCAAGGCGCATGTGCAGGTGGGGGGTTACGACCCCAATGACGTCCTGCTCGATCCCGTGTGGGGGCTGCTCGCCGAGGCCGGGATCCCCGTGGTGACGCACTGCGGGTCCGGGCCCGAACCCGGTAAGCACACCGGTCCCGGCGTGATGGCGCGGCTGCTCGCGCGGCATCCGCGGCTGCGGCTCGTCGTGGCGCACATGGGGATGCCCGAGTACGCCGACTTCCTCGACCTCGCCGAGCGGTACGAGGAGGTGCGCCTCGACACGACCATGGCGTTCACCGACTTCAGCGAGGGGCTGATGCCGTTTCCGAAGGCGGAGTCGGGGCGGCTGGTGGAGTTGGGCGAGCGGATCCTGCTGGGGAGCGACTTTCCCAACATCCCGTACCCGTACGTCCATCAGCTGGAGGCGCTGGAGCGGCTCGGCCTGGGGGACGCGTGGCTGCGGGGAGTGCTGTACGGGAACGGGGCCCGGGTCTTCGGGGTGCGCTGAGAGTTCGCGCGCCCGAGCCGCGGGTGGCCCCGCCCCCTCACCGGCGGTCGTCCGTCAGCAGGTGCGGCCGACGTAGTGCGCGCCCTGGATCTTGCTTGCCGAGCCCAGCCAGGTCCTGCCGGGGGCGACGCAGCGCTCGTAGTCGGGGGCCAGGGCGACCCTGACCTCGATGACGACCCGGGAGCCGTCCGACGTGCAGTGGTTGTAGTAGGCGTCGGAGTGGGTCTCGTAGAAGCCGCACGGGTCGGCGGCCGCGGGAGCCGCGGTGGCGGTCACCGCGCCCAGGGACGTGAGGGCGAGGGCGGTGGCGGAGAGGGCGGTGGTCGCCAGGCGTCGGATACGTGCGAAGGCCACGAAGGCTCCTTGATCGGGTCGGAGGTGGGAGGACTGCGTCACAGAGTCGGTCCGCGGAGCTGGGCTGCGCGGATCTTGACTTGAGGGTCCCAACGCGGACCCGGACCACCAGGGCAAACGGCGCGCGTTCACTCGGAAGAACGCCCCTCTTCAACCGATCAGATGGGCGGGGGACCGTTTCTCAGGGAATTCACAGCTTCGCGCAAGAGTGCTCTCAGGGGCACCGCCCAACCTCTGGGGTATGACCACGACCACGCCCCAGGCGCGTACCGAACCGCTCCGGCCGGACGGGAGTCCCGTCCGTGTACTCGTGGTGGACGACGAGGAGTCGCTCACCGAGTTGATGTCCCTGGCCCTGCGGTACGAGGGCTGGCAGATCCGCAGCGCGGGTGACGGCGCGGGCGCGGTGCGGGTGGCGCGCGCGTTCCGGCCCGACGCCGTGGTGCTGGACATGATGCTGCCCGACATGGACGGCCTCTCCCTGCTCGGCAGGCTGCGCCGGGAACTGCCGGACGTGCCCGTGCTGTTCCTGACCGCGAAGGACGCGCTGGAGGACCGCATCGCGGGGCTCACCGCGGGCGGCGACGACTACGTGACCAAGCCCTTCGGCCTGGAGGAGGTGGTGGCGCGGCTGCGCGGGCTCATCCGGCGGGCCGGGGCCGCCGACAAGCGCGGCGCGTCCACCCTGGTGGTGGGGGACCTGACGCTGGACGAGGACAGCCACGAGGTGACGCGCGGCGGGGACTCGATCCATCTGACCGCCACCGAGTTCGAGCTGCTGCGCTACCTCATGCGCAATCCGCGGCGCGTGCTCAGCAAGGCGCAGATCCTCGACCGGGTGTGGAACTACGACTTCGGCGGCCAGGCCAACGTCGTCGAGCTGTACATCTCGTATCTGCGCCGGAAGATCGATGCCGGGCGGGAGCCGATGATCCACACGCGGCGCGGGGCCGGGTACCTGATCAAGGCCGCGCTGACCGCGCCCGTCGCCTCGCCTTCGGGAGCCGCTTCTTCGTGAGTCGCCTCGCCCTCGTGAGAGGGCGCCTGAGGGGCCCGTGCCCATTGCCTTGTACGGCGTATGGGGTTTGTTCTACGGTGTACGTGACGTCAGCCTCGTACACCGTATAACCAGCCACCGGCCACGGCCGGGCATCGCCCTGAAGGAGCCCGCATGACGGCGACGACCGCGGAGACATCAGCCGCCCCACCCCGGCATCCGCAGCGCTGGCTGATCCTCGGCGTCATCTGCCTCGCCCAGCTCGTGGTGCTGCTCGACAACACCGTCCTGAGCGTGGCGATCCCCTCCCTCACCCGGGAGCTGGACGCGTCCACGTCCGACATCCAGTGGATGATCAACGCGTACTCGCTCGTGCAGTCCGGGCTGCTGCTCACCGCGGGCAGCTCCGCCGACCGCTACGGCCGCAAGAAGATGCTCATGGCGGGCCTCGCCCTCTTCGGCACCGGCTCGCTCGTCGCGGCGTTCGCGCAGTCCTCCGCGCAGCTCATCGCCGCCCGCGCGGGCATGGGGATAGGCGGCGCGCTCCTGATGACCACCACCCTCGCGGTCGTCGTGCAGATCTTCGACGACACCGAGCGCGTCAAGGCGATCGGCCTCTGGTCGACCATCAACTCCCTCGGATTCGCCGCCGGTCCGCTGCTCGGCGGCTTCATGCTGAACCACTTCTGGTGGGGCTCGATCTTCCTCATCAACCTGCCCGTGGCGCTGGTCGGTCTCGTCGCGGTCGCCAAGCTGGTGCCCGAGTCCAAGAACCGGCGGGGCGACCGGCCCGACCTGCTCGGCGCGCTGTTGTCGACGATCGGTATGGCCGCCGTGGTCTACGCGATCATCTCCGGGCCCGAACACGGCTGGACGTCCGCGCGGGTGCTGGGTGCCGCGGTCGCCGGTGTGCTGGTCCTCGGCGTATTCGTGCGCTGGGAGCTGCGCATCCCGTACCCGATGCTGGACATGCACTTCTTCCGCAACCAGCGGTTCATCGGCGCGGTGGCGGGCGCGATCCTCGTCGCGTTCGGCCTCGCCGGCTCCCTCTTCCTCCTCACCCAGCACCTCCAGTTCGTCCTCGGGTACGAGCCGTTGGAGGCGGGCCTGCGGACGGCGCCGCTCGCGGTGACCATCGTCGCCCTGAACCTCACGGGCGTCGGCGCGAAGCTGCACGCCAAGCTGGGCACCCCGGCGACGATCCTGTCCGGCATGAGCGCCTTGGCCGCGGGCCTCGCGGTGATCGCGCTGCTCGGCGGCGACGACTACAACGGCATGCTGGCCGGGCTCGTCGTCATGGGCGCGGGCATCGCGTTCGCCATGCCGGCCATGGCCAACGCCATCATGAGCGCGATTCCGGTGGAGAAGGCGGGCGTCGGCGCGGGCGTCAACGGCACGCTCGCGGAGTTCGGCAACGGCCTCGGCGTCGCCGTCCTCGGCGCGGTCCTCAACTCCCGCTTCGCCTCGCTCGTGGCGGTCTCCGCGGCGTCCTTCCCGGCCGCCGTGGCCGCGGCCGAGTCGCCGGGCGAGCGGGAGCGGATCGCCGACGCGTTCGCCTCCGGCCTTGAGACGAGTCAGCTGGTCGGCGCGGCCGCGGTGTTCCTCGGAGGTGTTCTCGCGGCGGCGTTGCTGCGCAGGGCGGAGAGGGCAGACTCGGTGGGGAAGGCGTCGGCATAGCATCGAGGCGCGCGGATCACTCCACTTCAGGCCCAGTACCAATTCAGGCCCAGTACCACTTCAGCCCCAGTACCAACGAGGAAGGTGCGCCATGGTCAAGGCAGCCGGCCGCACGAAGAACCTGGCGCGGACGAGCGTGTGGCTGGAGGGCAAGGCACCCCGCGGCGGCGGCCGCAAGGGCGACCAGCCGAGCGGCCTCGACCGGGACCGCATCACCGAGGCCTCGGTCCGGCTCCTGGACGCGGAGGGCCTCGCCAAGTTCTCCATGCGCAGGCTGGCCGCGGAGCTGAACGTGACGGCGATGTCCGTCTATTGGTACGTGGACACCAAGGACGACCTCCTGGAGCTGGCCCTCGACGCGGTCTGCGGCGAGATGAGCCTGCCCGGCGACGAGGCGCCCGACGGGGCCTGGCGCGATCAGCTCCGGTCCCTCGCCGATGAGTACCGCGCGCTGCTGATCCGCCACCCGTGGGTGTCGCCGCTGGTCGGCCGCTTCCTCAACATCGGGCCGAACTGGCTGGAGTTCGCGCTCGCGGTCCAGCGCACGGTGGGGAGGACGGGCCTTCCCGTGCATACGCGGCACGGCGCGATCGCGGCGGTCTTCCAGTTCGTGTACGGCTTCGGGACCATCGAGGGCCACTACATGGCGCGGTGCGCGGAGGCGGGGATGACCCAGGACGAGTACTACCGGGAGGCGACCGGGAGCGTCCAGATCGAACTGGCGTCGCACGGGATCATGGAGAGCGCCAGTGAGCTGCTGGCGGCGCGGGGCTCGGACACGGTCGAGAAGATGTGGGAGCGGGACTTCACGATCGCCCTCGACCTCCTGATCGCGGGCATCGAGTCCCTCCTCACCCGGGAGTAGCCGGGCGGCGCCGGCCCCGCGCGCGGCGGCGGCGTCACACCCCCGGCAGCGTCTCCCCCTGCACGGCCTGCACGTCCAGCTCCACCCGCAGTGTCGTGCCGATCGCCGAGATCCCCGCCTGCACCACCTGGTTGTAGTTCATCGCGAAGTCCTCCCGGCGCAGCTCGGCCGTGGCCCGGAACGCCGCCCGGGTCCCGCCCCAGGGGTCCGCCCCGGTGCCGAGGTAGCTCAGCTCCAGGTCGACGGGGCGTACGACACCGTGCATGCCCAGCTCCCCGTGCACCGTCCAGCGGTCCGGGCCCGCGGGCGTGAGCCCGTTCGACCGGTAGGTGATCTCGGGGTACTGGTCGACGTCCAGGAAGTCCGGCGACTTGAGGTGCCCGTCCCGCATGCCGTTGCCGGTGTCGATCGACGCCGCCCGGATGACCGCCTCGACCCGCGACTTCGCCACGTCCTCGGCGATCTCGACCCGGCCTCCGAACTCCAGGAACCGCCCGTGCACGCTCGTGATCCCGAGGTGCTGCGCGACGGCGCCCACCGTGGAGTGCGCGGGGTCGATGGTCCACGGGCCGGGCGGCGGCAGCTCGGTGCCGCCCTGCCGGGCGAGGACCACGTTGCCGACCTCGGCCCGCCCGCTGGCGGTGACCAGCGCGGTGGAGGCGACCGGCGCGTAGCCGACGGCGGTGACGATGACGGTGTACGGCCCCGCGGCGAGCACCGTGTCGTCGCGTACGACGCCCTCCCCGTCCGTGGCCGCCCGCAGCACCTGCGTCCCGGTCATGTCGGTCACCGTGACGACGGCGTGCGGCACGGCCCACCCGTCACGCGTGCGGATCCGAGCGTTGAGTCCCATCCCGTTTACTCCTAGCCGGGCCTCCCGCGCGGAAGGCCTCAAAAAGTTCGTACTGCGTCGGGCGCCGACGCCCGTGTAGAGAGCCCCGGGCCGCGGTGACCGGCCGTCCCTTGCCGTGAACGTCACCGCCGCCCGGGTCCCCTTTTCCGCAACCGGCCCGTGGCGGCGCCTCCGCTCGGGGCGCGGCCACGGGCCGGGGTCGTCACTCGCCCGGGTGGGCCAGTTCGATGTCGTGGCCGTCGATGCCGCTGCCGGTCACCGTCAGGCCGGTCGCCACCGGCGGGTATCCGTTCGCGATGACCGTGTACTCGCCGCTGTCGAGGTCGGTGAAGGCGTACGCCCCGTCCGCCCCGGTGGTCGCAGTGGCGACGACGTTTCCGGCGGCGTCCACCAGCGTGACGCGGGCGTCGTTCAGCGCCGAGCCGCCCGCGCGCACCGTGCCGAGCACCCGCGCACCGGAGTTCAGCTCGACCTCGACCCGGGTTACCCCGGTCCCGCCGACCTCGACCGGCAGCGCGACGGGCCGGTGACCGGCGGCGTTCACCGCGATGGTCACACTGCCGGGCACCAGCTCGGCGAAGGTGAACTCGCCCTGCTCGCCGGAGAGTCCGGTGGCCAGGACGTCACCGCGCACATCGGTCACGATGACCATGGCCCCGGAGACCGGCAGCTTGCTGTCCGCGTCCCGCACGAGCCCGCTCAGCCCGCTGGTGCCGCTGAGCAGGATGTCGTACGCGAGGGCGTCCTCGCCGACGACGACGGTCGACGCCTGCGGCTGGAACCCGTCGGCGGAGGCGATGAGCACGTACGAACCGGCGCCGGGGGCGTCGAGGGCGTAGGCCCCGTCGCCCTGGGCGACCGCGCGGCCCAGCTGACGTCCGCCGAGGGAGATCAGCGTGACCGCGGCCTGCGGCACGGGCGCGCTCTCGGCGCCGCGGACGTAACCGTGCACCGCGATGCCGTTGGTGACCGGCGGAAGCCCCCCGGCCGATGCCTCGGCGGCGGACGCCACGGCGGTGAGCCGCTGCGTGCCCTCGGGCCCGGTCTCGGTGCGCGCGGCGACGGAGGCGAGCACGGGCTCGTCGGCGACGGCCGCGGCAGCCGGTGCGGCGCCGCTCGGGGAGCTAGCGGAGGCCGTGGAGTCCGCGGGGCCCGACGCGGCCTGGGCGAGCGCGCCCGACGTCCGCAGCGGGACCTCCTTGATGAACAGCGTGATCAGGAAGGCGATCAGTGCCATCGGCGCGGCGATCAGGAAGACATCGGCGATGCCGTGCCCGTACGCGCTCTCCATCACCGTGCGGAACGGCTCGGGGATCTTGTCCAGGTCGGGGATGCCACCGCCACCGGTGCCGCCGTGGCCGAACTGCGCGGCGGCCTTCGGGCCGAGGTCGGTGATGCCGTCCTTCACATAGTCGGTGATGCGCGTGGCCATGACGGCGCCGAGCGCCGAGACACCCATCGCACCGCCCAGCGAGCGGAAGAAGGTGACGACGGAGGAGGCGGCACCGAGGTCCTGCGGCTCGACCTGGTTCTGCGTGCAGAGCACCAGGTTCTGCATCATCATGCCGATGCCGAGACCCATCAGGGCCATGTAGATCGCGATGTGCCAGTACTCGGTGTCGTACCGGATGGTGCCGAGCAGACCGAGGCCCGCCGTCACCAGCAGACCACCGCTGACCAGCCAGGCCTTCCACTTGCCCGTCTTGGTGATGACCTGGCCCGAGACGGTGGACGAGATGAACAGACCACCGATCATCGGGATCGTCATGACGCCGGACATCGTCGGGGACTCCCCCCGCGCCAGCTGGAAGTACTGGCTGAAGAAGACCGTGCCCACGAACATCGCGACGCCCACGAAGAGCGAGGCGAGCGAGGCGAGCGTGATGGTGCGGTTGCGGAAGAGCCGCAGCGGAATGATCGGCTCGCTGGCCTTGGACTCGACGAGGACGAAGAGCAGCCCGAGGACGATCGAACCGCCGACCATGGCGCCGGTCTGCCACGACATCCAGTCGTACTTGTCACCGGCGAAGGTGACCCAGACGAGCAGCAGGCAGACGGCGGCGCTGATGAAGAAGGCACCGGCCCAGTCGACCTTCACGTCGCGCTTGACGACGGGGAGCTTCAGGGTCTTCTGGAGGACGATCAGCGCGATGATCGCGAAGGGTACGCCGACGTAGAAGCACCAGCGCCAGCCGAGCCACGAGGTGTCGGTGATGACGCCGCCGAGCAGCGGCCCGCCCACGGTGGCGACGGCGAAGGTCGCGCCGAGGTAACCGGAGTAACGCCCGCGCTCACGCGGGGAGATCATCGCGGCCATGACGATCTGCGCCAGGGCGGAGAGACCGCCGACGCCGATGCCCTGCACGACGCGGCAGGCGATCAGCATGCCCGCGCTCTGCGAGAGACCGGCGACGATCGACCCGCCGACGTAGATGATCAGGGCTATCTGGACCAGGGCCTTCTTGCTGAAGAGGTCCGACAGCTTGCCCCACAGCGGGGTGGTCGCCGTCATCGCGAGGAGCGAGGCGGTGACGACCCAGGTGTAGGCGGACTGGCCGCCGCCGAGGTCGCCGATGATTTCGGGCAGGGCGTTGGAGACGATCGTGGACGACAGGATCGCCACGAACATGCCGAGCAGCAGCCCGGACAGCGCTTCCATGATCTGCCGGTGCGTCATCGGAGCGTTCGCGTCGGTGTGACCGTGGTGGGCTCCGTGCTTGGCATGGCTGCCCCGCACACCGGCTGGTGTGGTTGTTGCCATGGGTTTCCTTTTCTTACGCGGGTGTACGGGTGGTCTCTGGGGTGGTCTGTGCGTCGGGCAGCCGGGCCGAAGCCGCGCGGCAGTCCCCGAAGCTGTCGCGCAGACGCGCGAGCAGCGTGCTGAGCTGGACGACCTCGTCGTCGGTCCAGTCGTGCAAGTAGTGGGTGAGCGTCCGGATGGACAGCTCGGACAGCTCGTCGACCTTGGCCTTGCCCTCGGGCGTGAGCCGCAGGATGCGGGAGCGCTTGTCGGCGGGGTCGGGGTCGCGGACGATCCACTGCCGCTCCGCGACGTGCGCGACGTGGCGGCTGGTGACCGACATGTCGACGGCGAGCAGCTCCGCGAGCCGGCTCATCCGCACGGCGCCGTGGCGCTCCAGCAGCACGAGGACGGCGGCGGACCCGCCGGGGCAGTCGTGGGGCAGACCCCGCCCGAGGCCCCGCTTGACGGCACCGATGGCGCTGAGCTGTCGGGCCAGCTCCTCGTACTGACGCTGCGCGGCCACGGCACCTCCTGGGTATTTGTTGCTTAGGGCAACGATAGAAGCAGTTGGTTGCCGCAGGCAAACTAAAATCGGACCAACGCCCTAAAGAGTCGGCAAAGGTCTGGGGGTACGGTCGTAAAGTCCCAGGCGGGCAGGGGTTGGGCCGGGAGCAGTGCATTCGCTAGGGTCCTGACCCATGGCACACAACCCCCAGGGATCCCAGGGCAACCCCGATCCCGCCGGCAGCACGCAGATGTTCCGCGCCTTCGTCGACGAGGCGCCGCGGGGCCGCCAGCAGGCGGCGGCTTCTTCCTCCGGCCCGCGGGTCGGCCTGATCCTCGGCGTGGTCCTCGCGGTCGCGGTGGTGGCGGCGGTGGCGTGGCTCGCGCTTAAGTAGCGGCGGCGCTTTGGCGGGGGTAGGGCTTCTGTTGTCTGCGGGTCCGCTGTGGCCGGTCGCGCAGTTCCTCGCGCCCCTGACGGGGCGCGTCCCGTCACGCTTGTTCCGACCCGCGGGTCGGCGGTCCTCGCGGTCGCGGTGGCGGCGCTTTGGCGGGGGTGGGGCGTCTTCTGCCTGCGGGCTCGCTGTGGCTGGGCGCGCAGTTCCCCGCGCCCCTGACGGGGCGCATCCCGCCACGCCCGTCATGAGGAGCGCCCCGATAGGGGCGCGGGGAACTGCGCGAGCGGGCACGACGCGCCCGCACACAAAGAACCGGCCCCCGGAGGGCAGGCGCTAGGTCCACTTCGTGGAGACGTCACGCGTCTCCACCCGCATGCCCAGCGGCACGCGCCACGCGTCCACGCACACCAGCCAGGTCCTCCGCCTCTCCCCGCCGGAGGCGACCGGCACCGGCAATGGCACGGTCGACTCGACCGTGCCCCAGTCGATACCCAGCGCGCCGATGATGTGCGTACCGAAGGTGACCGTCCCCGAACGGACCGGGGAGCCCCCGGTGTTGCGGAAGGTGACCGTCACTTTCTCGCACCAGCGCCTGTCCGCGGGCGCGCGCTCCGGGTCGCCGACGCGCAGCTCGGCGGGGCCTGCCGGGCCCGGCTCCGACGGGGACGGTTCGCCAGAGGGGCCGGCCTCAGGGCCTTCAGAAGTCTCCGGGGCTTCAGGAGTTCGAGGAGCTTCGGCGGTCTCAGGGGATCGGGAAGCTTCGGGAGTGGCAGAAGCCCCAGGGGCCCCGTCCGGACGGCCGCCCCCGGCAGAAGGAGCTGAACTGCCGCTGTCGGCAGGTGACTTCCCCTCCGAGTCACCCTTGCCGCCACTTCCGTCGAGCGGGATCAGCCTGACGCCACCCGTCGGGCCCGCAGCCCGGTCCGGCGAGGAATCCGGCACTCCGGACGCCGCATAGCCGCCGTCGCTCTCGCCCCCGCACTCCGCGAGGAACCCACCGAGGCACGTCACGGCCACGGACGCACCGAGCAGCACGTTCCGAACACCACGTCGCATCGGGTCAGTGTGGCTGACGGCCCGTCACTTAGGAACCCCGTCAGCAACTCCGGTCACGACACGGCGGGTTGAGGGACCGCGTCAGTCCGAGATGAGGCCGTCGCGCAGCTGCGCCAGCGTCCGCGTGAGCAGCCGCGAAACGTGCATCTGCGAGATGCCGACCTCCTCGCCGATCTGCGACTGCGTCATGTTGGCGAAGAAGCGCAGCATGATGATGCGGCGCTCGCGCGGCGGCAGCTTGGCGAGCAGCGGCTTGAGCGACTCGCGGTACTCGACGCCCTCCAGGGCCGTGTCCTCGTACCCGAGGCGGTCCGCGAGGGAGCCCTCGCCGCCGTCGTCCTCGGGGGCGGGGGAGTCGAGTGAGGAGGCGGTGTAGGCGTTGCCCACCGCGAGGCCGTCGACGACGTCCTCCTCCGACACCCCGAGCGCCAGGGCCAGTTCGGGCACGGTCGGCGAGCGGTCGAGCCGCTGGGCCAGCTCGTCGCTCGTCTTCGTCAGGGCGAGCCGCAGCTCCTGGAGGCGGCGCGGGACGCGCACCGACCAACTGGTGTCGCGGAAGAAGCGCTTGATCTCACCGACGACCGTCGGCATCGCGAACGTCGGGAATTCCACGCCCCGTTCGCAGTCGAAACGGTCGATCGCCTTGATCAGGCCGATCGTGCCGACCTGGACGATGTCCTCCATCGGTTCGTTGCGGCTGCGGAAGCGGGCCGCCGCGTACCGCACGAGCGGGAGGTTCAGCTCGATGAGCGTGTCGCGTACGTAGACACGCTCCGGGCTGTCCTGGTCGAGCGTGGCGAGCCGCAGGAACAGGGAGCGGGACAGGGTCCGGGTGTCGATGGCTTCCGGGGCCGTTGCGCTCTGGAGAGCTTCGGGTGCGCTCTGGAGAGCGTCGGGTGCGCTCGGAAGCGCGTCGGCGGGTGCGGATTCGCTCGGGCTCTTCGTGAGCGTGAGCGTGAGCACCTTCGAGCTGCCCTGGTCTGCGGACATGCCACCCCCTTGAGGTCGCGGACGGTCGCGGCGGACGCTCCCGTCGGAGGAACGCAGCCTCCACCTGAATACCGGAGGTGGGGCTACGGCAAACGCGGTTCCAGCAGAATGTCACATGTCGGCAACACGCTGTAGTTACTTGTCGACAAACAAGGGTGACATCCGTGCAGGAAAGAGGGGGTCTGGGGCTTTTCAGCAAGCAGTGCCGTCGGGAACAGCCCCGACGGCACTCCACTCGATACGGTTACGCCTCGATCCGATTTGCGGATCGAAGTCGTGCGAAGCTCCTGGCCAGCAGTCTCGACACATGCATCTGGGAAACGCCCAATTCGGCGCTGATCTGTGATTGCGTCAGATTGCTGTAGTAGCGGAGCAGCAGGATCCGCTGCTCCCGCTCGGGCAGTTGGACGAGGAGGTGGCGTACGAGATCGCGGTGCTCGACGCCGTCGAGCGCGGGGTCCTCGTAGCCGAGCCGGTCGAGCAGGCCGGGCAGCCCGTCGCCCTCCTGGGCGGCCTCCAGTGAGGTCGCGTGGTACGACCGCCCCGCCTCGATGCAGGCGAGCACCTCCTCCTCGGTGATGCGCAGCCGCTCGGCGATCTCCGCGGTCGTCGGGGAGCGCCCGAAGGCGGTGGTGAGGTCCTCGGTCGCCCCGGTCACCTGGACCCACAGCTCGTGCAGCCGCCGCGGCACGTGGACCGTACGTACGTTGTCGCGGAAGTACCGCTTGATCTCGCCGACGACCGTCGGCATCGCGAAGGTGGGGAACTGCACCCCGCGGTCCGGGTCGAACCGGTCGATGGCGTTGATGAGCCCGATGGTGCCGACCTGGACGACGTCCTCCATCGGCTCGTTGCGGCTGCGGAAGCGGGCCGCCGCGTACCGCACGAGCGGCAGGTTGGCCTCGATGAGGGCGCCGCGCACCCGGCCGTGCTCGGGGCTGCCCGGCTCCAGCTCCTTGAGCTGGCCGAAGAGGACCTGGGTGAGGGCCCGGGTGTCGGCTCCACGGGTGCTTCCGGTGCTTCCGGTGCTCGGGGCGGCCTTGGCGGGGGGACTGGTCGCGGCGGGCGTGGCGGTCGCGGCGGACGTGGTGGGCGGAGCCGTCTTCGCGGGTGGAGCCTCAGGCGCAGTACTGGCCGGCACGGTCAACGCCACCCCTTCTCAGTCAAGCCCAGTCAAGCTCGATCGACCTTGGCCACTTCGTCGATCGACCTCGGTCAACTCATCCGTCAAAAGCGGTCATAGCATCACAAGACATGTGCACTGTGTGCAAGCACCCGATAACTACGTGTTGAGGGCGAAGTTGGGGCCGGGGATGCCGAACGGCCCCGCACCATCGTGGTGCGGGGCCGTTCGGGAAGCCTCGGGTACAGGGTCCGCCCGGTGGTTCAGAACTCGTAGTCGGCGATCACCCACGTGGCGAACTCCCGCCACAGCGCGACGCCCGCCTGGTGGGCCGGGTGCTCGATGTACCGCTTCAGCGCATCGGTGTCCTCGACCGCCGAGTTGATGGCGAAGTCGTAGGCGATGGGGCGGTCGGTGATGTTCCAGTCGCACTCCCAGAACGTCAGCTCCGGGATCTGCTCGCCGAGGGCGCGGAAGGCCTTGACGCCCTCGACCACGCGCGGCTCGTCGCGCCGCACACCGTCGTTGAGCTTGAAGAGGACCAGATGGCGGATCACGGGCACTCCTTGGAGAGGGCTGGGGCCGGGCGGCGCCGGCGGCCTGGGCGGCCGCTCAGTCCTTGCCTCCGTTGGCGACCCAGGTCATGAAGTCACCGATGCTCTGAGCGGCGCTCGAAATGCCTTCGAACCCTATCTGCACGTAGTCGGCGGCCTTGGCGGGGTCGGTGATGATCACGTAGAGCACGAAGACGACCACCACGAAGAGGCCGATCTTCTTCCACTGCACCGCCACGATCTGGCCTCCCCTTACCCGCGCCCCGTGTGACCCCTGTGACCGCGGTGAGTCTAACCCGGCCCGTATTCACCGGGCTTTTAGGGACCAACGGCCCGACGGCAGAGGCCCTTTGCCTGCCCTGCCCGGCCCGCGCGGGGCGCAGGATGGAGAGTGAGCCCGGCGGATCTGGCAGGAATCCACGGGCGAGGGACCGACCCCACTGCGGGGTCCGCGCCGTGCGCTTCCCCCCGACGACGGCGCGGACTTGAGGGCCGGCCCCCATCGGGGGAAGCGGCTTGTCCCCCCGATGCCGCTTCCCCCGTCCTCTTCCCTCAGCCTCTTCCCCAGGCCTCTGGCTGCACGACGAAGGGCCCGTCCAATGGACGGGCCCTTCGTGCTGAGAAGCGGTAGCGGTGGGATTTGAACCCACGGAAGGGGGTTACCCTTCACTCGCTTTCGAGGCGAGCTCCTTCGGCCGCTCGGACACGCTACCGAGAGGAACTCTAGCCCAAGGTGGCCCGTGTTCTGAAATCCGTTGGGCAGGTCTCTGTATCACCGGTTCCGGAAGAAGTCCGTCAGCGGGGTGGCGCACTCCTCCGCGAGGACCCCCTGGACGACCTCGGGGCGGTGGTTGAGCCTCCGGTCGCGTACGACGTCCCAGAGTGAGCCCGCGGCTCCGGCCTTGTCGTCCCGCGCGCCGTAGACGACCCGGTCGACGCGGGACTGGACGAGCGCGCCCGCGCACATCGTGCAGGGCTCCAGCGTCACGACGAGCGTGCAGCCGGTCAGTCGCCACTGCCCCAGTTCGGCGGCGGCCCTGCGCAGGGCGAGCACCTCCGCGTGCGCGGTGGGGTCGCCGGTCAGTTCGCGTTCGTTGTGCCCCGCGCCGAGCACCGTCGTGCCGTCCGGGGACAGCACGACGGCGCCGACGGGTACGTCACCGCCCCTGCCGGCCAGCTCGGCCTCGGCCAGAGCCAGCCGCATGGGCGCCCGCCAGCGGTCGCGTACGGGGTCGTGTTCGGTGAGGTGGTCCACACCCGGAACCTAGTCCACCCCCCGGAAGCTAGCGGACGGCCTCCAGCACCTCCGCCGCGCCGAGGATGTCGGCGATCGAGTTCAGGGCGTCCCCGGCCTCCAGGCCGAGCAGGTCCTTGCGCGGTACACCGAGGTCGGCGAGGAGTTCCGTGTCGCCGAGCGGGCCCGCGGGCACCGCGTCACCGGATTCGACGGGCCCCTCGTCCCCGTCGTCGGCGGAATCCTCCGGTTCTCCGTCCTCCGTACCGTCGAGGTCGAGTGCGTCGAGGTCGGCGACCGTGTCGTCGGCCCCCGGGTCGCGGCCGAGCATCTCGTCGGTGAGCAGGATCTCCCCGTACGAGCTGCGGGCGGCCGCGGCCGCGTCCGAGACGTAGATACGCGGGTCCTCCTCGCCGTCCACACGGACGACGCCGAACCACGCTTCTTCCTGTTCGATGAAGACGAGCACTGTGTCGTCGTCGTAGTCGGCCGTGGCTTCACGGGCCAGATCGGCCAGATCCGCCAGGGTCTCCACATCGTCGAGCTCCGTGTCGCTCGCTTCCCACCCGTCTTCGGTGCGCGCGAGCAGTGCGGCGAAGTACACCGTGACTCTCCCACTGGTCATAGGCAGTGCCGGTTGGCGGTTTGGGGTCCCCCCGGCGAGGTCGGGGAGCGGGGAGTGCTGTGTCGAGCCCCGCCCATTCGGAATCGTGGCAGAAACCGCGCCGTCAGGAGAGGTCTTCGGGCCGCTGTGTCCGCGTCGCGTTCATCCGGTGCCCCCGTGGGGCCCGCCGCACGCCGGGGCGGTCACCAGCGGAACGTACGCATACGCATCTGCTGACGCATCCGTGCCGCCCGGGCGCGGCGCGGCTTCACGCGGTCGCGGAGCTCGATGGCCTCGGCACGCTCCCGCAGGAACTGGGCACGCCGCCTGCGGCGCTCGGCATCGGTCTCGTCGTCCGGCTTGCGTTCCGCCATGAGCCACACCACCTCGGTTCGTACGTCCCCACCTTCCCCCGGTCGGCGGTGTTGATGCCAGCGCCGTACAGGGTCCGGGCCCGGTTACTGTTGACGTCATGCGGATCCACGTCGTCGACCACCCGCTGGTGGCGCACAAACTCACCACGCTGCGCGACAAGCGCACCGACTCCCCGACCTTCCGGCGCCTCGCCGACGAGCTGGTCACCCTGCTCGCGTACGAGGCCACCCGGGACGTGCGCACCGAGCAGGTCGACATCGAAACCCCGGTGACGAGGACGACGGGCGTCAAGCTCTCGTACCCGCGTCCGCTGGTCGTGCCGATCCTGCGGGCGGGCCTCGGCATGCTCGACGGCATGGTGCGGCTGCTCCCGACCGCCGAGGTCGGCTTCCTCGGCATGATCCGCAACGAGGAGACCCTGGAGGCCTCCACGTACGCGACGCGCATGCCCGAGGACCTCTCCGGGCGCCAGGTGTACGTCCTGGACCCGATGCTCGCCACGGGCGGCACGCTCGTCGCGGCGATCCGGGAGCTGATCAAGCGCGGCGCCGACGATGTGACCGCCGTGGTGCTGCTCGCCGCCCCCGAGGGCGTCGAGGTCATGGAGCGCGAGCTGGCGGGCACGCCGGTGACGGTCGTGACGGCCTCGGTCGACGAGCGGCTCAACGAGCAGGGCTACATCGTGCCCGGGCTCGGCGACGCGGGGGACCGGATGTACGGGGCGGCGGAGTAGCGAAGCCTGCCCGTTTCCGGCTTCCGCCGGATCGGTAGTGGTAGCGGTCAGCAGTTCTTCGCGCCGCTGGACGGCTTGGGCGCCGGCTCGGGCTTGGTGAGTTCCGCCAGGGCCTTGTCGGCGTCCTCTTTTTTGGCCAGGTCCTTGAACCGCGTGCCGAGGATCAGGTCGACCTCGCCGCCCTCGCGGGTGTCGGTCCTGTGCTCGGCGCCCACGAGCTGCGTGCCGAGTACGGGAAGCGCGGTGCCGGCGGCCGCCTTGGCGCCGAGCAGTATCCCGGTGCCCTTGACCTTCTTGTCGAACTGCTTCGTCGCGTTGCCCACCTCGCCGATGGCGAAGCCGCGCTTCTTCAGCTCGTCGGCGGTTTTCTTGGCGAGGCCGCCACGGGGCGTGGCGTTGAAGACGTTGACGGTGATCTGGCCGGGCTTGGGCAGCGGTTTGGCCGCGGCCTTGGTGCCGGCCTTCGTCTTGTCCTCCGCCGCGGGCTTGTCCGGCTCGTCGGCGCAGTCCGGAGTGACCGGGCCCGTGGCCGACGCCTTGTCACCGCCCGAGAAGACGTGGATGAGCTGCAACGTGCCCCACCCGATCAGACCCACGGCCGCGGCGGACGCGATGATCGCGAGCACGAGCCTGCGGCGGCCGCCGGTGCGGCGCATGCGCGGATATTTGTCCCCCGTGATGCGGTATTCGCCGCCCATGCCGGGGGGAGTGAGCATGCTCATGGGCGCAGCGTAGTGCGGCGTGGCGGCGATGCCTACTAAATGATCATTGACCGGGGCCCAGTCCAACCCGAAAGGGCCAACGGGGGCCCGCCGCCGTCAGTCCAGTTCGAGTACGCGCGCGTGGAGCACCTGGCGCTGCTGGAGCGCGGCGCGGACCGCGCGGTGCAGCCCGTCTTCCAGGTAGAGGTCGCCCTGCCACTTCACGACGTGCGCGAAGAGGTCGCCGTAGAACGTCGAGTCCTCGGCGAGCAGGGTCTCGAGGTCGAGCTGCCCCTTGGTCGTCACGAGCTGATCGAGGCGGACCGGGCGCGGCGCGACGTCCGCCCACTGCCGGGTGCTTTCCCGGCCGTGGTCGGGGTACGGCCGGCCGTTTCCGATGCGCTTGAAGATCACACGGAAAGCCTACCGGTCAAGACTCTCCGGGCGCAGCCATGGCGACGGAGTACGCCCCTGGGAAATGCCACCGGAAAACGGGGCAAACCGGAAACGCGCGCGCTGGGAGCAGGGGCCGAGGCGAGCGTGAGTCGGTCGATGCCGTCCACGCCGGGGGGCGGGAAACGCCCGAACGAGTGGGTTCCGGGGTGTCGGCGGGCCCTATTCGGGCTTCGGGTCCTTGGCTGCCTTGGCTGTCTTGCCTGGCTCGGCCGCCTTGGCCTTGGCCTTGAGTTCCTGTTTGTGGGCGCGGACCTTGTGGAGGGAGTCCGGGCCCGTGATGTCCGCGACGGAGCGGTACGCCTCGGGCGCCCCGTAGTCGCCCGCGGCCTCCTGCCAGCCCCTGGGGCGTACGCCGAGTTGTTTGCCGAGGAGGGCCAGGAAGATCTGGGCCTTCTGTTTGCCGAACCCGGGCAGGTCGTTGAGGCGCTGGAGGAGTTCCTCGCCGGTGTCGGCGTCCTGCCAGAGGGCGGTGGCGTCACCCTCGTAGTGGTCCACCAGGTACTGGCAGAGCTGCTGGATGCGCTTGGCCATCGAGCCGGGGTAGCGGTGGACCGCCGGCTTGGTCGAGAGGAGCGTGGCGAAGTCCTCGGGGTCGTACGCCGCGATCTCGTGCGCGTCGAGGTCGGCCGCGTTCAGCCGCTGGGCGATCGTGTACGGACCGGCGAACGCCCACTCCATCGGCACCTGCTGGTCGAGCAGCATCCCGACCAGCGCGGCCAGCGGACTGCGCCCCAGCAGTTCGTCGGCCTCGGGGTGCTGGGCGAGGTGGAGGGTGACGTGGTCGTCCATGTCGTTCATGGGCCGATGGTCTCGCGTCCTCGGGGGTGCCGCAGCCGCAGCCGCCCCAGGAGCTGGAGGGGCGGCGGGCAACTCGGCGGCGCCGGGTGCGAGGAAAAGGCCGTGCGTCGGGCGGGGCCGCGCCGGTAACCTCGCCCGCATGTCTACGCCCCGCATCTCCTAGCCAGGACACCCGCTCTCACGTCACCCGTGTGTCCATTCGCTATTGCGGAGCGTTACCCCATGATCACCGTACGAGGCATCGACGTACGCGTCGGCGCCCGGCTCCTGCTGTCCGGCGTCGACTTCCACATCGCCCCCGGCGACCGCATCGGCCTGGTCGGCCGCAACGGCGCCGGCAAGACCACCCTGATGAAGATCCTGGCGGGCGCCGCGGCCCCCGCCGCCGGCACCGTCACCCGGTCCGGCTCCGTCGGCCACCTCGCCCAGGACCCCGGCGCCGCCGACCCCGCCCTCACCGTCACCGACCGCATCCTCTCCGCCCGCGGCCTGGACGAGGCCGTCACCGCGCTGCGCGCCGCCGAGGCCGCCATGGCGGGCGCCACGAGTCCGGCCGCGCAGGAGCGGGCCATGGCCGCCTACGCGCGCGCGGACGACCGTTTCCAAGCGCGCGGCGGTTACGCCGCCGAGGCGGAGGCCGCCCGTGTCGCCGCCGGGCTCGGGCTGCCCGAGCGGGCCCTGCACCGGCCCGTCGGCGAACTGTCGGGCGGCCAGCGGCGCCGCGTCGAGCTGGCCCGGATCCTGTTCTCGCAGCACGACACGCTGCTGCTCGACGAGCCGACCAACCACCTCGACGCCGACTCGGTCGGCTGGCTGCGCGGGTACCTGTCGTCGTATCCCGGCGGTCTCGTACTCATCAGCCACGACACCGGGCTCCTCGCCGACACCGTGAACCGCGTCTTCCACCTCGACCCGCGGCGCGCGGCCATCGACGTACACAACACCGGCTGGCACACCTACCTCGCCCAGCGCGCGGCGGACGAGCGACGGCGTACCCGCGAACGCGCCAACGCCGAGCGCAAGGCCGCCTCGCTGCGCGCCCAGGCCGACAAGATGCGCTCGCACGTCTCCACCGCCACCGCCGCGAAGAACATGGACCGGCGTGCCGAGCGCATGCTCGCCGGGACGGAGCCGGTGCGGCAGGGCGAGAAGGTCGCGCGGATCAGGCTGCCCGAGCCCGCGCCGTGCGGCCGGATGCCGCTCGGCGCGATCAGCCTCAGCAAGGCGTACGGGTCCCAGCCCGTCCTCACGGGCGTCGACCTGGCCGTCGACCGGGGCAGCCGCCTGGTCGTCCTCGGGCTCAACGGCGCGGGGAAGACGACACTGCTGCGCCTGCTCGCCGGGCGTGAGCAGCCCGATGCGGGGTGCGTCGTGGCGGGGCCCGGGCTGCGGCTCGGCTACTTCGCGCAGGAGCACGACACCCTGGAGGCCGCGAAGACCGTCCGCGAGAACCTCGCGGGCGCGGCCCCGCACCTGACCGACGGCGAGGTGCGGCGCGTCCTGGGGTCGTTCCTGTTCGGCGGGGACGACGCGGACAAACCCGCCGCGGTCCTCTCGGGCGGCGAGAAGACGCGGCTGGCGCTGGCCGGGCTCGTGCACTCGGGCGCGAACGTCCTGCTGCTCGACGAGCCCACCAACAACCTCGACCCGGCGTCCCGGGACGAGGTGCTCGCGGCGGTCGGCACGTATCCCGGGGCCATCGTGATGGTCACGCACGACGAGGGCGCGATCGACGCGCTCCGGCCGGACCGCGTCCTGCTGCTCCCCGACGGGGCCGAGGACTTGTGGAGCGCCGATTATCGGGGGTTGGTGGGGCTGGCCTGAGGGGCGGGGCTTTCGGGGGCGCGGGGCTGGGCGCGGGCGGGATTTTCGGGGGCGCGGGACTCCGCCTGCTCGGCTCGCCTGTTCGACTCGTCTGTTCGCCCCTCCCCGTAAGCCCCGCTGTGCTTCCATGCTGCGATGAGACGAGACCGGGTCGCCGACGCGGCCGAGGGGCATCCCGTGCTGCGCGTGCGGGAGCGTGCCGGTGAGCGGGATCTGGAGGCGTGCGTCGGTGTGCTCGTCCAGGTCCACAAGGCCGACGGATACCCCGTCAACTGGCCTGCCCTGCCTGCCGACTGGCTCGCCGGATCCGCCGCGCTCGGCGCCTGGGTGGCGGAGCTGGACGGGCGGATCGTCGGGCACGTGGCGCTGGCCCGGAGCGGGGCGGAAGACGTGGCGCCCCGCCTGTGGAGTGAGCGCGCGGGCGTGGGCGTCGAGGGGGCGGCCGTGGTCAGCCGCCTGTTCGTAGCGCCGGACGCGCGGGGCCACGGCATCGGGGCGCTGCTGATGGGGCGGGCCGTGCGGGAGTCGCGGGCGCGCGGCCTGCACCCGGTCCTGGACATGGTCTCCTCCGAGCTCTCCCGACACCCCCTCCGACGCCTCGGCCGCCGCGCTCTACGAACGTATGGGCTGGCGACTCCTAGCCGTCGTCGAGCAGGAGTGGAGCCCTGGGCAGCGGGTGGCCCTGCGCTGTTACGCGGGGCCCTCGGCGAGCGGGACGTCACCTGGTGACGCGACGACGGAAGCCACCCCGCACGCTTCCACCGCTCCCCGCGGCACCTCCGACAACCCCCGTAGCGCCGGTTGAAGCGGCGAGCTGGACCGTAGCGCCGCGTGGATCGCGCGTACGAGTGCGACCGACACCACGGGCAGCAGATAGCCCGTACGAGAGACGAAAGGCCCACCCAGCGGTCCGGCGCGCGGCCTGGTCCGGATCGCCTACCGGCACCTTCGTCCAGCGGCGCAGAGCGTCATCGGCACGCAACGCCTCTAGGAAGGCGGGCGCGAGGTCGACCCCCGTCACAGCTCCGCTCCCGCCCTGGCGCCCCGCTCCCGCAGCCACGAGGCGACCTCCTCGGCGTCCGCCGCGACCGCGATGTCCAGCGGCGTCATCTCGTCGTACCCGACCCGGTCGAGCGCGGCGCCCCGCTCCAGGAGATACCGCGCGGTGGCCAACTGCCCGCCGTGGCAGGCGCTCCAGAAGGCGGCGTCGAGGTCGTCGGTGCCCGGCGGGCCCGCCGCCACGCGGGCCCGGACGCGATCGAGCAGCCCGAGCGCCGCCTCGTCCCACAACGTCGTCCGCGCCCCGTGCTCCAGCAGCCGCCGCGCCGCCCGCCACTGGCCGAAGCCGCGCGCGTCGGCCAGCGGTGTGCCGTGCGCGATGACCGCGCCGTCCGCCTCGATGTCCGCGCCGGCGGCGACGAGGGCGTCCAGCGCCGCCACGTCGTCACTGCTCGCCGCCCAGTGCAGGGGCGTCTCCGCGTGGGCGCCGACGAAGCGGGCGTCGGGGTCGGCGCCCGCCGCGACCAGGACGCGGATGACCTCGGGGCCCGAGGGGAAGTGCCCCGGCCAGTCCGTGGCGATGTGCAGCAGACTGCGCGTCCCCGCCGCCTCGCCGTCCTGTCTGACCCCCGAGGAGGCGAGCCCCGGATGAGCGTCGAGCAGCTCCTGGAGCGCCCGGACGTCCCCGGTCCTGATCGCCCCGGTCACCGCCACGGCCAGCGGATCCCGCGCGTCGAGAACTGCCATGCCCGACCTCCCTGATCGACTGCCGCCGATTCTGTCAGCGCCCATTGACAACGGCCGGGCACGGACTGCGGAGGACCTGCCTCCGGTACGTCGCGGCGCCGAGGACCACGGCGACGGCCACGGCGATCAGATGCTCACGGCCGGCGAGATCGGGCTCGGCGAACGAACCGGCCACCGTGGGGACCACCGCGGCGGCGAAGAGCACCGGCGCCCGCAGGGTGACCGCCGCGTAGGCGAAGAGCCCCACGATGGCGGCGGAGGTCCCGGTGTCCACGGCGTGCGCGGCGCTGCCGGGGAGCCCGAGGCGGTCGGGACCGAGCGCGATCATCACGCGCGCCCCGAAGGTCCCGGCGAGCGTGACGGCGTACGCCACCACGAGGGTGCGCACGCGGCCGAAGAGGAGTTCGGCCAGCGCGAAGGCCAGGACCAGCCGCGGCAGCCCGCCCCACACGGGCAGATCCACCGCGGGCACGAACACCGATACGGGCGTACGCAGCAGAGTCAGCCAGACCGGCTGATCGGCCCGCACCTCGCTGACCACCCGCAGCACGTCGGCCCCGAGGGCCGTCTGCTGGAACGCGTGCAGGCCGGTCACCGCGACGGCGGCGAAGAGGGCGAGGGAGACTCCCAGGGGCCCACGCGCGCGTAGCGTGCGCCACGGTACGGAGACGACGCCCCGCCACTCATGGAGCAGCCTGTCCCGCCCCCACGTGGCGACAAGGCGGGATATCCGCGCCATCAATGCCTCTCTCCTCCTCGGCCGCCCGGACGGGCGACTGCGGAGGATACCTCCGGCTGTCAGCAGGCGTAGGCCTAGGTGCAGGCCTACGTCCATGCTCAGGCCCAGGCGTACCGCTAGCCCTGGAGCACGTCACCGAAGTACGACGTACCCGCCGGGCCGCCGAGCCCCGGGCCGCTGACCGACTTCGAGCCGGTCGCGGTCACACCGGAGGACGTGGACCGGAAGAGCCAGACGGCACCGGCACCGTCGTTCTCGCCGTACGCCCCGGCGACCAGCTCGGCGCGGCCGTTGCCGTCGCCGTCCGCCAGCCGGACCTCGCCGCCGAAGAAGTCCGAGGTCTCCGCGGTGCCGGGGACGCCCGAGGTGTCCTGCGAGAACGCCTTCGCGCCCGCGCCGGTGAGGCCGCTCGCCGAGCCGCGCAGCACGATCACGGAACCGGCCTTCTTCGCGGCGCCCAGGCTCTCGGAGGCCGCGCCGACCGCGATGTCCGCGTAGCCGTCGCCGTTGGTGTCCCCCGACGACAGGCTCCACCCGAAGGCGTCGCCCTTCTCCGCGGCACCGGGGACGCCCGCCGTGTCCTGGGTGACGCGCACAGGAGTACGGGTGCTCAGACCGGTCGCGCCGCCGTACGTCACGGTGACCGCGCCACCGGGGCCGCCGTTGGGCTCGTCCGCCGACTTCTCCATGAAGTTGCCGGTGACGATGTCGCCGTAGCCGTCCTTGTCCACGTCGGCGATCGTCGCGTCATAGCCGCCCGCGACCTTGCCCGCGGGCTTCAGGGTCGTACCGCCCCTGTAGAGCACGCTGCGGGTGCGGTAGCCGCCGCCGCTGCGCTCTTCCTGGCCCATGATCAGCAGGTCGGTGGCCGCGTCACCGTCGACGTCGCCCGCGATGATCTTGTCGGTGTTGATGCCGGTCGCCTCGGAGGTGTCGACTCCGGTGAGCGCGGCGGCCTTGCCGGCCCGGGAGATGGGCCCCTTGAAGATGTTCAGTCCGGGCGAGGCGTTGTTGGCGGCCGCGAGGTCGGTCTTGCCGTCCCCGTCGAAGTCGCCAGCGGCCACGGACCAGCCCAGCTCGTAGCGGGTCGCGGGCAGGGGCGATGCGATGTCCGTGCCCGTGGTGAGGCCATCGGCGCCGCCCCAGACCACGGTCAGCGCGCCGAACTCGTCGCCGCTCCCGATGCGCTCACTGTGCACGCCGACGACCAGGTCCGTGAAACCGTCGTCGTCCAGGTCCCCGGTGGTGACCCGGTCACCGAAGTAGTCCCCGGTCTCGGGGGTGCCGGGGATGCCGGGGGTGGCCTGGCTGATCAGGGTCCGCTCGGAGGTGTCGAGCCCGCTCGCGGTGCCGTAGACGACAGCGACGTAACCGGCGTTGCTCTTGCCCGCGACCTTGCCCAGCGGGGCGGATATCGCGAGATCGCCGTAACCGTCCCCGTTGAAGTCGGCACGCACCTGGTCGACTCCCGCCCCGGGTTCCGCTCCGGCCGGTGCCGACGCGACGGCGAGCAGCGACCCGGTCAGGGCGGCGGTGGCCACACCGGCGAGGGCCAGACGGAACTTTTTGGGCATGCGGTTTTCCTGCGGCGGCATACGGATCTCCTGCGGCGGCATACGGAGAGCCCACATTCGGGCCCCCGTGTCGAAAGGGACACCGCGCGCCATCACCACCCTGCCCTCACTCCGGAGGAGTCGGGCCCATGACGTGCCGCGTCGGCGCAGAGGAGACCTTCGGTGGGGCGGCAGGGTTGTACGGGAAGAACGGGAACTGAGAGCCCGCCTGGCTCACTCGCCGTTCTTCTGCAACAAGCAGTCGTAACTCAGCTGCAAGGTGTCGGCGATCGCCAGGGTGGTGATCCCGCCCGTCACGGCCCGGGTGGCGCTCGGCCACAGCAGGCGGGCGCCGGTGAAGGTGGTCGTCAGCCATACGCTCAGACAGAACGGGCAGGTCACCAGCTCGCCCACGCTCGACCTGAAGTCCCCTCCGCGAGGGCTCTCACTCACCTCGGCGGGGCCCGTCGCCGATTCGTACCGGGTGAACGGCGCCCGCAGCGGACTCGTGACGGACCCCTTGCTGAGCAGCCGGCTCAGCCGGAAGACGGCCGCCGCGGTCAGCACGATGTCCCAGGGTTCGTAACGGTCCGGCAGCTTCGCCTTCCGCCGGGCAAGTACGGCGGCCCAGGCGGCCGTGTACCCGCCGAACGCGACGACGGCACCGAGGTGTCCGCCGAGCCGACGCTCCTCCCGCGGCGCGTAGGCGCTGCCGACTCGCTGGAACGCCCTTCCGACCCGGTGCATCCGGCTGTCCTTCTCTTCCGCGCCTTCGTTCACAAGCGGCCTCCGCCGGACGATGTCGATGGCCGGTCCCCGCCCTGTCCGCGCCACCGAACCCGAGGAACGCGACGGCTGGGATCCCGACTGGGCATGCAGGTCTCCCAAGTAACCATGTGGCGGGGGGTGAAACGGCATGACGTGCCTGTGGCGAGTCGCGCGAGATCGCCGACCGGGGCGCGCGACGCGGGGGCTGCCGCGGACACGGCCTACGCCTAGGTGTCGGCGCCGGCCCGGGAGTGGCGGCCGTCGGGGCGGGGGCCGTGCCAGTCCAGGCAGATGATGGTGGCGTCGTCGGCGAGGCGGCCCTCACAGGCGTCGGCGACCGCCGCCGTCATGATCCGTACGACCTCCCGGGGGTGCTCGTCGGCGCTCTCGCGGATCAGGGCGGGCAGATCGACGTACTGGGCCTGACGTTCCTGCATGCCGTCGGTGAACAGGACGAGCCGGTCACCGGGGCGCAGGTCGAGTTCGTCGACGCGGTGAGAGACGTGGTGAGGGGCGGGGGCGGGCACGCCGAAGGGCAGGTTGGCGGTCAGGTCCACCTCGTCGACGGCCCCCGCGCGCAGGCGCAGGGGGTGGGGGTGCCCGGCGTTGACGAGCTGGGCGCCGCTGCCGTCGAGGGAGATGCGAAGGAGCTGGCCGGTGGCCAGAGTGCGGCGGCCGTGGTCGAGAAGGGCCTGATGGGTCCGGCGGGCCTGTTCGGCCAGGTCGTACCCGGCGCGGCGGGCGCCGCGGGAGGCGTTGACCAGGAGGGTGGCCATAAGGGCCGCGTCCACGTCGTGGCCCATGGCGTCGGTGATCGACAGGTGCAGGGTGTCGTGGTCAAGGGCGTAGTCGTAGGTGTCACCGGCGATGTGATTGGCGGGCAGAAGCGCCGCGGCGAGGGTGAACTCGGCGGCCTCGCAGGAGGGGGCCGAGGGCAGGAGCTGACGCTGGATCTCGGCGGCCAGACTCACCGGGACGGTGCGCTGACCCCAGAAGTAGAGGTCGGTGAAGCGGCGGTCGGTGACCACGATGTACGCCAGGGCGTGCGCGGTCTCCTCCACCTGCTCCAGGACGTCCGGCGTGACGTGGGGGAGGAACAGCTCCAGGACGCCGATGGTGTCGCCCCGGTTGGTGACCGGCGCGATCACGTGATGCCCGCGCGGACCGGCGGGGGCGTGCGCCACCCTCTGGCTGCGCAGGACCTCGTCGTAGTCACTGCCGGCCAGCGGAATCTGCTCGGCGCGGCCGTTGCGCGGCGCCCCGCCCTCTTCGCTGACCCGCACCATCTGCCGGCCGACGATGTCGACGAACAGGAACGACACGTACTGCGCACCGAAACGGTCGCGGAGATTGCGCGCCACCACGTCGAGCGAGGCCCCCGGCTGAGCGTCCTCCGCCCCGGCGAGCACCTCGGCCAACTTGATCCGCTCCCGCGCCATGGACGGCCTCCCTCAGTACAACGGCCACAGAACCACAGAACGACGAAGGCCCCCACCGGGAACCGGCGGGGGCGGCTACGTTCTGACCTGCGGTGGATAGGGAGCTACGGCCTGGCGGACGGCTCCGCCGTCGGCTGTGTACCCGGTGACGTCGGCGCGGTTCCCGATGTACACCAAGCTGGCCAGTCACGGGTTCCACTCGCCTGTATACTCATCGCACGAAAGCGCCTAACCCTTGAGGTTGCGCAATGTTTTTCGGTGACCATAGCGGTGGGGAAACGCCCGGTAACATTCCGAACCCGGAAGCTAAGCCTGCCAGCGCCGATGGTACTGCGAGGGGGACCTCGTGGGAGAGTAGGTCGTCGCCGATATCTTTTTGAGGGCCGCTCCGCTTTGCGGGGCGGCCCTCGGTGTTTCATTAATCCTGGTCGTACGGCCCCAAGAAGCGCTCGCCGTTGAAGTGCACCATGTGCGTGCTGTCTTCTGCGACCCAGACTTCCGTCTCCCAGGCGATGTCGGCCGCGAACTGACGGAACTTCTTCTTCGTCTGGAATGCCGTGACGAAGACAAGCCCCGGGCGAGCACCGGCGAAGAGTTCCTTGAGCTGGGCAACCCGCAGGGCATTGACCGGCCCGGTCGAGGTGACCGCCTCCACCAGCACCAGCCAGTCCTTCTCCGTGTAGTGGATCACCACGTCCGGCATCTTGCCGTGGGGGTCCACTACGACGCCCAGTTCCGCCAGGTACTCCGGCTTCTCCACGATCCATTTGGATCCGGTGTCTCCCAGGTATACGACAGTGCCGCCTGGGGTGAATTGTGGTGCGAACGACTCGACGATATCCCTGATGAGGTCACTATGATCGCCGGAACTTAGTGACGTGATGGTCCCATCGGGAAGTACGACAGGGACGCGATGGGTCTCCCGTTCGGCAGCCCACTTCTCGCGTAGTTTCCCCCACTCCTCATGGAACTCTTCCAGTGCACTGTCCCATGCAGGCGTCCCGAAAGAGGCGAGTGCCTTAACGGCCAGAGGGCTCGGATGGTAGCAGTTGTTCTTGTCATTCGTGGCCCTGCCCGGGGCGTCGGAATTCTTGAAAAGGACGCCTGCGGAGACGAGCTGATGCACGGATTCCTTGCGGACGGACTCTCGGCTGTTCGGCGCGTACCGGCTCGGATCCTTGGTCCCCTTGGGAATGTCCGGGTAGTGCTCGGCCATCCAGTCCATGCATTCGGTGATGCCGAGGGTATTTACCCTGACCTCCGACCAGTCCTGTGTCGGGCGGAGGTCGAACATCGAGAGCAGGACCAGAGCAGTTCGGGTGTTCTGCTGCTTGAGGGGCATCCCTATGGCAGCAAGGATTTCCTTTGCTTCCTCAAGCTTTTTCTCTTGGTTTTCTTTTGTCACTCGCTGGCCCTCCCCAGGCAATGCCGGTGCAATGAGACGTCACACTACAGGGTGCATCTGACAGGGGCTGCGGCTGGCTGCCAGCCACAAGGCAGGGCTGTCGCGATTCGGTCATCGGGCATAGGATCGGCCATTGTGGAAAGTTCAGCAACCGACCTCAGCGCTTAAGGGGCTGGTCGGATTCTGCTTGTTCCAAATGCCGCTCGACCAAGTCGTCGATCTTCTCCTGGTCGGGCAACGCGCCCTGTGACCAGTCGCGTCCGATGGCGCTCAGCTGAGACTTGCTGGGATAGCGAAGGTTCCTCAGATCGGTGGCGTTGACCTGCGTGTGGCCGCTGAACCGTCTGATGAAGCGGTCCAGGAGGGTCGAGTTCAGCCAGAGGCAGAGGCCGCGTGCAACCTCCTTGGTGATCCCTTCACCACCGTCATGAAAGACGTTCACGTGGTTCTCGAAACCGATTCGCTCGCACGGAGTCTCATCCGGATCAAAGACGGATGCAACAACCCGGCGCTTCTCCTCCTTGGAGGAGAGGCGCTTTACGACGACGTAGTAACCGGCAGGAAACGTCATCTTCTCGGTGGCGCCGTTGAGCATGATGGCGTTATTCTTTTTTGCTCCCGGGACGGGCCAACAAATTCCACCTTCCCGCATGTGGAGCGGGTAGATCAGGGGAACTGCTCCCTCGGCTGGGTCAGGGCGCAGGTGTTCCTTGCTGCGGAAGTCGACCACGCGCCCCGTAGATACCTGGCAATTGATCTCGGAAAGGGTGGCCGGCAGGTTTGCGTGTGCTGCCGCAAGCTCGACGTCTTCTTCGTCGGCGCTGATATGGATGAAGTGCTCTGGATCTGCCGGGTGAACCATTTCTTCGTAGCAAACCGTTCGGCTACGGATCTCGCTCGAAAAGCTCTGGCTGGACGAGACTGTCACCGGGCCGCGATGCCGGGAATCGGTTCGGGTAGCCGAGAAGATCACGTTCTCCTGGAGAACGTACGTGTCGGCGAAAACCTTGTTCCGTGCCTCAAATACATGCACATGGTCAATGTGCATGTGATCAAGAAAATACCTGCGGAACGGTCGAAAATATGGGCCATTGGCAAAGCTGCGAGGGGTGATCGCTATGAGCTGTCCCCCAGGGGCGAGCAGGTGGACGCCGAGTGCCATGAACGCCGAGTAGAGATTCGAGGTCTCGGTGCATACGGCCGCTACCACCCTGCGCTCGCGAGAGTTCGCAGCGAGCTTCCTATAAGGGGGATTCATGATCACGAGATCGAACTGGCCTCTGGCCTCCCTGGCCAATTCGTCGTCCTCAGTCGCCCATGCAATGAAGTCATCTCGTACGAGGTTCACCTCGAGACGGCTGCCGGCTGCGCGCGAAGTAGTGACGCAATCCTCAAGCGTGGCCGCCAGGGTGCCATGCAGCTGAGGATCAACCTCACAGGCCGTAACGCTGATACGCGTACCAGGAAGATCGTGAAGGATCCGCATGACCAGGGATGCGGTGAGGGAGCCTGCGCCGGCGCCGGGATCCAGAATGCGGATCGTGTCCGCCGCTTCCAGCCTGGCGAGCGAGGCAATGAATTCCGCAGCGGGGGCGGGGGTGAAGTACTGGCCCAGCTTCGCGCGCAGCTTGGGCTCAAGCGCCGAAGACGACTCCTGCCTTCGCGCTTCCGTGCGGAGAACTAGATCCGCTGCCTCTGCTGGTGCTTGTGTTGCCATGGGCGAAGCCTAGCCACCGGGTTCCCTTTCCCGGCCACTCTGTGGATAACGCCATCCTGGTTGTGCTGGATGAACAGACGTGACGCAGCAGAACGAGGAGGAGAGACTCGGCATCCCGTGGCCAACGTCGTCCATCAGGGGCGCGTGCTCATGGTGCGCCGCCGTGTCAGCGAAGGTCAGCTCTCCTGGCAGTTCCCGGCCGACGAGGTCGCGCCCGGAGAGGCCCGCGAAGACGTGACGTACGGACCCGCGGAGGGCCGGTCAAAGGAGCCGACTCGAGCCGGTGCGGCCTGCGGGTCGCCGAGGAGCCTCATGGGGGATCACTCGGGAGGTCACGCAACGACGAAGGGTCCGACCACTGAGCGGTCGGACCCTTCGTCTGCCCTGACGGGCGGGTGCGGAGGATACGAGATTCGAACTCGTGAGGGGTTGCCCCCAACACGCTTTCCAAGCGTGCGCCCTAGGCCACTAGGCGAATCCTCCGCCGCAAACAATACAAGACGTTGGGGAGTGCTCGCGAACACGATCCCGGTCGGGGGATCAGGAGGGCGGGAGGGTGGGTCCCGGCGTCGCTTTCGGGTCCGGGGATCCGTTAGGGTGGGGCTCAGCCCCTCACGTGGCGCTATCTGACTGAACTCCCCCAGGGCCGGAAGGCAGCAAGGGTAGGTCGGCTCTGGCGGGTGCGTGGGGGGCGCTTTGCGTTGGGGCGGTCCGGGTTGTCAGTGGTCGCCTATAACCTCGTATGCGTGTCGTCTCTCGCGTTGTACCGCCGTTATCGCCCGGAGTCGTTCGCCGAGGTCATCGGGCAGGAGCATGTGACAGACCCGTTGCAGCAGGCGCTGCGGAACAACCGGGTCAATCACGCGTACCTGTTCAGTGGCCCGCGCGGCTGCGGCAAGACGACGAGCGCGCGCATCCTGGCCCGCTGCCTGAACTGTGAGCAAGGTCCCACTCCCACGCCCTGCGGCGAGTGCCAGTCCTGCCGCGACCTGGCGAGGAACGGCCCGGGGTCCATCGACGTCATCGAGATCGACGCCGCGTCGCACGGCGGCGTGGACGACGCCCGTGACCTGCGCGAGAAGGCCTTCTTCGGGCCCGCGTCGAGCCGGTACAAGATCTACATCATCGACGAGGCCCATATGGTCACCTCGGCGGGTTTCAACGCCCTGCTGAAGGTGGTCGAGGAGCCCCCGGAGCACCTCAAGTTCATCTTCGCGACGACCGAGCCCGAGAAGGTCATCGGCACGATCCGCTCGCGTACGCACCACTACCCGTTCCGGCTCGTCCCCCCGGGCACGCTGCGGGACTACCTCGCCGAGGTCTGCGGCCGCGAGGACATGGCCGTCGAGGAGGGCGTGCTGCCGCTCGTCGTGCGCGCCGGTGCCGGGTCCGTGCGTGACTCCATGTCCGTCATGGACCAGCTGCTCGCCAGCGCGGGCGAGGCCGGTGTGACGTATGCCATGGCGACGTCCCTGCTCGGTTATACGGACGGTTCGCTGCTCGACTCCGTGGTCGAGGCCTTCGCCTCGGGGGACGGGGCGGCGGCCTTCGAGGTCGTGGACCGCGTGATCGAGGGGGGCAACGACCCGCGGCGCTTCGTCGCCGACCTCCTGGAGCGGCTGCGCGACCTGGTCATCCTCGCGGCCGTGCCGGACGCCGCCGAGAAGGGGCTCATCGACGCCCCCGCCGACGTCGTGGAGCGCATGCAGGCGCAGGCCGGTGTCTTCGGAGGCGCCGAGCTGAGCCGCGCGGCCGACATCGTGAACGAGGGCCTGACGGAGATGCGGGGCGCCACCTCCCCACGCCTCCAGCTCGAACTGATCTGCGCACGCGTGCTGCTCCCCGCCGCGTACGACGACGAGCGTTCGGTCATGGCCCGCCTCGACCGCCTGGAGCGCGGCGGGAACTTCGTACCGGGCGGGCAGGGCCCCGGACCCGCCATGGCGTACGTTCCCGGGCCCGAGGCCCACGCGGGCGGTCCCGCGCCGGTGGCCTCGGGGGCCGGTCCCGCCGCCGCGCGTGCGGCTGTACGAGGCTCCGCAGCGCCGCAGGCAGGACCGGGCCCCGCCCCTGAAGCGGGCGGCTCTGTCGCTCCGGGCGCCGGTTCCGCGCCCGCGCCGCAGGCCGCGCCTCCCGTCGCCCCGCCGTCGGCACCCGCACCGCCTCCCGCGCCCACTCCTGCCCCTCCTGCCCCTCCTGCCCCTCCTGTCGCCCCCGCCGCTCATGCCGCGGCCCCGGCGCCGTCGGAGGAGCGCAGGCCCGGCGGGTGGCCGACAGCTTCGGCCCCCGGAGGCGGCCCCGCGCCCACGCACGCGGCCCCCGCGCCCACGCACGCGGCCCCCGCTCCGGAGTCCGGCCCGAGGCCCGGCGGCTGGCCCACCGCGGCCTCCACGGGCGGCGGAGCGCCGGCTTCCGCGCCGGCCTCGGCCCCGCAGGCCCCTGCCCCGGGCCCCGCGCCCCTGGCGCACCAGGCGGCCCCCGCGGGCGGGCCCGACCCGCGCACCCTGTGGCCGAACATCCTTGAGGCAGTGAAGAACCGCCGCCGCTTCACCTGGATCCTGCTCAGCCAGAACGCCCAGGTGGCGGGCTTCGACGGCACGACGCTCCAGATCGGCTTCGTCAACGCGGGCGCGCGGGACAACTTCGCGAGCAGCGGCAGCGAGGACGTGCTGCGGCAGGCGCTGTCCGAGCAGTTCGGCGTGCAGTGGAAGGTCGAGGCGATCGTCGACCCGTCGGGCGGTTCCGCGCCGCCGCCGGCCGCGGGGAACTTCGGCGGGGGCGGTGCTCCCGCGGCTCCGCGCCCCGCGGCCCCGCCGCAGCAGCCGACGCCGCGCCCCGCCGCCCCGGCCCCGCAGGCCCCGCCTCCGCCGGCCCCGGAGCCGACGCCGCCTCCTCGGTCGGCCCCCGCCCCGGAGCATGTGTCCCCCGAGGACGACGTGCCCGAGGACGACGACCCGGACCTCGTCGAATCGGCCCTGTCCGGCCACGACCTGATCGTTCGCGAGCTGGGAGCGACGGTGGTGGACGAGTATCCGAACGAATAGCAGCGAGGAGATCGGGCGGGGCGGGTAGCTCCCCGCCCCTCGTCGTCTCGCCCTGCTCAGAACGCCAAGCAGGGCCCGCCTGGAGGTTCGTACAAAAGGCTCCGGAGCCAGCCCTAGGTGGGCCGTACAAAGCCGCCCCACCCCGCCAGCTAGGCTGACCCCGTGAAGGTCCTCGTCATCGGCAGTGGTGCCCGCGAACACGCCCTGTGCCGCTCTCTGTCCCTCGACCCCGACGTCTCCGAGCTGCACTGCGCCCCCGGCAACGCCGGCACCGCGGAAGTGGCCGAGACGCACCAGGTCGACGCCCTCGACGGCGCCGCCGTGGCGTCACTCGCCCAGCGGCTCGGCGCGGGGCTCGTGGTCGTGGGGCCGGAGGCCCCGCTGGTCGCGGGCGTCGCCGACGCCGTGCGCGCCGCGGGCATCCCCTGCTTCGGCCCGTCCAAGGAGGCCGCCCAGCTGGAGGGCTCCAAGGCGTTCGCGAAGGACGTGATGGCGGGCGCGAGCGTGCCGACCGCCCGGTCGTACGTCTGTACGACCGCGGAGGAGGTCGACGAGGCCCTCGACGCCTTCGGAGCGCCGTACGTCGTCAAGGACGACGGGCTCGCCGCCGGCAAGGGCGTCGTGGTCACGGATGACATCGAGGCGGCCCGCGCGCACGCCCTGGCCTGCGACCGCGTGGTCATCGAGGAGTTCCTGGACGGCCCCGAGGTCTCCCTCTTCGCGATCACCGACGGCGAGACCGTCGTCCCGCTCCAGCCCGCTCAGGACTTCAAGCGCGCGTTGGACGGCGACCAGGGCCCGAACACCGGCGGCATGGGCGCGTACTCGCCCCTCCCGTGGGCCGACCCGGAGCTGGTCGACGATGTCATGCGGAGCGTGCTCCAGCCGACAGTGGACGAGCTGCGCCGCCGCGGCACGCCGTTCGCCGGGCTGCTGTACGCGGGCCTCGCGATCACCGGTCGCGGTGTACGCGTCATCGAGTTCAACGCCCGCTTCGGCGACCCCGAGACCCAGGTGGTCCTCGCCCGCCTCAAGACCCCGCTCGCCGGGCTCCTGATGGCCGCGGCGACCGGAAACCTCGCCGACCTGCCCCCGCTGCGCTGGAGCGACGACGCCGCGGTGACCGTGGTCGTCGCCTCGCACAACTACCCCGGCACCCCTCGCACGGGCGATCCCATCGAGGGGCTCGACGAGGTGGCGGCACAGGATGCCCCCCACGCGTACGTTCTGCACGCCGGGACCAAGCGGGACGGCGACGCCGTCGTCAGCGCGGGCGGCCGCGTGCTGTCCGTGACGGCGACCGGCGACGGCCTCACCCAGGCCCGCGAACGCGCGTACGCCGCCCTGTCGCGCATCCGCCTCGACGGCTCCCAGCACCGTACGGACATCGCGGCGAAGGCGGCCGCGGAGGCGTAACCAGCGAAGACCTACGCCACCCCGGCGACCCCCGTCGAATAGCCTCAAGGCCCCGGATCTGAACTGATCCGGGGCCTTTTCGGCACCCACCTCTAGCCAAAGCCATTCCATCGAGTGACCGCTGGCCCATCCGGCTGACGACGACCGGTACCCCAACTAGGGTGCGGCGCAAGCGTTCAGAGCACCCAGAGCCAAACAGACCACCGGCATTGCGATGTCAGTGGCGGGTGCCACAGTGGGGGAGTGAGCAAGAGCAACGCCGTTGATGTGTGCCACCGGCCCCCGCCGGTGGCCGAGCAGTAGGCAAGCAGAGGGGTGCCATCGGTCGTGTCAGGTACGGGTGTGGAGGTCGGCGCGCAGTCCGCGCGCTCCCGGGCCATCGCCGTGCTGCGTCTGCGCAGCCGGGCGCTGGCCGTCGCCCTGCTGCCCGCGGCCGCCGCCGTCGTGCTGCTCGCGGGCGGGACCACGGGCCATATCGTCGGCCCGAGTTGGGACGTCGTGCGCTGGATCGTGACGGTGCTCGCCGTGCTGGTGCTGCTCGTCGCGGCGGGCGTCGCGCTGGTCGTCGCCCGGGCCAGACCGGCCCTGAGCCCGACGGTCGCGATCGCCGAGGAGTCGGCCCCCGATCTGTACCGCCTGGTGCGTGACCTCGCCGACCGGCTGGACGTCCCCGCGCCCTCGGCGATAGCGCTCACCCCCGACTGCGACAGCTGGCTGGAGGACCGCACCCACCCGGCGCACGGGCCGCCCGCCAAGGAGCGGGACACCGCCGGGGCCGCGAAGGGCGCCGCCGACACCGTGCGCGGCGCCCGCGCCCCGCAGGGCGTGCCCTCCACCGCTCCCGTGCTGGTGATCGGCTCCCCGTTCCTGTGGTGGATGCGGGTCGGCGAGCTGCGCGCGGTCCTCGCGCCCGTCGTCGCGGGCACGGGCCCCTCCGCGCACCCCGACATAGCCGCGGCCCGGCGCTTCGTGCGCGGGCTCGACGCCGCCGTCGCGGTCGCCTCGGCCCCGGGCCGCGGTCCCGTGGTCCGTACGGTGCTCGGCGGCATCGGCTGGATCGCCCGGCTGCTGCTGCGCAACTGCCGGGTGCACGCCGCCGAGATGGAGCGCGGCGTCGCCGCGGCCGCCGCGGAGCGCGCGCAGACCGTGGACTACGGAGTGCGGATCGTCGCCCAGGAGCAGGTCGGCCTCGCGTACGCGGGCTGGGACCGGCTGCTCACCCGGGTCGCGCTGCCCGCCTGGCGCATGGGCCGCTGGCCCTCCCGGCTCGACGCGGGCGTGGTCTCCGCGCTCACGGAGCTGTCCCGCAGGGACCGCCTGGCAGAGGGCTTCGCCTCGCGCCTCGGCGAGCGCCCCGCCTGCGACCTCCTGGAGGAGCCCGGCTCGGTGGACGAGGCGGCCTCGCTGCTCGCGGCCCGCCTCTTCCACGGCGGCCCCGCGGAGACGGGGCAGGACTGGGCGCCGGTGGCCTGGCAGGAGTATCCGGACGAGGTCGTCGACCGCAAGTGGCGCATGGACGCCGCCCGTCTGCACCGCGTCCTGGATTCCCTGGGCGTCGGCCACCACCCCGCCGACCCGACGGCCCCGGACCCCGAGGGCCCGACCCTCGCCCGCGTCCTGGACCACTTGACGAGCCCGGCCGCCACAGTTGGGGGCTATGGGGTGGTTGCCGCCCCGGAGGCGGCGGCGTACGAGGAGTTCACCGCCCCGGAGGTGACGGTCCACGGAGCCTACGGGGACGCGGAAGAGGCCCCGGACACGCATGAGGCGTATGGGGCGGAGGCCCACGACGAGAGTCCCAGCGGCATCCTCGCCGCAGGCCTCAGCGCCGAGCTGGCCCGGGAAGAGGCCGCGGCACCTGCCCGCCCCGCACCCGCGGGGCAGGGCCCGGACGAGGCGCTCTGGGACGACGGCGCGCTGCCGCTGTTCCCGCTCCAGCCGCCGCGCACCGGCCGGGAGTTGCTGGCCGACCACGTCACGGCGATGGTGTGCTGCGCGGCGGTGGACACCGCGGGGGCGGCGCCCGGCCTCGACTGGCTCGACGGGCCCGCGCTGCTGGTCGACGGGGAGCGCGCGGCGGATCTCGCGCCGCGGGTCCTGCGCCTCGTCGAGCACGGCGATCCGTCCCCCTTGCAGGACTGGCTCCCCCGCCTCGGCGTCCGCCAGGAGAAGCCGGTCCGCCTGGTCTGACCAGGCACACGGGCGCGGCCCCCAGACCGGCCCGCCGGCCCCGACCCCCGCGGGCCCCGCCTACCACTCACCCCGCCGCGCGCACCCCGCGCATCGCCCTCGCCCAGCGGCCCCACCCAGCCCACTCCCCGATCCCCGTCAATCGCGACGAACGGTGACGGAGCGCGTGCGTAATGTGATGTGCTGGGAGCGGTCGCCGGGCCGTGCGTAGCAACCGGGGCCGCAGGCTCGGGGGAGCGAGGGAGGGGAAGAGATGAGGCAGGAGCAGATCCGCCGTTGGGAATCGGGCGCGCTGGCGCACGCCGTGTCGGACCCCTTCGGCCAGGGCCCGCTCCCCTGGCTGCGAGGATCCGAACACTACTTCGACGACACCGGCAAGGTCGTGCCCTGGTACGTCGACCACGCCCCCGCCCCGGGGGCGAACATCCCGGCGCCCCGCACCGGCGCCCCCCTGACCGCCGACGACGTGCGCTGCCAGATCAAGGGCTTCACGTCCACCGGCGCCGTCGCCCCGGGCGAGGCGATCGACTTCCACGTCACCGTCGACCCGCCCCAGCAGTTCAGCGTCGACATCTACCGCATCGGGCACTACGGCGGCGACGGCGCCAGCAAGATCACGACGAGCCCGCGCCTGTCCGGCATCGTCCAGCCCGCCCCACTCACCGCGGACCGCACGGTCTCCTGCCACCACTGGTGGCTCTCCTGGCGCCTCCAGATCCCCACCTACTGGAGCATCGGGGCGTACGTCGCGGTGCTCACCACCGCCGACGGGTACCGCTCGCACGTGCCCTTCACGGTCCGCGACAGCCACCCCGCGGACCTCCTGCTCCTCCTGCCGGACGTGACCTGGCAGGCGTACAACCTCTACCCGGAGGACGGCCGCACGGGCGCCAGCCTCTACCACGCCTGGGACGAGCAGGGCCGTCTCCTCGGCGAGAGCGAGGCCGCCGTCACGGTCTCCTTCGACCGGCCGTACGCGGGCGCGGGCCTGCCCCTGCACGTGGGCCACGCCTACGACTTCATCCGCTGGGCCGAGCGGTACGGCTACGACCTGGCGTACGCCGACGCCCGAGACCTGCACGCCGGCAGCATCGACCCCACCCGCTACCGAGGCCTGGTCTTCCCCGGCCACGACGAGTACTGGTCCCCGGCCATGCGCCGCACCACGGAGCTGGCCCGCGACGGCGGCACCTCCCTGGTCTTCCTCTCGGCCAACACCATGTACTGGCAGGTGGAGTTGGGCCCCTCCCCGTCCGGCGTCGAGGACCGCCTGCTGACCTGCCGCAAGCGCCACGGCCCCGGCAGGCCCGCACTCTGGCGCGAGCGGGACGGCGGCAAGGCGCCCGAACAGCAACTGCTCGGCATCCAGTACGCGGGCCGCGTCCCCGAGCCGCACCCCCTCGTCGTGCGCAACGCCGACCACTGGCTGTGGGAGGCGACGGGAGCGCACGAGGGCGACGAGATCGAGGGCCTGGTCGCGGGCGAGGCCGACCGCTACTACCCGCGGACCGCGCTCCCCGAGCACCAGGGACGCATCCTGCTCGCCCACTCGCCGTACGCGGACGCGGAGGGTGTCACACGCCACCAGGAGACGTCGTTGTACCGCGCGCCCTCGGGCGCCCTGGTCTTCGCGTCCGGCACCTTCGCCTGGTCCCCGGCGCTCGACCGGCCCGGCCACGTCGACACCCGCGTCCAGCGCGCCACGGCGAACCTCCTGGACCGCATCTGCAAGCGGGACTGACCCCCGCGGGCCCCGCGATCGCGCCACTCCGCCGAACCCCTGGCCAAGACCGCGCTCCCGATACGGGAGAATCGGTATCACTTGGCCAGAAATACTGGAGGGAACCGTGTCCGGATTCGTAGAAAAGCCCGAGCCGCTTCAGGTTCCGGGGCTGGTGCACCTCCACACCGGCAAGGTGCGCGAGCTGTACCGGAACGAGGCGGGCGAGCTGGTCATGGTCGCCAGCGACCGCCTCTCCGCCTATGACTGGGTGCTGCCCTCGGAGATCCCCGACAAGGGCCGCGTCCTCACTCAGCTCTCCCTGTGGTGGTTCGACCAGCTCGCGGACATCGTCCCGAACCACGTCATCTCCACGGACGTGCCCGAGGGCGCCCCCGCCGACTGGGCGGGCCGCACGCTCGTCTGCAAGTCCCTGGAGATGGTCCCGGTCGAGTGCGTCGCCCGCGGCTACCTCACGGGCTCGGGCCTCCTGGAGTACAACGACTCGCGTACGGTCTGCGGCCTCGCGCTGCCCGAGGGCCTGACCGACGGTTCGGAGCTGCCCGCGCCGATCTTCACGCCCGCCGCGAAGGCCGCGGTCGGCGAGCACGACGAGAACGTGAGCTACGAGGAAGTGGCCCGCCAGGTCGGCGCGGAGACCGCCGCCCAGCTGCGCCAGACGACGCTCGCCGTCTACGGCAGGGCGCGGGACATCGCGCGCGAGCGCGGCCTGATCCTCGCGGACACGAAGTTCGAGTTCGGCTTCGACGGCGAGGAGCTGCTCATCGGCGACGAGGTCCTGACGCCGGACTCCTCCCGCTTCTGGCCCGCGGACCAGTGGGAGCCGGGGCACGCCCAGCCCTCGTACGACAAGCAGTTCGTGCGGAACTGGCTGACGTCGCCGGCCTCGGGCTGGGACCGCAAGAGCGAGCAGCCGCCGCCGGCGCTGCCGCAGGACGTGGTGGACGCCACACGCGCCAAGTACATCGAGGCGTACGAGCGTCTGACGGGCACCGCCTGGTAGGCCCGGGGCCCGCCCGGGCCGGGAACGCGGAAAGGCCCCGCTCCGAGGAGCGGGGCCTTGTCTCTGAGCGGACGACCAGGTTCGAACTGGCGACCTCAACCTTGGCAAGGTTGCGCTCTACCAACTGAGCTACGTCCGCGCTGCGCCGTAGCGCGAGGACAACTATACCCAACCTCGCTCGCGTGCGAGACGCACTGCCGCATGACGGTTCTCCGCCCCGGTCTTCGTGACCGCCGAGGAGAGGTAGTTGCGGACGGTTCCGGGGGAGAGGGCGGCGCGCTCGGCGATCTCCGTGACGGGCGCGCCGTCGGCGGCGAGTTCGAGCACCTCGGCCTCGCGGGCGGTCAGCGGCGAGTCCCCGGCGGAGATCGCGTCGGCGGCCAATTCCGGGTCCACGTAACGGTTTCCGGCGTGCACGCTGCGGATGATCTCGGCGAGCCGCTGTGCGCTGACCGTCTTCGGAACGAAGCCCCGCACGCCCACGGCGAGGGCCCTCTTGAGATGTCCCGGTCTGCCATGACTCGTCACGATCATGGTCCGGCAAGACGGGAGTTCGTCCCGCAGGGATGTGGCCACACTCACACCGTCGGCGCCCGGCATCTGGAGATCGAGCACCGCGACATCGGGCCGGTGGGCCCGTGCCATGGCGAGCGCCTCGGGCCCGGTCGCGGCCTCGGCGACGACGACGAGATCGTCCTCCAGAGCGAGCAGCGCGGCGAGCGCGCCACGAATGAGGTGCTCATCATCGGCGAGCAGCACACGCAGGATCACAGCAGGGCTTCTTTCCGGGGCTGGGGGTGGGGTTGGGGCAGGAGAGGCGGAGAACCCTGGCCGGCAGCCTCGTGGGCGGACCCCTCGGAGGCCTCCGGGGCCGGCCTGCCGGTTATCTCCTGCGGAGGGCTTTCGGGGGTGTTCTGGGCCGGGCTCTCGGTTGGCTCCCGCGAACAGCCTTCGGCGGCTGCCGCGGCTGAGCCCTCGGTGGCCTCGGGGGCCTCCCGCGGGCGGCTCTCGGCGGTCCCCCGAGCCGGGTTCTCGGCCAGCCCCTGAGGGCGGCCCTCGGTGGCCTCCTGGGCTGGGTTTTCAGCGGCCTCCCGCTGGCGGCCCCCGGCGTTCTCCCGAGCCGGGTTCTCGGCTGGCTCGCGCGGGCGGTTTTCGGTGGCCCCTTGGGCTGAGTCCTCGGCCACCTCCCGCAGATGGCTCCCGGTGGTCTCGCGAGCCGGGTTCTCGGCCAGCCCCTGCGGGCGGTCTTCGATGGCCCCCTGCGCTGAGCCCTCGACCCCCTCCCGCAGGCGGCCCCCGGCGACCCCCCGAACCGAGCCCTCGGGCCCCCGCAGACGGCTCCGAGCGGCCTCCCGAGGACGCCGCTCATCCTCGGCCCCCGGCCCCGGGACCGCCCCCGGTAGCACCCCCGGCGCCGCCCCCGGCACCGCCC
>NZ_JODF01000011.1:0-130859 GCF_000717945.1 Streptomyces sp. NRRL S-920
CCACCCACCCGTTCACCCCGCATCGACAGGGACCGCAGGAGCAGCCCTCTCGGCGCGGGTGGGCGGGGAACACCCGGCGCGGGGAGTGTCCCGCCCTACCGCCCCCGGCGAGCCCCCGCGAGGATCGCCCCCGCTACCGCCTCCGGAAGATCCCGCATCACCAGATGCCCCGAGGGCCGCGCCACGCGAAAGGTTCCGTCGAGGCCCGCGGCCAGTTCCCGTTGGCGTCCTAGCCACTTTTCCGAGCCGCCCGCGTCCGCCGCCAGCACGATCACAGGCGCCCCGCCGGCAAGCGGCACGGCCCGCCGCAGCCCCGCCAGCTCTACCGCCACGTCTCCGTACGTCGCGTACTCCATGAGCGCCGCCCGCCACACCCGCCCCGCCCCGTACAACCCCGCCCACGGCGTGGGCGCCGCCCGTCTCCGCAGCGCGGGGCCGACGGCCCGCGGTACGCCCGCCGCGCACAGAATCGCCCCGCACGCGCGCGTGCCCGCCACCCTCACCCCGCGTGGCAGCCGCAGCCGCGCCCGGGGCCTCTCCTCGACACTGGAGTCGACGAGGACGAGCCCTTCCGTGTGCTCGGGATACAGCCGCGCGAACGCCTCCGCGTGGAACCCGGCGAGCGAGTGCCCGACCACCGTGACCCGCTCCCCGCCGAGATCGACGCCCTCCAGCACCCGCAGGATCCGCTGCGCCTCAGCCCGCAATGTGGGCGCCACGCGCGCGTGCCCGCTGAGTCCGAGCCCGGGGCGGTCGAAACGGACGACGGTCCGGTGCGGCGCGAGCAGCGCCACCACCGGATCCCAGTCGAACCAGCCGAGCCCCAGCCCGGCGCTCAGCACGCACACCGGCCCGCTCCCCGTCACCTCGACGTGGTGCGGCACCCCCCCGACGCGTACGAAGGTCATCCGCGCCGCGCGGACGACGACGAGGCGGACGGCGAGGCGGCAGCCGCCACCGACCACGCGAGCATCACCACCCAGACCGCGATGAACAGCACCTGGAGCCGCTGCCCGACCCCGAGCGCCCACGTCCCGCGCCCCGCCTCGAACGCGGCGACGGACGCCAGCGTCCACACCGTGGCGGCCAGTTCGAGGACGACGAGGACCGGGCCGGTGCGCGCGAGAGCGGGCCACGCGGCGGTACCGCGCCGCGCGGCGACCGTGAGCAGCACCATGCCGAGCAGCGCCCCGCCGACCGCGAGGCCGCTGGTGAAGGTGTGCGCGGAGTGCGTCCAGGGGAGGTCGCCCGCCGCCTCCCGCGCGGCGCACCCGGCGTCGGCGGTGGGCGCGCAGCTCAGCGCCAACCGCGAGTCCGCCGCCGTGGCCGCCCCGAACAGCGCCAGCCCGGCCCACCCCGCCACGGCCCATCCCCGGCGCGGCAGCCACACCAGCGCGCCCACCGCGCCCGCGAGGACGAGGAGCCCGGCCAGGAGGTCCGCGGTGCGGAAGAACGTCCCGTACGGCTGGTCCTTGGCGGCGAGTTCACTGACGTACACCTGGAGGGGTGAGAGGCCGGTGGGCAGGAAGGTCTCGAGGACCCACGTCGTGTACAGGAGTGCGCCGAGCGACAGCAGGACCGAGAGGGAGGCGGCGCGTCCGGCGCCGGGCCTTCGGGGGCCGCCGCCCCGGGGGCGTGTCGGCTGTGGGGGCATGGCGGCGGCCGCCGTCGTCGTCGAGGGTGGGCTCGGGGGGCACACGCTAGGCAGCCGATCGTGACGGCCGGTGATCAGGATGGATCCATCCCGGTTTGCGGAACTTCAGGAAGGCCGCGGGTGCCAGCACGCCGAGGGCGAGGAGCCCCCCGCCGACGGTCAGCAGATAGCGCCACAGCGGGCCCTTGCCGAACTGGTCGGGCGGTACGAAGCCGATGGCGAGGGCGAGGACCGACGCGACGAACCCGACGCCCGCGACGAGGGTCACCGCGGGGACCACGAAGCCGCGCTCCACCCGCGGCTGGGACTTCCGCAGCCGCACGACGGCCACGAACATCAGCAGATACGCGATGAGGTAGATCTGCACGGTGATGACGGAGAACATCCAGTAGGCGCTCGACACGTCGTCACTGAAGGCGTAGAGAACGCCGATCAGGGTGGTGATGACACCCTGGGCCACCATGATGTTCCTCGGGACGCCCGCCTTGTTGAACTTCTGTAGGAAGGGCGGCAGATAGCCCTCCTGGCGGGAGAGCGCCACGAGCCCCTTGGCGGGCCCCGCGAGCCAGGTGAGCATGCCGCCGAGCGCGGCCATGACGAGCATGACGCCGACGATCTTCGTCATCCAGCCGATGTGGAAGTGGTCGAAGAACGCCTGGAAGGCCTGCATCAGACCGGCGGTGAGGCTGAGTTGTCCGGACGGCATGACCCAGCTGATGGCCAGGGCCGGAAGGATGAAGATCAGCAGGACGAGGCCGGTGGCGAGGAAGATCGACCGCGGGTACTCGGCCCGGGGATGGCGCAGTGACGACACGTGGACGCCGTTCATCTCCATGCCCGCGTAGGAGAGGAAGTTGTTGACGATGAGAACCAGGCTGGCGAGGCCGGTCCATGGGGGGAGCCAGTGATCGGTGCTCATCGGCGCGGCGGACGCGTTGCCCTGCCCCAGGAAGACGACGCCGAGGACGACGAGGACGACACCGGGGACGAGGGTGCCGATGATCAGCCCGAGGGAGGAGAGGCTGGCCACGGTCTTGGTGCCCCGGCACGTGACCCAGACGCCCGTCCAGTAGATGACGACGATGACGATCGCTACGTAGAGGCCGTTTTCGGCGAGGCTGGGATGGATGACGTACGCGAAGGTCGAGGCGACGTAGGCGAGCAGGCTCGGGTAGTACGCGATGGTCATGGCGAACTGGCACCACACGGCGACGAACCCGAGCGGCTTGCCGAGCGCCTCGCTCACCCAGCGGTAGATGCCGCCGGACCACCCGGAGGCGAGTTCGGCGCCGACGAGGGCGGTCGGGAGCAGGAAGACCACGGCCGGCAGGAGGTAGAGGAAGACCGCCGCGAGCCCGTAGATGGCCATCGACGGCGAGGGCCGGAGGCTGGCCACGGACGCGGTGGTCATGAGGGCGAGCGTGACCCAGGAGATGAACTGACGGGGGATCGCGGGGTCCGGCTCCGGGAGGGTACCGGTACCGTTCTGCTCCGGTTCATCCGTAATCGTCATGCGCTCATGATCGTCGCAGTGGCGGCGGCCCGCATGTCGCCGGATACCCGGCGGGGGTAGGGTTCGGGATATGGCGAGGACGCGGAACCGCACGGGCTACGGGCAGTTGCTGCTGCTCGCCGCGCTGCTGTTCGGGATCGTCGCCATGCATACGTTGGGGCATCCCTTGGGCGGTCATGGGGGTGGTGGAGCCGGTGCCGGTGCCGCCGGCCCCGGTGGGGAGCGTCAGGTGCACCGCGTCGAGGGCGGTGCGCCCGGGGGGCACGGGCTGCCTTCCGGCGGGCATGACGTCCTCGCCGGGAGCGGCGTGGGTGTCGTGGATGTCGGACATGCGGCGAGCGCCGAGCGCGCGACCCGCGCGGCGTACGAAGCCGATGCCGGGCACGTAACGGAGTCCGCGTCAGAGCCGCATCGCGGTGTCGGCATGGACACGGGCACGGGCACGGGCATGGACATGGGCATGGATCCGCTGTCCGTGTGCCTCGCCGTACTGGCCGCCTTCACGCTCGTACTGCTGGTGCGCGCGGGCCTGTTGCGGCCGGGCGGGACGCTCGCCCCGGGCCCTGCGGCCGGGCTCCTTCCGGGTGCCCCGCGGCCCGAGGCGCCACCGCCCCGCGTCCAGCTCTCCCGTCTGTCGGTGCTGCGGATCTAGGCCCGCGCCCGGCTGCTTCGCACTGCCCGGAGACTCGTGGCGTTCCGACGGGAACCCGCGGGGCGCCGCGCGGTGTGTCACAAGCAGCGGACGCGCCCATTCGCACGCACCACCACGACGAGGTGTCACCCACCATGCGCAACGAAACCCCGCGCACCACCCCTGCGACCCCGCTCCCCCTCCCCACTCCGCCGCGCGCACCCGCCACCGCGCGGCGGCGCTCCCTGCTCGGTGCCGCGGTCGCCGTCGCCGGGGCGGGCCTGCTGACGGCCTGTTCCGGCTCGGGCCAGGACGGCCACGGCGGGGGCCATGGAGGCGGCGGCGGCGCTTCCGGCCCCGAGGGCTATGTCGACCCGGCGGGCCTCGAGGTCGCGGCCGCCGAGAAGAAGCGGGGCCGCGGCGGCCGGGTCCGCGAAGTGAAGCTGACGGCGCGGGAGACCCGGCTCGACCTCGGCGGCCCCACCGTCCGGACGTGGGCGTACGGGGACGACCTGCCCGGCAAGGAAGTCCGCGTCACCGCGGGCGACACCCTCGCCCTCACCCTCGCCAACCACCTCCCCCGGGCCACCTCCCTGCACTGGCACGGCATCGCCTTGCGCAACGACATGGACGGCGTCCCCGGCCTCACCCAGCGGGACGTCAGGCCGGGGGCCGACTTCACCTACCGGTTCGCGGTGCCGGACCCGGGGACGTACTGGTTCCATCCGCACTCCGGCACCCAGCAGGACCGCGGGTTGTACGCCCCCTTGATCGTCGAGGACCCGAAGGAGCCGCTGAAGTACGACAAGGAGTGGGTGATCGTCCTGGACGACTGGGTCGACGGCGTGGACGGCTCCACGCCGGACGACGTGCTCGCGGAGCTGAGCAAGGGCATGGCCGGCCATGACATGAGTGGCCACGGCCACGACACTGGCGGCCACGGAACGGGCGGCCACGACATGTCGAATATGTCGCATGCGGCGGCTCGGACCGCCCCCACGCCGGGGCCGACCGCCCCCTCCCGGGTGATGATGGGCGCCAGGAGCGACCTGCTCGGGGGCGACGCGGGAGACGTCGCGTACCCGTACTACCTGATCAACGGCCGTACGCCGAAGGCACCCGCCCAGTTCCGCGCCCGCCCCGGCGACCGCGTCCGCCTGCGCCTCATCAACGCCGGGGGCGACACGGCCTTCCGCGTGGCGCTCGGCGGACACGAGATGACGGTGACGCACACGGACGGCTTCCCCGTGGAGCACGCGAGGACGGACGCGCTGCTGCTCGGCATGGGCGAGCGGTACGACGTCCTGGTCACCGCCGGGGACGGCGTCTTCCCGCTGACCGCGGTGGCCGAGGGCAAGAAGGCGGCGGCCCTCGCGGTGCTGCGCACGGGCGGCGGGGCCGCGCCGTCCGCGTCGGCCCGGCCCAAGGAGCTGACGGGCCGCCTCCTGACGGCGGACAAACTGCGGGCGGCCGAGCCCGTCGCCCTGGCCGCCCGCGAGCCGGACCGCACGATCAGGCTGCGGCTGACGGGCGGCATGGCCGCGTACGACTGGGCCTTCGACAAGAAGCCCTACTCCCCCGGACGGCGCCATCCGCTGCGCGCGGGCGAGCGGGTCCGCCTGGTCTTCGCCAACTCCACCTCGATGTGGCACCCCGTGCACCTGCACGGGCACACCTTCGCCCTGGCGAACGTGGCGAACGGCCCCCGCAAGGACACCGCGGTCGTCCTGCCGAACGGCACGCTGACCGTGGACTTCGACGCGGACAACCCCGGACTGTGGATGGTCCACTGCCACAACGTCTACCACTCGGAGGCGGGAATGATGACGGTGCTCGGCTACCGCGCCTGACGGCGGCTCCCGGCCCGGGTCGGGTGTCCCCGGGCCGGGCCGCCGGGCATCGCGTCGCTCTGACGATTACACTGGGTCGCGTGCCTCAACTACGTCTCGCCCTGAACCAGATCGACTCGACCGTCGGCGATCTCGCCGGGAACGCCGAGGCGATCGTCCACTGGACCCGGCACTCCGCCGAGCAGGGGGCGCACCTCGTCGCGTTCCCCGAGATGGCGCTGACCGGATATCCCGTCGAGGACCTCGCCCTGCGGTCGTCCTTCGTCCACGCCTCGCGGGACGCGCTGCACGCGCTCGCCGCCCGGCTGAAGGACGAGGGCTTCGGCGAGCTGCCGGTCGTCGTCGGCTACCTCGACCGCACCGAGGAGGCCAAGCCGCGCTTCGGCCAGCCCGCGGGCGCGCCGCGCAACGCCGCCGCCGTGCTGCACGGCGGCGAGGTCGCGCTGACCTTCTCCAAGCACCACCTCCCCAACTACGGCGTCTTCGACGAGTTCCGCTACTTCGTGCCGGGTGAGACCCTGCCGATCGTGCGGGTGCACGGCGTCGATGTCGCCCTCGCCATCTGCGAGGACCTCTGGCAGGACGGCGGACGCGTCCCGGCGACCCGCAGTGCGGGGGCGGGCATGCTGCTCTCCATCAACGCGTCGCCGTACGAGCAGAACAAGGACGACCAGCGGCTCGAACTGGTCCGCAAGCGCGCCCAGGAAGCGGGCTGCACCACCGCCTACCTCGCGATGATCGGCGGACAGGACGAGCTGGTCTTCGACGGCGACTCGATCGTCGTCGACAAGGACGGCGAAGTCATCGCGCGCGCCCCGCAGTTCGCGGAGGGCTGTGTGGTCCTGGACCTCGAACTGCCCGCTGCCGCGCCCGTGCCGCCGTCCGGCGTCGTGGACGACGGGCTGCGCATCGAGCACCTCACGGTCTCCGACGAGCCGGTGCCCGCGTACGAGGCGGAGCTTTCCGGTGGGTACGCCGAGCGGCTCGACGACGACGAGGAGGTGTACTCGGCGCTGGTCGTGGGCCTGCGGGCGTACGCCGCCAAGAACGGCTTCAGCAGCGTTCTGATCGGGCTCTCCGGGGGCATCGACTCGGCGCTCACGGCCGCCATCGCCTGCGACGCGCTGGGCGCGCAGAACGTGTACGGGGTCGCCATGCCGTCCCGCTACTCCTCCGAGCACTCCATCAGTGACGCGGAGGAGCTGGCGCGGCGCACCGGGCTCAACTTCCGTACCGTATCGATCGCCCCGATGTTCGACGCGTACATGGGTTCGCTCGGTCTCACCGGGCTGGCGGAGGAGAACCTCCAGTCGCGGCTGCGCGGCACGATGCTGATGGCGATCTCCAACCAGGAGGGGCACATCGTGCTCGCGCCGGGCAACAAGTCCGAGCTGGCGGTGGGTTACTCCACGCTCTACGGCGACTCCGTGGGCGCGTACGGTCCCATCAAGGACGTGTACAAGACGGCGATCTTCCGGCTCGCGCGGTGGCGCAACCGGGCGGCGCAGGAGCGGGGGCAGACGCCGCCGATCCCGGAGAACTCCATCAGCAAGCCGCCGAGCGCGGAGCTGCGTCCCGACCAGGTCGACACGGACTCGCTCCCCGACTATCCCGTCCTGGACGGGATCCTCGAACTCTACGTGGACCGGGACCAGGGGGCCGACGCGATCGTCGCCGCGGGCTTCGACCGGGAGTTGGTCACGAAGACGCTGCGGATGGTGGACACGGCGGAGTACAAGCGGCGGCAGTACCCGCCGGGTACGAAGATCTCCGCGAAGGGGTTCGGGAAGGACCGACGGCTGCCGATCACCAACCGCTGGCGCGAAACCGCCTCCGGCTGAGGTTGACGGTTTCTCGCCGGGGGCGGGGGCTCGGGGGACGGCTCAGGGGGCCGGGCCCTACGCGCCGCTTCGCGGCGATGCCTCCCACCAAACCCACCCGTTTGCCCGGCATCGGGCGGTGCCGTGACGGCACTTGATCAGCTCGGGGCGAACGGATGGGTGGGTGGGAAAGGTTCGCCGCGAAGCGGCGGAGAAAGCCCGCCCCCACCGGGGCGAGCGCGACCACGGCGCGGCCGGCGCAGACGCACCCGGCCCGCCTCACCGGCGAGACGGCTCCCGGCCCCGCACGGGTCCCGCGGCCACCAGGCGGGCCGGCGTCGGTGTGGTCCGGTGATCGACCAGATACGCCGCCCCCGCCACCGCGAGCCCGAGCACCGCGAGCACCGCCCCGGTCACCGCGGGAGACGTCACCCCGAAGCCCGCCGCCAGGGCGAGGCCCCCGATCCAGGCGCCGCCCGCGTTGGCGAGGTTGAACGCCGCCTGGTTCGCGGAGGAGGCCAGCGACGGAGCCGCCGACGCCTTCTCCATGACCATCAGCTGCAACGGCGACCCCGTGGTGAACGCCGCCATGCCGAGCAGCGTGACCGCGAGCGCCGCACTCCACCCGGCGCCCATGAGGAGCGGGAAGAGCGCGAGGACGACGGCCAGCGCGGTGAGCCCGCCGAAGAGCGTCCCCCGCAGGGAGTGGTCCGCGAGCCGCCCGCCGAGGAGGTTGCCCGCGGTGGCGCCCACACCGAACAGGGCCAGGAGCAGCGTCACGCTGGACTCGGCGTAGCCCGCCGCGTCCGTCAGCATCGGCGTGATGTAGCTGTACGCCGCGAAGAGCGCGCCGAAGCCCGCGACGGTCGTACCGAGTGCCAGCCACACCGGGACGCTGCCGAGCGCCCGCAGCTCCCCGCGCAGGCCGACCGCGTCGCCGTGGCCGTGGTCGGCGGGGACCAGGAGGGCGAGCGCGGCGATGGCGGCGAGCCCGATCGCGCTCACCGCGAGGAACGTGGCACGCCAGCCCAGTTGCTGTCCCATGGCCGTGGCCACCGGTACGCCGACGATGTTGGCGACGGTCAGGCCGAGGAACATCAGGGAGACCGAGCGGGCCTTGCGCTCGGGGGCGACGAGCCCGGTGGCGACGACCGCGCCGACGCCGAAGAACGCTCCGTGCGGCAGCCCGCTCAGGAAGCGGGCGGCGAGGAGCGAGGTGTTGTCGGGTGCCGCGGCGGACAAGGCGTTGCCGACGACGAACAGCACCATCAGGCCGATCAGGACGCGGCGGCGCGGCAGCTTCGCGGTGACGGCGGCGAGGAGCGGGGCGCCGATGACGACGCCGAGTGCGTACGCGGAGACGAGGTGTCCGGCGGTCGGGATGGATATGTGCAGGTCGTCGGCGACGTTGGGCAGCAGGCCCATCATCACGAACTCGGTCGTGCCGATGCCGAAGGCGCCCACGGCGAGGGCGAGCAGGGCCAGGGGCATGAAGAAGTACCTTCCACGGAAGCAGGGGGGAGCGAGCGAGGGGAATCCATAAGTTTACTTACGGAACAAACTCTCCCGCACCCAGTATTCCGCGAGGTCAAGACCGGATGACGACCACGTGAAGAACGACCGCCTCAAGAGGAGAGGTCGACCCTCGCCGCGATCGGCAGATGGTCACTGCTCGTCTCCGGAAGCGTCCAGGACGAGACCGGCTCGACGCCCTTGACCATGATCTGGTCGATGCGGGCCATCGGGAACGACGCGGGCCAGGTGAAGCCGAAGCCGTTGCCCGCCGCGCCCTGCGTGGAGCGCATCTGGGAGGTGACCGCGTTCAGGGCGCGGTCGTTCATCGTGCCGTTGAGGTCGCCGAGCAGGACGACCTTGTCGAGCCGCTCATCGGCGATGGCCTCGCCGAGCGCGTCGGCGCTGTTGTCGCGCTGGTTGGCGGTGAAGCCCGCGTCGAGCTTGACGCGTACCGACGGCAGGTGCGCGACGTAGACGGCGACGTCGCCCTGGGGGGTGTTGACCGTGGTGCGCATCGCGCGGGTCCAGCCCAGCTTGATGTCGACCGGCCTGGTGCCGGAGAGCGGGTACTTGCTCCACAGGCCGACGGTACCCTCCACCGAGTGGTACTTGTACAGGCCGGACAGGGCCTTCTCGTACGTGGGCACGGCGTCCGCGGTGAGTTCTTCCAGGGCGATGACGTCGGCGCCGGACGAGGCGACGTCCCGGGCGGTGCCGGTCGGGTCGGTGTTGTCGGCGTTGACGTTGTGCGTGGCGACGGTGAGGTCGCCGCCCGTGCCCGACTTGTCGCTGATCAGGCCGCCGAACGAGTTGAGCCAGATGATCGCGGGGAGGATCAGGGCGATCAGCGCGGTGGCGGACTTGCGGACCACGGCGACGACGAGCAGCACCGGGACGAAGAGGCCGAGCCACGGCAGGAACGTCTCGGTCAGGCTGCCGAGGTTGCCGATGTTGTTCGGGATCTGCGCGTGGAAGAGCATCACCAGGGCGATGAGGACCGCGGCCCCCGCCGTGACCAGCCCGCGCCGCCAGATGGCCGGATCGCCGCGCCAGCCGTCCAGCAGGCGCCGGAACCGGGACCCCGGACGCTCGGGCCCCGAGCCGCCGCTGCCCGTTTCCGTCATATACGCCTGCGCCATGCCTTCGTCGCCTCACTGCTGCCGTACACACCGTCGGTCCGCCCTGGAAACCCTAGGCGATGATCGGTGTCGTCCCTGCCGTCCACGACGGCCGTACAGGCACCAGGACGATCGGGGCGGCGCGGCAGGTTCCTGAACAGGGCTCGGGAGCCGCGGCTGTGACGAAACGCGCATACTCGCGCGGGGCGTCGGCCGCGTCAGGGCACCGGCCGCAGCCCTTCCGGCAGGTTCAGGAGGGCGGCCGCAGCCCCTCCAGCACGGTGTCGACGATCCGTTCGGCGAGGTCGTCGTCGAGCTGCGCGTGGGGCCGCATGATCGTGCGGACCAGCATCGGGCCGACGAGCAGGTCGTTGGCCATCTCGATATCGACGTCCGCGCGCAGCTCGCCGCCCGCGACGCCCCGCCGCAGCACCTCGCAGGTGAGGCGGCGGCGGGGCTCGATGACCGTGACGTGGTACGCCTCCCACAGCTTGGGCAGCGCCTTCATCTGCGCGAAGACGTTGTGCAGCAGGGCCGAGGAACGCATGTTCAGACCGCGTCTGCGCAGCCCTTCCAGGAGGCAGACGAGGTCGTCGCGCATCGAGGTGCCCGGCAGTTCGGGGTCGGCCTCCTCGAAGACGCGCAGGACGTCGACGAAGAGGGCTTCCTTGCCGTCCCAGCGCCGGTAGATGGTGGCCTTGCCGACGCCCGCGGTCCTGGCGATCCGCTCGATGGACAGGTCGGCGAGCGGCACGCCGTCCTCCAGGAGCCGCACCACGCCCTCGATGATGGCCTGCTCCACGGCCTCGCTCCGAGGTCGCCCCCGGCCACCCTTGGCGGTGTGGACCACGTCTTCTCCGCTCTCTCCACGTCTGCTGCCGGGCCGATTGTCCCCCAGTGGCCGCCCCCCTCCCCGCGCTGCCCTTACCGGGCCCTCAGTGCCGGGCCGCGTCCACCGGTTCGGCCTCCTTCTCCTGGGGGCCGCTCTCCGGCGGCGTACGCCCCGGCAGGAACAGGAAGACGACCAGCGAGCCGATCACGGCGACGCCCGCGCCCCACAGGGCCGTGACGTGCATGGCGTGCAGGAACGAGTCGTTGGCCGCGGTCACCAGGGGCTCGCCGCGGGGTCCGAGCCTCGCCGCGGCGCCCAGGGTCGCCTCGATGGACTCCCCCGCGGTGTGCCGGGCCCCCTCGGGGAGCAGCGTCAGCTTGTCCTCGACGCCCGTGCGGTACGCCGTCGACAGCACCGAGCCGAGGACCGCGATGCCGAGCGCGCCGCCGACCTGCCGGAAGGTGTTGCTGAGCGCGGAGGCGGAGCCGGCCTTCTCGCGCGGCAGGGCCTGCATGATCACGACGCTGGTGGGCGTCATGATGTGCGCCATGCCGGTGCCCATCAGGAAGAAGATGACCTCCAGGATCCAGATCGGCGTGTCGGCGTCGAGGGTCGTGAAGGACGCCAGCGTCGCCATCACCAGGAGCAGGCCACCGGTGCACACGGCCCGTACGCCGAAGCGGTCGACGACCAGCCGGGCGCGCGGCGCGAAGATGAGCTGCGCGGCGGCCAGCGGCAGCATCAGCAGGCCGGTCTGCAAGGGCGAGTAGCCCCGCACGCTCTGGGTGTAGAACACCGAGAAGAAGGTCACGCCCATCAGCGCGAAGAAGACGAGCGCGATGGCGCTGATCGCCGCCGAGAAGACGCGGTTCTTGAAGTACGAGATGTCGACGGACGGGTGGTCGCAGCGCTTCTCGTACAGCACGAACGCGACGAGGACGGCGAGGCCCGCGAGGACGGTGCCGAGGACGGCGGGATCGGTGAAGTCGGCGAGCTGGCCGCCCTTGATGATGCCGTAGACGAGCAGGACGAGGCCGACGACGGACAGCGCGACGCCGACGAGGTCGATGCGTCCGGGCCTGGGGTCGCGCGAGTCGGGCACGAGCCAGATCATCAGGGCGACCGCGATGATCACGATCGGTACGTTGATGAGGAAGACCGAGCCCCACCAGAAGTGGTCGAGCAGCACGCCGCCGGTGATCGGGCCGATGGCGATGGCGAGGCCGACGCCGCCCGCCCAGATGCCGATGGCCTTGGGCTGCTCCTCGCGTTCGAAGACGTTCATCAGGACGGCGAGCGTGGCGGGCATCACGAAGGCCGCGCCGAGGCCCATCACCGCGCGGAACACGATGAGCTGGACGGGCGAGCCGGACTCCGCGGCGAGCGCCGATCCGATGCCGAAGACGACGAGCCCGGCGATCAGGACCTTCTTGCGGCCGAGCCGGTCGCCGAGCAGGCCCGCGGTGAAGAGCAGACCCGCGAAGACGAGGGTGTAGGAGTTGATCGCCCACTCCAACTCGCCCTGGGTCGCGCCGAGTCCGGTCGGCTCGGGGGTGGAGATCGTCTTGATGGCGACGTTCAGGATCGAGTTGTCGAGTACGACGATCAGCAGGCTCAGCATCAGGACGCCGAGGATCGCCCAGCGGCGCCGGTGCACGGCTTCCGGTATGCGGGGTGGGGTGGGTATGGCGGTTGACATGCGGACCAGCGTAGAGCCTTTTCAATACGGGACCGTCTCGTATAGAAAAGACTTTACCGAAGCCGGCCCCCTCCGCGCGGATTACCCGTGGACGCACTAGCCCCGAGGCGGCACGTGGTGCCACCATGGAGGTGATCCGGGGACGCCGTCAGGGCGCCTCGAGATGACAGAAGGAGCCGTTGCGATGACGCAGCTTTCGGCTGCCCAGAAGAGCGCCGACGCCCCGCGAAGCCCCGACAGCAGCAAGGCGCTGTACGGCGGCAAGGGCACGCGACGCATCACTGTGCGCGACATCACCGCCGCCAAGGAGCGCGGCGAGAAGTGGCCGATGCTCACCGCCTACGACGCGATGACCGCGTCCGTCTTCGACGAGGCGGGCATCCCCGTCATGCTCGTCGGCGACTCGGCGGGCAATTGCCACCTCGGGTACGAGACCACCGTGCCCGTCACCCTCGACGAGATGGCCATGCTGTCCGCCGCGGTCGTACGGGGCACCAGCCGCGCCCTGATCGTCGGCGACCTGCCGTTCGGCTCCTACCAGGAAGGCCCCGTACAGGCACTGCGCTCGGCGACCCGCCTGGTGAAGGAGGCCGGCGTCGGCGCGGTCAAGCTGGAGGGCGGCGAACGCTCGCTCGCCCAGACCGAACTGCTCGTCCAGTCCGGCATCCCCGTCATGTCCCACCTCGGCCTGACCCCGCAGTCCGTGAACACCATGGGCTACCGCGTACAGGGCCGCGGCGAGGAAGCGGCCCACCGGCTGCTGAACGACGCCAAGGCGGCGCAGGACGCGGGCGCGTTCGCGGTGGTCCTGGAACTGGTCCCCGCGGAGCTGGCCGCCGAGGTCACCCGCTCCCTGCACATCCCGACCGTCGGGATCGGCGCGGGCGCCGAGTGCGACGCGCAGGTCCTCGTCTGGACGGACATGCTGGGCCTCACGGGCGGCAAGATGCCCCGCTTCGTCAAGCAGTACGCGGACCTGCGGGGCGTGATGGCCGGCGCGGCCAAGGCGTTCGCGCAGGACGTGGTGGGCGGGGCGTTCCCCGCGGAGGAGCACTCCGTCCGGTAGGCCCCACCCGGCGTATGAACCATCGCGGCACCATGGCAGCCCGTCGACCGTCCCCCGTCGGCGGGCTGCTTCTCTCTCCCCCCTCGGGCAGGCCGCCCGTCCTGTCGGCGGGATGTCGGCCCTGTCGGCAGGATGTCGGCGCTTTGTCGGTGCCACCTGACACCTTGTACCCATGACGCGAATCAACAAGAACCCCGACGGCGCAGGGAGCGCGGTCACCGTAAGGGGACTGGTCAAGCACTACGGCGAGACCAAGGCACTGGACGGCGTGGACCTGGACGTACGCGAGGGCACCGTCCTCGGCGTGCTCGGCCCCAACGGCGCCGGCAAGACCACCCTCGTACGCTGCCTGTCCACCCTCGTCACCCCGGACGCGGGCTCGGCCCTCGTCGCCGGGTACGACGTGGTCCGCCAGCCCCGCCAGCTCCGCCGCGTGATCGGCCTCACCGGCCAGTACGCCGCGGTGGACGAGAAGCTCTCGGGCCGCGAGAACCTGTACATGATCGGCCGCCTGCTCGACCTGACCCGCAAGGAGGCCAGGTCCCGGGCCGACGGCCTGCTGGAGCGGTTCTCCCTCACCGAGGCGGCCTCCCGCCCGGCGAAGACGTACTCCGGTGGCATGCGCCGCCGCCTCGACCTGGCGGCGTCGATGATCGGCAGCCCGGCCGTCCTCTATCTGGACGAGCCGACGACCGGCCTCGACCCCCGCACCCGTAACGAGGTGTGGGCCGAGGTCAAGCGGATGGTCGGCGACGGCGTCACCGTGCTGCTCACCACCCAGTACATGGAGGAGGCCGAGCAGCTGGCCTCCGAGCTGACCGTCATCGACCGCGGCAAGGTCATCGCGAGCGGCGGCATCGACGAGCTGAAGGCGAAGGTCGGCGGCCGCACGCTGCGGGTCCGCCCGGCCGACCCGCTGGAGCTGCGCCCGCTGGCGAACGCCCTGGACGACCTGGGCCTTACCGGCCTCGCCACCTCGACGGTGGACGTCGAGACGAGCACGGTCATGGTGCCGATCCTCAGCGACGAACAGCTGACGGCCGTGGTCGGCGCGGTCACCGCGCGGGGCATAACGATCGGCTCGATAGCCACCGAACTGCCCAGCCTGGACGAGGTGTTCCTCTCCATCACCGGCCAGAAGGCCAGCGCCCCGCAGGACGCCCGCCCCGAACTCGAGGAGGTTGCCGTATGAGCACCACCACTCTCACGCCGCCCCTCGCCAAGGGGCGGACGGACGACGCCCGCATCAGCCTGCGCGGCCATGTGCGGCACACCAGTGCGCTGGTCCGCCGCAATCTGCTGTGGATCCGCCAGGACCCGGAGTCGATGTTCGACGCGGTCCTGATGCCGATCGTGTTCACGCTCCTGTTCGTGTACGTCTTCGGCGGCTCGATCGGGCAGGCGCTCGGCGGCGGTCAGGACAAGTACGTGCAGTACGTGGTGCCCGGCATGATGGCGATGATGAGCATGAACATCGCCATGGCCGTCGGCACCGGCTTCAACCAGGACTTCCAGAACGGCATCATGGACCGCTTCCGGACCCTGCCGATCGGCCAGGGCTCGGTGCTCTTCGCCAAGGTCGTGGTGGAGCTGATGCGGCTGCTCATCGCGACGACGATCATGATGATCGTCGGTGTCCTGGTGGGCTTCGACATCACGAACTGGCTCGGTCTGTTCGCCGCCGTCGGCCTCTCCGCGCTCTTCGGCACCTCCATCATGTGGATCTTCCTGGTCCTCGGCGTCACGATGAAGAGCGCCCAGTCCGTGCAGGCGATGGGCTTCCTGGTCCTGATGCCGCTCCAGTTCGGCTCGTCGATCTTCGCGCCGACGAAGACCATGCCGGGCTGGCTCCAGGGCTTCACCGACTACAACCCGCTCTCCTCGCTCGCGGACTCCGCGCGCGGCCTGATGGTCGGCGGCCCCGTCGCCCACGACGTGTGGGTGACGGTCGGCTGGTCGGCGCTGATCACCCTGGTGATGGCACCGATCGCGATCCACAAGTTCCGCACCAAGAGCTGACCGGCGGATTCATACGGTGCACAGGGCGGCGGCCTCGTCGAGAGTGAGGCCGCCGCCCTCGGCGTAGGCGGCCTCGTACGCCTCGGCGCCGAGCACGGCACGGGCGACCCGGGTGGCGCCCTCGTAGATGTCCCGTTCCGTCGCGTTCAGGAAGTGGTCCGCCGGCTGCTCCCGGTCGGCCACGGCGAGCAGCCGGGCGGCGTCCCCCGCGCGGCCGCCGCCGTCGAGTTCCGCCAGCGCGCGGGCCGCGATCCGCAGCTGGACGGCGACGCCTTGGGGCGCGATCACCCGCGACAGCGGTGTGCGGGCCTCCTCGATGGCCGCGCCGGCCGCGGTGACGCCCTGCGCGTACCGGCCGCCCAGCGTGTCGAGCCAGGCCTGGAGGCCCAGTACGAAGCTGTCGAAGACCGTGTAGCCCACCACGGTGAACTCCTCGCGCAGCCGCCGGATGTGCTCGTGCCCCTCGTCGACGCGGCCGGTGCGGCCGAGCACGCCGACGAGGAAGAGCCGGGCGGCGGGCACGGCCTCCCCCATGTGCGCGCGGCCGCTGTTCGCCAGGACGTCGCGCAGGATTCTCTCGCCCCGCTCGAAGGTGTCCGGCGACTCCGTGAGGACCGAGCCGAGGCGCGCCTTGAGCACGGCCGCCTGGCTCTGGGCGCCGAGCTGTTCGGCGTAGGTGATGGCGGCCTCGAAGTCCTCGGCCGCGAGGGAGAACTCCCCGCACCGCTCGCGTGACTCGCCGCGCGCGGCGAGCGCCTCCGCGATGCCCCAGGCGTCCCCGATCCGTTCGAAGCCCCGCAGCGCCTCGTCGGCGTCCTCGCGTGCCTCGCCCGCCCAGTCGGTGTGGTTGATGAGGATGTTGGCGCGCAGTTGCAGGGCGGCGGCCAGTTCCCAGGCGTAGCCGAGTCCGCGGCAGGTGTCGACGGTCCCGTCGAGGGTGGCGCGCAGCAGCTCCGCGTCACCGCCGAGCATCACGGCGAAGAACCAGAGGCTGCCCGGTGTGCGGCAGGTCTGCGGCAGGCCGGGGCGGTAGGCGGCCCGGATGCCCCGCAGCCGCTCCTCGGCCTCCTCGGTGCGCCACGCGTCCATGTCCATGTCCATGCAGGCGAGGTCGAGCAGGCGCACCCCGCGGCGTGCCTCCGCGAGGACTTCGGGCCGCATGGGCGGGGGCTCGGCCGTGCACGGCTCGTACAGCGGGGGTGCGGGGGTGACGGGCGGGGCGAAGGGGTCGGGGCCGAGGGTCATGACGTCGCGGGCCCAGTTGCGGGTCTCCAGGCGCAGGCCGCGGATCTCCCAGAACCAGCACAGGGACAGGACCAGACAGAGCGCTTCCTGCTCGTCGCGCGCGGCCACGGCGTGCCGCAGGGCGGTGCGCAGGTTCTCGTACTCGACTTCGAGGCGCTCGACGGCGGCGAGCTGGCCGCGCCCGCGCAGTTCGGGGTCGGTGGTCCTCGCGACCTCGCGGTAGTGCACGAGGTGCGCGCGCTCGGCGCCGGTCCGGTCGCCCGCCTCGTCGAGGCGTTCGCCCGCGTACTCGGCGACGGTTTCGAGCAGCCGGTAGCGCATGCCCGCCCCGGCCACGGGTGAGGGGGCGGCGACGACGAGGGACTTGTCGACGAGTGAGCCGAGCACGTCGGCGACGTCGTACGGACCGCCCTCGCCCGCGCAGACCGCTTCCGCCGCCGCGAGGTCGCAGCCGCCCGCGAAGACGGAGAGCCGCCGCAGGACGGCGCGTTCGGGTTCGTCGAGCAGGTCCCAGGACCAGTCGACGACGGCCCGCAGGGTCTGCTGGCGGGGCAGTACCGTGCGGGCGCCGTTGGTGAGCAGGCGGAAGCGGTCGTCCAGGCGGTCGGCTATCTGGCGCGGGGTGAGCATCCGCAGGCGGGCCGCGGCCAGTTCGATGGCGAGCGGCAGGCCGTCGAGGCGCCGGCAGATCTCGGCCGCGGCGGCGGGGTCGTCGTCGACGGTGAAGCCGGGTCTCGCGGCGGCCCCGCGTTCGGCGAGCAGGCGCACCGCGACCGGTTCCGGCAGCGGCTCGACGGGGCGCGTCAACTCGCCCGGTATGCCGAGGGGTTCGCGGCTGGTGGCGAGGACGGCGAGGCCGGGGCAGCGGGCGAGGAGTTCGTCGACGAGGCGGGCCGCGGCCGCCACGACGTGCTCGCAGTTGTCGAGGATGACCAGCATGCGGCGCCCGGCGCAGTGCTCGACGAGCCGGACGACGGGGTCCTCGCCGTGCCGCTCCGACATGACGCGCATCTCTTCGGCGCCGGCGCCGCGCAGCACGGTCTCGCGGGCTCCGAGCGCCGTGAGTACGGCCTCGGGCACGTCGTCCGGGTCCTCCACGGGGGCGAGTTCGGCCAGCCACACTCCGTCCGCGAAGCCCGCACCGACGCTCTCGGCGGCCTCCTGCGAGAGGCGTGTCTTGCCGGCGCCGCCGGGTCCGAACAGCGTGACGAGCCGGGCCCGCGCGAGGTCGCCGCGCAGGGCGTCGATATCGGCCTCGCGCCCGACGAAGGAGGTGAGGCGGGCGCGGAGGTTGCCGGGCACGCGCGGCGCGGGTCGGGCGGGCGGCGCCGCGGGGCCGGCCGGTGGTGGTGCGGGCTCGGCCGGTGCCGGTACGCGCAGCAACTCCTGGTGCAGGGCGCGGAGTTCGGCCCCTGGGTCGACCCCGAGCCGGTCCGCGATCCCGCGTCGTACGCCTTCGTAGGCGGCGAGTGCCTCCGCCGGGCGGCCGGCGTCCCGCAGCGCGCGCAGACGCAGGGCCTGGAGCGGTTCGTCGAGGGGGTGGGTGCCGCACAGCGCGGTGAGTTCGGGCAGGGCCTGTTCCGCCTGGCCGAGGGCGAGGGCCGCGGTGAGCCTGGCGCGGCGGGCGTCGTGGCGGCGGGCCTGCCAGCGGGCGGCGTCCGCGGTGCGGCCCGGCAGGTCGGTGAGGGCTTCGCCGCGCCACAGCGCGAGCGCGTCGTCGAGCAGGGCGGCCGCCGTGGCCGGGTCGCCGTCGGCGAGGGCGCTACTGCCCTCGCCGGCCAGCCGGTCGAAGCGGAACAGGTCCACGTCGTCGGGGCTCGCGTCCAGCCGGTAGCCGCCGTCCGCCGAGACGACGGCGTCGGCGCCGAGGGCTCTGCGGAGCCGGCCGACCAGGGCCTGGAGGGCGCCGGGGGCGTCGGCGGGCGGTTCGGCGCCCCATACGTCGTCGACCAGGGCGGGTACGGGGACCGCTCGTCCCGCGCGGAGGGCGAGTGCCGCCAGCAGGGCGCGCAGGCGCGCGCCACCCACCGGGACGGGGGTTCCGTCGGGGCGGGCGGCTCGGGTCGGCCCAAGGACGCGGTAACGCACCGGCCCATTGTCCCTTTGTCCGTGCTCCGCGCCGCCGCCGCGCCGCCGCCGCCGCGCCGCGTCCACGGCGCCGCTCCCCGACCCTCCCCGGAACCGGCGGGCCCGTGCCGGACGTTTCCGGCATACGACCGCTTCGGTCTGGGCACGTTCTCCGTACGAGACCCCAGGAGCCCCGCCCCATGACCACCGCGCAACTCCGCAGCAGCGACCGGCGGATCAGCCCCGTCTTCATCGGGATCGCCGCCGTCACGGCGGTATCCGGCTGGGCCACCTGGACCGGCTTCGCGAGGTTCCCCGGGCTCGCCGTGTTCCTGTTCGTGACGGCCGCCTGGATCGTCTCGCTCTGCCTGCACGAGTACGCGCACGCGCGCACGGCCCTGCACGGCGGCGACATCTCGATCGGCGCGAAGGGCTACTTGACGCTGAACCCGCTCAAGTACACGCACGCGCTGCTGAGCGTCGTACTGCCCGTCCTGTTCGTGATCATGGGCGGGATCGGTCTGCCGGGCGGCGCGGTCTTCATCGAGCGGGGCCGGATCCGGGGCCGCTGGCGGCACAGCCTGATCTCGGCGGCGGGCCCGCTGACGAACGCCCTGTTCGCGGTGGTCTGCACGGCGCCGTTCTGGCTGGACGCCCTCGACGGCGTGCCGGACGCGTTCCGCTACGCGCTCGCGTTCCTCGCCCTGCTCCAGGTGACGGCGGCGATCCTGAACTTCCTGCCGATCCCGGGCCTGGACGGCTACGGGGTGATCGAGCCCTGGCTGTCGCACGGGATCCGCCGCCAGGTGGAGCCGTTCGCGCCGTTCGGGCTGCTCGCGGTCTTCGCCGTGCTGTGGATCCCGGAGGTCAACCACACGTTCTTCGACGCGATCGACGCGGTCCTGCGCGGTCTCGGCGTCGACGACTCGGACACCTACTGGGGCCGGGAGCTGTACCGCTTCTGGGAGGGCACGCAGGACGTCCCGCGGCCGGTCAGTTCGTAGCTCCGGCGGTGGCGGCCGCGTCGCGCCGGAGCTTCGCGCGCCGCAGGTAGAACCACGCCATGTTCGACGAGAGGCCCGCGAGCAGCACCCATACGACGCCGAGCCAGCTGCCCTGCGTGAAGGAGAGCACGGCGGCGACGACGGCGAGCGCGCAGACCACGAGGGCGTACAGAGCGAGGCGGGGCATGGGGGTCGGCTCCTGTCGGGATGAAGCGGGTGTTGCGTCGGTGACGTGCCCCTCCAGTGTCCCCCATGCCCGCCCGCGCCCTACACGTCGGTGACCCGCAGCCCCGCGTGCGCCTTGTAGCGGCGGTTGACGGAGATCAGGTTGGCGACCAGGGACTCGACCTGGTGGGCATTGCGCAGGCGTCCGGCGAAGACGCCGCGCATGCCGGGGACTCGGGCGGCGAGCGCCTGCACCACGTCCGTGTCGGCGCGGCTCTCGCCGAGGACCATCACGTCGGTGTCGATCTCCTCGATGGCGGGGTCCTGGAGGAGCACGGCCGACAGGTGGTGGAAGGCGGCGGTGACGCGGGAGTCCGGCAGAAGGGCGGCGGCCTGCTCGGCGGCGCTGCCCTCCTCGGGCTTGAGGGCGTAGGCGCCCTTCTTGTCGAAGCCGAGCGGGTTGACGCAGTCGATGACGAGCTTGCCGCTCAGTTCCTCGCGCAGGGCTTCGAGGGTCTTGCCGTGGCCGTCCCACGGCACGGCGACGATCACGATGTCGCTGCGCCGCGCGCACTCCGCGTTCTCGGCGCCCTCGACGCCGAGGCCAAGATCGTCGGCGGCGGCCCGCGCCCGCTCGGCCGCGCGGGAGCCGATGATCACCTTCTGGCCCGCGCGGGCGAGGCGGTAGGCGAGGCCGCGCCCCTGGTCGCCGGTGCCACCGAGGACGCCGACGACGAGCCCGGACACGTCGGGCAGCTCCCAGGGGTCCTTGGCCGGGGCCTTGGCGGGGGCGTTCTGCGCACTGTCTGTAGAGGTCATGGGCTGACCCTACTCACCGGTCACAGGCGGTCAGGTGAGTTCACCAGTTCGGACACCGGGATCCGCCGGAACGTGATCGTCTCGTACGCGCTGAAGTCCCCCGTCTCGTAGAGCAGCCCGACGCTTTGCTCGTCGAGGCGTACGAGATCGGAGTAGGCCGCCGGGAGACCGTCGACGGTGTGGGCGGCCTCCCAGGTGGTGCCGCCGTCGGTGGAGCGGCGCACGGTCATCAGGGCGCGGAAGCCGGGGTCGGCGGGACCGGAGAAGAGGAGCACGTCGGGGTCGCGCAGCTGGAGGACGCTGCCCTCGACGACGGGGCCGGTGAGGGACGCCTGTGGGCGGAAGGGTTTGACGAGGCTGCGGCCGCCGTCGCGGGAGTGGGCGTCGGCGCGGTTGCCGGGGGCCGGGGAGTCGTTGCGGGTGTTGACGTACAGGCGGCCGTCGGGGAGTTCGGCGGCGGTGGTCTCGTTGACGTTGATGTAGCCGTTGGTGTTGTCGTCGATGTAGCCGAGGCGCCAGGTGGCGCCGGAGTCGTCGCTGAGCAGGCAGTGGCCGCCGTTGTACTTGCCCTCGGTGCCGTTGTCCGTGCCCGTCGGGGGCAGGGAGTGGTTGGCGGGGACGACGACGCGGCCGCCGGTCAGCTGGATGGCGTGTCCGGGCGTGGTCGCGTACCAGCGCCAGTTCGCCCGCTTCACCTGGGCGGTGATCTCGCGCGGGGCGGACCAGGTGAGGCCGTCGTCGTCGCTGTGCTGCACCCAGACGCGCCGTCCCGCGGCCGCGGAGACCTTGCCGCGGCGGATGGCGTCCTCGGTGGCCGCGGCGGCGTTCCTGACGTGCACGAGCAGGATGCGGCCGGTGGTCAGGACGACGGGGGCGGGGTTGCCCGCGAGGTCGGCGCCGTTCTTGCCGACGACCTGGAGGGGGCCCCAGGTGCGGCCGCCGTCGGCGGAGCGCTTGAGGACGATGTCGATGTTGCCGAAGTCCTCCGAGGAGCCGACGCGGCCCTCGCAGAACGCGAGGACGGTGCCGGAGGCGGTGGTGACGACCGCCGGTATGCGGAAGCTCGCGTATCCCTCGCGGCCCGCACGGAAGGGAACAGACGTCTCATAAGTCATCCACCGCTTTTCCCCACCCCGGGGGAATTCCCGGTGAACTCCGGGTCACGACTGGCCCGTTCGGGCAGGATGCGACGCCATGGACGCCGTACGGGTCGCGCTGCTGCGCGAGGTGCTCGCGGGGACGGAGTGGCTCGGCGCCACGCGCCGCTTCGCGGGGGCCCTGCGCTCGTCCGTGGTGCCGCACGGCGGCGGACTGCTCCTGGTGGGCACGCGGGCGTACGAACCCTGGCACCTGGCCGCGCACCTGGTGGACGAGGCGGCCTGGTCGGGCACGCCCGAGCTGACGCCGACGCTCGTACGCCACCGGGTGCTCGGCTCGGATCCCGCGCATCTGTCGGCCGGGCTCGGCCGGATCGAGGCCGCGCGGCGCGGCGAGACGCTGCTGGTGGTGGCGCCGGACGCGCCGGACACGGAGTTGCTCACGCGCGTGAGCGACGCGCGGCGGGCGGGGGCGACCGTGCTCGCGCTCGGCTCCGGGGACCGGGACCTGAGCGCCCTGGCGCACGAGGCGCTGGCCGTCCCCGGGGCGGCGGGCGGGCCGGAAGGTGCCACGGGCGCCGATCTCGACCTGGACACCGTGCAGCACCTGGTGAGCGCGGCGGCCGGGGAGAACGCGCTGCCGGTGGCGCGGGGCCGCCGGCGCTTGCGCGACCGCCTCTCGCGCCTCGCCGACCAGTTGACGTCGCCGCCGCCGACGCGGTGGTGAGGGCGGGCGGTTCCGCTTTCGCGGGCGGTTCGGATTGCCGCGTACGGTTCCCATTGCCGCGGGCGGTTCCGATTGCCGCGTACGGTTCCGGCGCCCGGTAAATCGGTTGCCCGGGGCGCCGGTCGCCGCTGAGCATGACTTCTCGTGCCTCTCTCCGCGATTCTGCCCGACCTCTCACCCTGGCGCTCCACCCGGGACTTCCGGCTGCTGTGGGTGCAGGGACTCGTCACGAACTTCGGCACCTTCATGGCGCTGGTCGCCCTGCCGTTGCAGATCAAGGAGCTGACGGACTCGCCGGTCGCCGTCGGGGCGATGGGGGCGGTCGAGCTGATGCCGCTGATCGTCTTCGGGCTGTACGGCGGGGCGCTCGCCGACGCCGTGGACCGCCGCAAGGTGATCCTCCTGACCGAGGCGGCGCTGGGCCTGCTGGCCGTGATCCTCCTGGTCAACGCGTTGCTGCCGACGCCGCTGCTGTGGCCGCTGTACGTCGTGGCGGCGGGCGTCGCGGCGCTGGCCGGGCTCCAGCGGCCCGCGCTCGACTCACTGCTCGCGCGGATCGTGCCGCACGACCAGCTGACGGCCGCCGCCGCGCTGAACTCGTTCCGCTGGAACGTGGGCGCGATCGCTGGCCCCTCCCTCGCGGGCCTGGTCGTCGCCTATGCCGGGCACGCGTCCGCGTACGCGGTGACGGTCGTCGGCTTCGCCGTCTCGGTCCTGCTGTGCACCCGGCTCTCGCCCGCGCCCGCCGCGCACGACGCGCCGAAGCCGTCGCTGAAGGGCCTCGCGGAGGGCGCGCGGTACGCGTGGTCGCGGCCGGTCCTGCTGGGGACGTACGCCATCGACATGGCGGCGATGTTCTTCGCCTTCCCGAACACGGTCTTCCCGTTCCTCGCGGACGAGCTGGACGCGCGGTGGGCGCTCGGTCTGATGTACGCGGCGGGGGCGGTCGGCTCGCTGCTGCTGAGCCTCACCAGCGGGTGGACGTCGCGGGTGCGGCGGCACGGGCTGCTCGTGGTGTTCGGGGCGGCCGGGTGGGGGCTCGCGATCACGGCGGCGGGCTGGTTCTCGAACGTGTGGGTGGTGCTGGGGTGCCTGGCGCTCGCGGGCGCGGGGGACATGCTGAGCGGGCTCGGCCGCTCCACCATCTGGAACCAGACGATCCCCGACGAGCTGCGGGGGCGGCTCGCGGGGATCGAGGTCCTGTCCTACAGCGTCGGGCCGCAGCTGGGTCAGGTCCGCGCGGGCGCGGCGGCGGGCTGGACCGGGACGCGGTCCGCCATCTGGTCCGGCGGCCTCGCCTGTGTCGCGTCGGTCGCCGTCCTCGCGGCGGTGCTGCCCCGGCTCATCTCGTACGACGCCCGGACGGACGCCGACGCGAAACTCCGCCGCGAGCAGCCCGCCGGGTCGGCCACGCCCTAGGGCGTGGCCGCGAAGTCGCGCCCGCGTCACTCGGCGTCGATGTAGAAGACCTGGTCGGCGCGTTCGGTGCAGGGCTCCTGTTTGGCCGCGGCGCCCTCGGTCGTGGCGCTGTTGGTGATGCCCACGCAGAACTTCCGCTCGGGTGTGTAGAGCGTGTGGATCCGGTAGGTGTTGGGCACCGGCGTCTCGACCGCCTCGATGTAGAAGACATTGGCCCCCGCGCAGTCGGTCGTGGTCTCCAGCAAGTCGGGCACCGTGCTGAAGGGGAACACCATGAGGCAGCGGATCCCCGCCTGCGTGCTGTGCCACTGGATCTTGAAGAGGCCGTTGCCCTGCGGGAGCAGATAGGTGCGCGGCGTCGTGGCCTGCCCGCACGAGCGCTGTACGGCGACCGGGACGCTCAGGATGCCCGCGCGCCCCTCGGTCAGGCACTTGTCGGGCGCGCTGGCCGGACGGAGCTTGACCCAGCCCTCCTGGAGGCCTCGGAAGGTGCCCTGGGTGAAGTTCGCGCCCGGCTGCTTGTCGCAGGTCCACTGGCGCAGCGCCGTGCCGTCCGCGGTGGCGGAGCCGGTGACCTCCAGGCACTTGCGCGGGCTCGCCGTCATCGGCTGGATCAGCGCGGCGTCACCGTGGTTCTCGAACAGGAAGCTCATGCCGGGCCGGTCACCGCAGTCCGCCTGCACGATCGCGGCCCCGCTGTCGGCGCTGGAGTTCTCCACCGCCAGGCACTTGCCGCTGAGGCCGCTGACGATCTGCACCGCCCCGCTGTGGGCGGAGGACTCCTTCAAGTACCACAGCGCCCCCTCACGCCCGGCGCAGCGCCGCTGCTTGACGCGCTCGCCGCTCTCCTGGGTGGCGACCTCCAGGCACATGCCGGTGTGGGTCGCGGCGATGTTGATCCGCTGGCTCGAAGCGGAGGCCGCGGCCTCGGCCGACCGGCCGCCGAACGGCAGCAGGGCCGAGGCCAGCGCCAGGACGAGGGCCAGGACGAACATCGGGGCAAGGGCCGGAGCGTGGGTCGGGGCGGCCGGGTGCGGACGGGATAGTGGAGGGGACAGCGGGCGGGACAGCGGGCGGGATAAACGGAACCTCAGCATGTAGCTCTCCATCCCTGGGGGATCGAGCCCGCGCGGCGGGGCCCCGGGCTGGGTGGCCCGACCCACCGCGGACGCGGGCGTGGCGGCGCCAGATGCTGCCCGCTCCCACTGATGCCGGGCTGACGCGGGCCGCGACGCCGCCCGCGCCGCGGCCTGCCCTGCGATCCCGGAAGACCCCGGCGGCCTACTCCTCGTCGCTCCGGGTGGCCGAGTCATGCCACCGGGGGTCGTTCTCCCACTGGAGATTGCGCTCCGCGGCCGTCCTCATCGCCTGCTCCGCCTCCACCCGCGAGGCGTAGGGGCCCATCCGGTCCTTGCCGGGACAGTCGGGGCCCTCCTCCACCTTCCGGTGCTCCAGGCAGTAGTACCACTCCCCCGGCTTGCCGACCGTCCGCTTCTTGAACAGTGCCATCTCCCGCTCCTCTCATTCCTGACGCCATGGTGCCCCGAGACGGCTGGCTAGACTCGCTGGCATGTCTGGCCAGTCACTGCTCGTCCCAGGGGAGCTTTCCCCCGTCCGTTCCGTACCCGGCAACATCCGGCGCCCGGAGTACGTGGGGAAACCCGCCCCCACCCCGTATACGGGGCCGGAGGTGCAGACCCCCGAGACCATCGAGCTGATGCGCACCGCGGGCCGCATCGCCGCCCGCGCCATGGAAGAGGCCGCGAAGCACATCGCGCCCGGTGTGACCACCGATGAGCTGGACCGCGTCGCGCACGAGTACATGTGCGACCACGGGGCCTACCCCTCCACGCTGGGCTACCGCGGCTTCCCGAAGTCGCTGTGCAGCTCGATCAACGAGGTCATCTGCCACGGGATCCCGGACTCCACCGTCCTGAACGACGGCGACATCATCAACCTCGACGTCACGGCGTACATCGGCGGCGTGCACGGCGACAACAACGCCACCTACCTCGTCGGTGACGTCGACGAGGAGTCCAAGCTGCTCGTCGAGCGGACCCGTGAATCCCTCAACCGCGCCATCAAGGCCGTCAAGCCCGGCCGCCAGATCAACATCATCGGCCGCGTCATCGAGTCGTACGCCAAGCGCTTCGGCTACGGCGTCGTCCGTGACTTCACCGGTCACGGCATCAACACGTCCTTCCACTCGGGCCTGATCGTCCCCCACTACGACAGCCCGCACGCGACGACCACCATCCAGCCCGGCATGACGTTCACGATCGAGCCGATGCTGACGCTCGGCACGCACGAGTACGACATGTGGGAGGACGGCTGGACCGTCGTCACCAAGGACCGGAAGCGGACCGCGCAGTTCGAGCACACCCTGGTGGTGACGGAGACCGGGGCGGAGATCCTCACGCTGCCCTGAGGTCCGGCGAGGGTTCCAGCGCGGGTTCCAGTGATGGTTCGGTGAGGGTTCCAGCGATGGTTGCTTGATCCGGGAACGGGTAGCGTTTTTACCGACAGGACGTCGGGAACCGGTTGACTTAGGTAAGCCTAAGTTGCATGATCTCCACACGGTCGCACCGGTTCCCGCCGTCCCGTCCCCCCGGCTCCCCCTGGAGGCCCCGCATGGACACGCCGCGCACGCCGTTCTCGACGGTCATCCGCACCGCGTCGCACGAGCAGCACACCGAGGCCGAGACCTCGACCTTCATGAGCGACCTGCTCGGCGGCAAGCTCGGCGTCGACGCCTACGCGCGCTACACGGAACAGCTGTGGTTCGTGTACCGCGCCCTGGAGGACGGGGCCGAGGCGCTGGCCGCCGATCCGGTCGCGGGGCCGTTCATCCAGCCCGAACTGCTGCGCGTACGCGAGCTGGAGCGCGACCTCGCCCATCTGCGGGGCGCCGACTGGCGCGCGGGCCTCACCCCGCTGCCCGCCACGGCGGCGTACGCGGCACGGGTCGAGGAGTGCGCGCGCACCTGGCCCGGCGGCTACGTCGCCCACCACTACACCCGCTACCTCGGCGACCTCTCCGGCGGCCAGATCATCCGCGGCAAGGCCGAGCTGACCTGGGGCTTCGCGCGCAAGGGCGATGGCGTGCGGTTCTACGTGTTCGAGGAGATCCCGAACCCGGCCGCCTTCAAGCGGGCGTACCGCGAACTGCTCGACGGCATCGACGCGGTCGTCACGGACGAGCTGGAGCGCAAGCGGATCGTGGACGAGTGCAAGCGCGCTTTCGCTTTGAATACGGCGGTTTTTCAGCAGCTCGGGCAGGAGTTCCCGCTGAGCGCGTGAGCGAGCCGCACCCTCCCGCCCACCTCGATCGCGCCGTCCGGACCCGGCGCCGTCAGGATCTGTGAGCCGCGGCCCTGCGTGATGTTCAGGGCGCGGCCCAGTTCGTGGCTGAGCAGCAGGGCCGCCGCGCCCGTCGCCTCGTCCTCGGTGATGCCGTCGTCCCGGCCGGGGAACGCCCTCGCCCGGATCCGCCCCGCGGCCTCGTCCTCCCACGCCCAGGCGTAGATCCACTCCCCCGGCGGCGGCACGTCGAGGGCGTCCACCTCCGCCGCCGTCCCGTACCGCCGCAGCGTCCTCGGCTGCGCCCACCGCGCGTACGCCGTGATCCAGCTGAACTCGCCGTCGTGGCGGGCCTGGACCACCCCGGCGGGGGTGAGGAGTTCCGGCACGTCGAGCAGCCAGGCCGTGCCGACGCAGGGGTGCCCGGCGAAGGGGAGGCGCAGGGTCGGGGTGTAGATGTCGATGGCACCCCGCTCGGGGTCGTCGACGAACACCGTCTCGCTGAAGCCGAGCTTCGCCGCGAGGGCCTGCCGGTCCTGCCGCGCGCGCATCCGGGCCCCGTCGCGCACGACGCCGAGTTCGTTGCCGTGCCGGCCGTCGGGCCCGCAGAAGACACGTACGACGTCGAAGGGCCCGGATCCGTCGTGGTCGTACGGGCCGGATACGTCGAATGCGCCTGCCGCGCCGAGTGGTTCAGTCACCCGGGCATTGAAGCATCACGCCGCCGCGGCGCCCCGCCTCGCACCGTGCGGCCCCGCATGAGAGCGGAATCACGGAACGGGTGGGTATCTCCAAGGTAAGGGTCGGTTAAGTTAGGTCGGCCTCACTGGTATGCGGTGGGGCTCGATGTCTGTCCGTGACCCGTCTTGGAGCCCTCTATGCGATCCGTGCGACCTGCCCGCCTGTCCGTCGTCACCGCCGTCGCCACCGCGGCGGCCCTGACCGCCGTCACGGGCTGCACGGAGAAGAGCGACGCGAAGGGCGGCGCGAACAGCGTCAGCGTGACCGCCACCGACGACGCGTGCGAGGTCTCCAAGAAGGAGCTGTCCGCCGGGCACGTCGAGCTGGCGATCGAGAACAAGGGCTCCAAGGTCACCGAGGTCTACATCCTCTTCCCCGACGACCGCATCGTCAGCGAGCGCGAGAACATCGGCCCGGGTACGAAGCAGCGGCTCACCGCCGAGGTGAAGGCCGGGTCGTACGAGATCGCCTGCAAGCCCGGTATGAAGGGCGACGGCATCCGTCAGAAGATCACCGTGACCGGCGGCGGCAAGACCGCGAAGCGCGACCCCCGCCTGGACAAGGCCGTCGCCGCCTACCGCGAGTACGCGCAGCAGCAGGCCGACGCCACCCTGCCGAAGGCGAAGGTCTTCACCGACGCCGTGCGCAAGGGCGATCTGGCGGCCGCGAAGAAGGCGTACGCCGACTCCCGCATCGGCTGGGAGCGCACCGAGCCGGTCGCCGAGTCCTTCGGTGACATCGACCCGAAGGTCGACGTCCGCGAGGACGGCCTGGAGGAGGGCCAGGACCTGGCGAAGGACTGGACGGGCTGGCACCGTCTGGAGCGGGCCCTGTGGCAGGACAAGAAGATCGGCAAGCGGGAGAAGGAGCTGGCCACCCTTCTCGACAAGGACCTGCTGGACTGGCAGAAGCGCGTCGGCAAGGCCGTGATCACCCCGACCTCCATGGCCAACGGCGCCAAGGAACTCCTCGACGAGGTCGCCACCGGCAAGGTGACCGGCGAGGAGGAGCGCTACTCCCACACCGACCTCGTCGACTTCAAGGCCAACGTCGAGGGCGCGGAGAAGTCGTACGAGCTGCTCAAGCCGGTGGCCGCCGAGAACGACCCGAAGCTCGCCAAGGAACTCGACAAGCAGTTCGCGGCCCTGGACAAGCTCCTGGAGAAGTACCGCGAGGGCGGCAAGGACTCCTACGACTTCGTCTCGTACGACAAGGTCGGCAAGGCGGACCGCAAGGACCTGCAAGACGGGGTGAACGCGCTCGCGGAGCCCCTGTCGAAGCTGGCCGCGGCCGTAGTGAAGTCCAAGTAGCGGCAAGGGGGAACGATGGCTGAGGACAACACCCGCCCGCCGTCCCGGCGTTCGCTGCTCGGCTGGGGCGGCGCCGGGCTCGCGCTCGGCGCGGCCGCGGCGGGCGGCGCGGCGGCGATGGCCCGCTCCGGTGACGAGGCGGTGCCCGCCGGTGACACGGGGGCGGCCGTCCCCTTCCACGGCGCGCACCAGGCCGGCATCGCGACCGCCGTCCAGGACCGGCTGCACTTCGCGGCGTTCGACGTGCGGACCGACGACCGCGAGGAGTTCGTCCAGCTCCTCAAGGACTGGACGAGGGCCGCCGCGCGGATGACCGCGGGGCACACGGTCGGCGAGGGCGCCCATGGCGGGCTCGCCGAGGCGCCGCCGGACGACACCGGTGAGGCGCTCGGACTCAAGCCGTCCCGGCTGACGCTGACGATCGGCTTCGGCCCCTCGCTGTTCGAGAAGTTCGGCCTCTCCGAGCGGCGCCCCAAGGCTCTGGTCGACCTGCCCAAGTTCCCCGGCGACAACCTCGACAAGGCCCGCAGCGGCGGCGACCTGTGCGTGCAGGCCTGCGCGGACGACCCGCAGGTCGCCGTGCACGCCATCCGCAACCTCGCCCGCATCGGCTTCGGGAAGGTCGCCGTGCGCTGGTCGCAGCTCGGCTTCGGCAAGACCTCCTCCACGACGCCGGACGCGCAGACCCCGCGCAACCTCTTCGGTTTCAAGGACGGCACGCGCAACGTCTCCGGGCAGGACACCTCGGCGCTCGCCAAGCACGTGTGGGTGGGCGAGAAGGACGGGCCGGACTGGATGGCGGGCGGCTCCTACCTCGTGGCGCGGCGCATCCGCATGAACATCGAGACGTGGGACCGCACCTCGCTCGGTGAGCAGGAGGACGTGTTCGGCCGCGACAAGGGCGAGGGCGCCCCGGTCGGCAAGGCCAAGGAGCACGACGAGCCGTTCCTGAAGGCGATGAAGCCCGACGCGCACGTGCGGCTCGCGCACCCCGACGCCAACGACGGGGCGACGCTCCTGCGCCGCGGCTACTCCTTCACGGACGGCACCGACGGCCTCGGCCGCCTGGACGCGGGGCTGTTCTTCCTCGCCTACCAGCGGGACGTGCGCACCGGTTTCATCCCGGTCCAGCGCAATCTCGCGCGCTCCGACGCGCTCAACGAATACATCCAGCACGTGGGTTCCGCGGTCTTCGCGGTTCCGCCGGGCGTCCGCGACAAGGACGACTGGTGGGGCAGGGGCCTGTTCACCGGGGAGGCGTAGCCGATGTTCGGCAACTATCTGATCGGCCTGCGCGAGGGCCTGGAGGCCAGCCTGGTCGTCTGCATCCTCATCGCGTACCTGGTGAAGACGGAGCGGCGGGACGCGCTCATACCCATCTGGAGCGGTATCGGCGTCGCGGTGGCGCTCGCGCTCGGCTTCGGCTGCGCGCTGACCTTCGGCTCGCAGGAGCTGACGTTCCAGGCGCAGGAGGCGCTCGGCGGCACGCTGTCGATCGTCGCTGTGGCGCTGGTGACGTGGATGGTCTTCTGGATGCGGCGCACGGCACGGCACTTGAGGGCCGAGCTGCACGGCAAGCTGGACTCGGCGCTTCGGATGGGCACGGCCGCGCTGGTGGCCACCGCGTTCCTCGCGGTGGGCCGGGAGGGCCTGGAGACGGCCCTGTTCGTGTGGGCGTCGGTGCGGGCCTCCGGCGACGGTTCGCACGGGCCGCTGCTCGGCGTGCTCCTCGGGCTGCTCACGGCGATCGTGCTGGGCTGGCTGTTCTACAAGGGCGCGGTCCGCATCAACCTCGCGAAGTTCTTCACGTGGACCGGCGCGATGCTCGTCGTCGTGGCGGCGGGCGTCCTCGCGTACGGCGTGCACGACCTCCAGGAGGCGGAGTTCGTCGGCGGGCTCCAGGACAAGGCGTTCGACATCAGCGCGACGATCCCGCCGGACAGTTGGTACGGCACTCTCCTGAAGGGCGTCTTCAACTTCCAGCCGGATCCGACGGTTCTTCAGGTCGTGGTCTGGCTGCTGTATCTGGTCCCTACGCTGCTCTTCTTCTTCGCCCCCGCGCGGTCGGCGGCCAAGCCCCCCACCGGGGCCGAGGCGGCCGTGCGGCCCCGGTAGGGTTCGGGCCCGGGAAGGGCGTAGGTGAAGGGACCCCATGAGTAAGGTGCGCAGGCTTCGCGGTGTCCGCCGTCCGGTCGCGGCGGCGGCGACGGTGACCGCCCTGTCGGTGACGGGGACCGGTTGCGTGACGGTGCACGGCGAGCGGGAGGTCGTCCCCACGGCGACGAGGGCCGAGGCCGCCGGGGCGCTGAAGGACTTCCTGGCCGCCTACAACAAGGCGGAGAAGACGTACGACCCGGCCGCGGACGCCGCCCGCGTCACCGGCCCGCTGGGCGCCATCAACCAGGCGGGCCTGAGGTCGCGGCAGATCCAGCACCCGAACGGCAACCCCGGGGCGACGCCCCTGAAGCTCACGGACGTCACGTACTCGATCCCGAGAAAGGCCGGTTGGCCGCGCTGGTTCGTGGCCGACACCAAGGCGAACCGGACGGTCGGCGGCCGCAAGGACGTGCGCTGGCTGTGGGTCTTCACCAAGGGCGGCAAGGACCAGCTGTGGCAGGCGTCCTATCTGAACCTCGTGGCGGCCGGCAAGGTGCCCGAGCTGAAGAAGGACAAGGACGGCTGGGCGGTGCCCGTCGAGGCCGGGGCGGCGAATCTGGCCGTGGCTCCCAAGGACTTGGGCAAGACGTACACGACGTTCCTGAAGTCGGGCGGCGACGCGTTCGCGCCCGGTGACCACACGACGAAGTGGAAGGCGATCCGCGACCGCAACACCAAGCGGCTCGGGGTGGGCGTGCGGTACCTGGACTACCCGATGCACTCCGGCGCGTTCGCCCCCGTGGGGCTGCGTACGCAGGACGGCGGGGCGATGGTCTTCTTCGCCACGCACCACTACGAGAACCAGACGGCCGCCAAGGGGGTCGACCTCAATCTCGACGCGGACGTGAAGGCCCTGTTGAAGGGCGAGGCGAACCAGTCGGTGACGCTGGAGCGCGTCTCGAACCAGGTGGTCCTGGACCCGGCCGGGTCGGACGGCGGGAAAGTCGCGTTCCTCGGCCGCATCCAGGGGCTCACCGGCGCGAAGGGCGAGCAGTAGCACGCCCTTCGGCACAGGCGCTCAGCCCACGTCGCTCAGCCCCGCAGCGGCCAGGCGGCGACGTCCTGCTGCGGCTCCCCCGCGACCCGCGCGCATTCGTCGGTGAGCGTCTCCAGGAGTGTCAGCGGGTCCGGCAGCGGGTGTTCGGGGCCGCGCACCCAGCGCACGCCCTGGTCACCGGGGAGCTTGGCGGGCGGCACCAGTACGTAGGAACCGCGGCAGTGCCAGCGCAGGCCCGGGTGCTCGTCCATCGTCTCGGGGTGGCAGTCCAGCTCGCAGGGCCACCACTCGTCCTCGTCCTCGGGGGTGCCGCGGGTGGCGGTGTAGAAGAGCATCCGGTCGTCGCCCGACTCGGCGACGGGGCCGACGTCGATGCCCGCCGCCAGGAGCCGCCGCAGGGCCTCGCGCCCGGCGTCCATCGGCACGTCGAGGACGTCGTGGACCATGCCGGTCGCGGTGATGAAGTTCGCCTGGGGCTGGTGGCGGGCCCAGCGCTCGATCTGGCCGCGGTCGGTCGTGGACTGCGTCTGCCAGGCGAAGGAGACGGGGTGCCGTGCGGGGGTGGGGCAGCCGATGCGGTCGCAGGAACATCGGTAACCCGAGGGATACGCGGCCGGGGCGAGCGGCAGGCCGGCGCCCGCGGCGGCCAGCAGCAGGTCCTCCCGGGCCCGGTCATCGGCCGTCGTGTCCTTGGGACGCCGGCGAAGCCACTGGGAAATCCTGCCCTGCCCGCCGGACCGGCTGCCGAACTCCGCGCCCATCTAGCCCCTCACCTCGCCGTTGTGCCGAAAGCATGACCCATGGTCCCACCATCCTGCGCTCCGGGGGGCCGGAGCCCACATCCGGGGTGGCCGGGGTGATGCCAGCCACTGGCGGTTATCACGCCCTATCGCCCACTAAGTGGTGAATTGCCCTTTACCCCCCTACGGTGTCGCCATGGTCATTACGACTGCGCTGACAGGCCTCACGGCGCTGACCCTCACAGCACCGAGCGGCTACCTCGCCCCGATCGAGTGGGGCCGCGTGCCCCTGACCCTGGACGCGCTGCCCCGTGTCGTCTACACCGCGCACCGCGGCGGCGCCCTGGAGGTGCCGGAGAACAGCATGGCCGGGCTGCTGACGGCGTACGAGCGCGGCACCGCCCAGGTCATCGACTTCGACACGCGGATACTGCGCGACGGCACCCTGGTGGTGATGCACGACAAGACGCTGGACCGCACCACCTACGCGACGGGTCCCGTGCACCTCCTCGACCGGTACCAGTGGCACGGCGTCCTGGTGCGGCCGGATGCCTCGCTGCCCGGCCGGTGGCGCCCGGAGCGGGCGCCGACGGTCGAGGAGGTCCTCGACCGGTTCGGCGGACGCATCATGCTGATGCTGGAGGCCAAGGATCCGCGGAGCGTGGGCAAGCTCGCCGGGATGATCCGCGCCCGCGGCCTGACCCGTTCGGTCTTCGTCAACACCAACACGCCCTCGGTCGCGCGCCGCGCCCACGAGCTGGGCCTGCTCGCGCAGCTGTGGCGCTCCAAGGAGCAGATGCGCACCGACCGGCCCGAGCAGTGGACGTCGTACGTGGACGTCCTGGACGTGGACTACAAGGCGCGCGACAGCGATCTGCGGCGCGCGGTGAACTCGGGCGTCCCGCGGGTGTGGGCGCACACGGTGACCACGGCGAAGCAGCGCGACCGGGTGCTGCGGCTCGGCTGCAACGGCGTGATCACTGACACTCCGGGACTCCTGGCGCGTACGCCGGTCGGGGGCGCGGGGTGATGCCGTAGAGGGCGTACTCGACGAGTTTGTCCGCATAGGCGTGGGTCAGGGGGCCCGAGCGCATCAGCCAGCGCTGGGCGAGCGGGCTCGCCCACAGCTCCAGGGCGATACGGGGGTCGACGTCGGGCAGGACGTGGCCCGCGTCCTGGGCCTGGCGCACGCGCTTCACGAAGAGCTGGAGCTGCGGTTCGAGGAGTTTCTCCACGAACTCCTCGCCCAGCTCGGGGTTGAGCAGGCCCTCGGCGGCGAGCGCGCGGTAGGGAGCGTCGTACTTGGCGTCGTTGAACTCGTCGACGGTGGCCCGCATCACGAACTTGAGATCGGCCTCCAGGTCCCCGGAGTTCGTGATCTCGGTCTGGATCCCGCTCTGGCCGGCGTTCTCGCTCGCGGCCCTGGCCGCCTGTTCGCCGAGGTCGAGGAAGGCGTCGAGCAGGACGGCGCCCTTGGACGACCACCAGCGGTAGATCGTCTGCTTGCCGACGCCGGCGCGGGCCGCGATGGCCTCGATCGTCAGCTTGGCGTAGCCGACCTCCCCGACGAGGGCGAGGGCGGCGTCGTAGATCGCGCGGCGCGAGCGTTCGCTGCGGCGCGTGGAGTCCGGGGCGGTTTTCTGGGCCATGTCTTCGAATGTAGCAGCGGCCGAACCGAGACGTACCGTCTTGACAAGACGCAGCGTCTCGTTCAAAGTGAACCTCACAGCGAGACGCGGCGTCTCGCCTATTCGATGGAGGTGGGCCACATGACCCGAGGCGGATCCGGAAACATGCTGGGCGTCGGCGGCACCCGCAGCAACCTCTCCCGCAAGAAGCTGCGCGGCGCCGATCGCGGTGGACGCGTCGGCGGCGGGCTCAGCCCCCAGGAGCAGAAGCGCGAGCTGCTGCGCAGGCTGCGGGAGGGCCGCGAGGCGCACGGCCGGTCGTAGAGCGCGCAACCACCCGTTCGGTGCACTGCGCGAAGGCTCCTCACACCGCACTATGGGCAGCAACTGCCCCACAGGGGGCGGCAACTGCCGCACCATAGGCAGCGGCTGGCCCACTCGGGGCAGCACACGACCCTGCGGTACGTGAGGAGCCTTCTTTGTCCCGTTTTCCTCGCTCTCCTCGGCGCGCCAGACCCCGGCGCTATCTGATGTGCCCACCGGCACACTTCAAGGTCACCTACTCCATCAACCCCTGGATGGACCCCGGCAAGCCGGTCGACGTCCCGCTCGCGGTCGCCCAGTGGGAAGACCTGCGCGACCGCTACCGCTCGCTCGGCCACACCGTCGAGGAGCTGACCCCCCGGCCCGGCCTGCCGGACATGGTCTTCGCCGCGAACGGCGCGACCGTCGTGGAGGGGCGGGTGCTCGGCGCGCGCTTCGCCTACCGCGAGCGCGAGGAGGAGGCCGCGGCCCACCTGGAGTGGTTCCGCGCGCACGGGTTCACCGAGATCCACGAGCCCGCCCACATCAACGAGGGCGAGGGCGACTTCGCCGTCACCTCCTCCTACGTCCTGGCCGGTCGCGGCTTCCGGGCCAGCCCGCTCTCCCACGGCGAGGCGCAGGAGTTCTTCGGCCGCCCGGTGATCGGACTCGACCTCGTCGACCCCCGCTACTACCACCTGGACACCGCGCTCGCCGTCCTGGACGACGCGGCGGACGAGGTCATGTACTACCCGCCCGCCTTCTCGCCCGGCAGCCGGGCGGTCCTGCGGAGCCTGTTCCCCGACGCGGTGATCGCCGAGGAGCCCGACGCCGAGGCGCTCGGGCTCAACGCCGTCTCCGACGGGCTCCACGTGCTGCTCCCCCAAGCCGCGCTCGGGCTCTTCGAACCACTGCGGGCGCGCGGCTACGAACCCATCGGAATGGACCTGAGCGAACTGCTCAAGGGCGGCGGCAGCGTGAAGTGCTGCACGCAGGAGCTGCGGGCCTAGGCCTTCGGGAGGTCGGCCGGGCAGAGCCGGCGCGGGGCGTCGTCGCCCTTGAGGCGGGCGTCGACGCAGCCGCCCGGCAGGCCCTTGTACGCCTTGGTGCCGAAGTTGGCCGTCACGGTCAGCGTCCCTTCGCCGAAGACCGTGCGCTGGACGGTGCGGTCCTTGGTCAACTGGCGGAAGCCGGTGAGCTGTTCGGTGCCCGCCGCCTTGTGCAGGGGGGAGAAGTACTTCTGGAGCGCGGCCAGTTCGGCGCCGTTCTTCTTCAGCGAGGGGCCGTCCAGGACGTAGTTGAGGGGGGTGTTGTAGAGCATCGCGAGCAGGGCGCGGGGGGTCTTCTGGGCGGGCAGCTTCTCGTACGAGAGTTCCCAGCGCTCGGTGTTGACCAGCGAGCCGTGCAGGGCGGTCTCGTAGAGCGGGACGCGGTAGCGGGGGTCGTACATCGCCTTGGCCAGGTCGGCGGGGAGGTCCACCGGCTTGAAGAAGACGCCGGGGGCGCCCTCGGGGTAGTAGCCGCCCCACTTCTCGCGGTCCCTCTGGAGCTTCCACAGGCCGTCGGCGACCGGCGTCGCGCCGCCGTGGTTGAAGGCGAGCGTCCTGTTCGCCCAGGCCTGCGCGGTCTCCGAGCCGAGAACGAGGCCCCGGCCCGCGATGCGCCGCATCCGCGCGAGGCGGTGCTCGCGGTCCTCGGCCTTGGTCATCCGGTGGCCCTTGCCGTGGTCGCGGAAGAGTTCGCCGGTGGCGTCGACGTCGAGGAAGTAGCTGTCGGCGCCGTTGGCGACCATCCCCCGGGTGCGGTCCGCCAGGTAGTGGTGGCGGGGCTCGGCCCGCTCGAAGGCCCGCGAGCTGAGGTAGCAGCCGCGGCCGCCGAAGCCCGTCACCGGCTTGCCCTTGGCGTCGCGGACGCAGAAGTCCGGGTAGACGGTGCCGGGCCAGGCGGAGTTCGGGGCGTCGGCGGTCCCCGGGTCCTGGCCGTTGGCGAAGGAGTCATAGGGGCCGATGAGGTACCCGGCCCTCTTCGCGGCGCTCACCGCCGCCCTGTCCGGGTAGGGCTCGCCGTCGTAGCCGAGCCACATCCGGTCCACTCCCAGCGCGCGCAGCCGCTCGACGCCGGCGGCCTTGCGGGCGTCGCCCCAGGTGTAGGCGTGGAAGGCGCCGAGCAGCCGGCCGGTGGCGGGGTTCTTCGCGATCTTCCGCTTCAGGCTGCCGAGTTGGCCGCGCTCGGCGAGGTAGGAGCGGTAGTCGGCGGCCGGCGCGACCGGGTTCCCGTCGGTCAGGGCGAAGGTGACGGAGTAGTCGCGGGTGCCTTCGCCGCCGTCGAAGGCGTGCTCGGCGGTGGCGCGCAGCCGGCCGCCGGGGGCGGTGAAGCCGAGGGTCGTGCCGATGTCGGTCGGGGTGAGATAGCTGACTCCCGCGCGCTTGCCGAGGGAGTAGCCCCACAGCGGCAGGGTCAGTTCCGCGCCGACGTCGACGGTACTGCCCCCGAGGCCGCCCCCACCGGTGGTCCAGAAGGCGTCCGTGACGGGGATGTCCAGGCCTTCGCCGCGCGGGAGCTGGAGGGCCGAGGCGGAGGCGTCGGTGCCGGTGACGGGCCAGCTGACGGAGGTGTCGCGGTGTGCCCTCAGACTCAGCGAGAGGCGTCCGTGGTCGGTGCGGGCGGTGACGTCGATACCGCGCTCGGGGTAGCTCCAGCGGGCCCTCCCCTTGCCGGTACGCGTCACGGGGCCCGGCCGGCCGAGGTCGGTGGCGGAGGCGTCGGAGAGGGTGAGGTCGCGGCCGTCGCGGGTGTGGGCGCGTACGGCGAGGGAGGCGGTGTCGACCACGGCCGTGCCGCCGTCGACGGCCAGTTCGACCTGCTTGCCGGGTACGGGCCCGGCCTCGGCGGTGAAGGCGTAGGCGCCCGCTCCGGCCGCGGCGAGGACCAGGGCGGCGGAGAGAGTGAGCGAACCGATCTTGGTTGTCATGGGGATGTGAATAGTCACATCGTCTAAGAAGGTTGTAAGAAGCGCGTCAACTCCACTTACCGAGGGTCCTCGTGGTACCAATACGGGCGCGTGGGAACAGACAGACGGTTTCCGCGCGACGCACCACGACAACCAAACAGTCGGGCCCACCCCGGGCCCAGGGGGAAGAAGAGGTATCAGCGCAGTGAATCGCATGCGCACGTCCGTCGCGGTCCTGGCCACCGCAGGGGCACTCACCGCAGGTCAGCTCGGTATGGCGGGGGCCGCTTCCGCGTCGGCGAAGCCGGAGCCGAAGGCCGCGTCGGCCGCTCCGAGCGCCGCTCCGCGCAGCTCCGGCTGCCCGATCGACATCGTCTACACCTCCCGTTTCCAGATCGACCGGAACGGCTGGGTGACCAACGGTGGCCTGTACTTCGGGCTGAAGAACAAGAGCACCAAGAGCTTCAAGAAGGTCAGCTTCACGGTGACCAACGTCAAGAACATCCGCTTCGGCAGGGCCACGCCCAAGGGCGGCAAGGCCACCCACAAGACGTCGAAGACCGTCACGGTCTACGACAAGAGCCTCGCGGGCAAGGCCAAGCTCGGCGTCAAGGTGCGTACGCACCTGCTGAACACGCGGAGCTACAAGGTGAAGTTCTCCGTGCGCGGCAACGGCTGGAACTGCGCCGTGGACCAGGGCACCTGGGGCGCCTGAGTCACTCCTGCGGCTCGGACGGGGGCGGCCACCGGTCGCCCCAGTCCGTGTCGCGGGCCGCGCGGTAGAGGGGGCCGTGGCGCTTGGTCACGGTCTCCCTGCGCAGCCGCTCCTCGGCCCCGCACAGGTCGAGGAGCACCTGGCCCTTGCGGATCTGGGGGCGGCGCACCACCCGGTTCGGCGGCGGGACCGGGTCGAAGCGGGTCGCCGCGACATAACTGAACTTCTCGTCCTCGTACGCCAGTGAGCCGCCCTTGACCTGGCGGTGCAGGGACGACCTGCTGACGCGCGCCGAGAAGTGGCACCAGTCCGTGCCCGGTTCGATGGGGCAGGGCGCGCTGTGCGGGCAGGGGGCGGCGACCCGGTATCCGGCGGCGATGAGCTGGTCGCGTGCCTCGATGACGCGCGCGTAGCCGTCCGGGGTGCCCGGTTCGACGACGACGACGGCCTGCGTGGCCGCGTGCGCCGCGGCGTCGACGACCGAGCGCCGGTCGGCCTCGGTCAGCTCCTTGAGGACGTACGAGATGGTGACCAGCTCGGCGCTTTCGACGGTGAGCGAGGCGCCGATGCGTTCGCGCTGCCAGCGGGCGGCGGCCAACCTCGGTTCGGCCGCGGCCAGTTCACGCCCCAGGGCGAGGGCGGGCTCGGCCCAGTCGAGGACCGTGACGGGACGCTCGCCCTGCCAGGTCGCGGCGGCCGCCCAGACGGCGGCGCCGGTGCCGCCGCCGATGTCCACGTGGCTGGCGGGTGCCCAGCCGTCCGGGGCCGCGTCCGCGAGGGCCTCCAGCGCGGAGTGCGCCGCCTCGAAGGTGGCGGGCATGCGGTAGGCCGCGTAGGCGGCGACGTCGGCGCGGTCCCGCAGGATCGGGGCGCCGGTCGGGGTCCGCCCCCGGTAGCTGCCGATGAGCCGCTCGACGGCTTGCGCGGCCTGCGTGGGCGACAGCCCGTCCAGCGCCCTCGCGAGGGCGCCGCTCAGCTTTTCCCCCGGGGATGTCAGCTCGTTCACCCACTGATCCTACGGGGGCGGGGGGGGGCGGCCTCGTCTGCCTACCGCTGCCGTCCTGGCGGGTGCGGCTCGCCTTCGGCTGGTCGCGCAGTTCCCCGCGCCCCTTCGGGGCCCGACCCCGGCCGAGCCCCGAAGGGGCGCGGGGAACTGCGCGAGCAACCACGACGCACCCGCGGACAGCGACGCCCCCTGACGGGGCGCCCGCGCGAGGTCAGCTGTCCTGGGCCGCCCTGGCCAGCCTCGTGGCCGCCGAGGCCCTTGGGGTGCTGTCCCCGGGCCTGCGCCGGGGGTGCACCACGTTGGCCAGCAGGATCAGGAACGTATCCGTGGCCGGGTCGAGGACGAGCGACGTCCCCGTGAAGCCGGTGTGGCCCGCCGCGCCGCGCCCCGCCAGCTCTCCCATGAACCACGGCTGGTCGATGCCGAAGCCGAGGCCGGAGCCGGTGAACATCAGCTCGACGAAGTCGGGGCCGAGGATGCGGGCCCGCCCGTACGAGCCCCCGCACAGCAGGGCGCGGCAGAACACCGCCAGGTCGCGGGCGGTGGAGAAGAGGCCCGCGTGCCCGGCCACGCCACCGAGCGCCCAGGCGTTCTCGTCGTGGACGACCCCCCGCAGCATCCCGCGGTCCACCTTCGCCCAGGGCCTGCGCTGGTCCTCCGTCGCGGCGGCGTCCGCCCGCGGCCCGAAGCCGGTGTCGGCCATGCCGAGCGGCCGGGTGATGCCCTCGCGGACGAGGACGTCCAGGGGATGTCCGGTCAGGCGCTCCAGGATGTGCTGGAGGAGCAGCATGTTCAGGTCGGAGTAGACGTACTCGCCGGGTGCGGTGACCGGCACCTCGGCGCGCAGGGCGGCGATCCGGGAGGCGTGGTCCGGACAGTCGTACAGCGGGAGTTCGGGCCGCAGCCCCGAGGTGTGCGTGAGGAGCTGCCGCACCGTGACGCCGTGCTCGGCGGCGGCCCGGAACTCGGGGATGTACGCCCCGGCGAGCGCGTCGATGCCGAGCGTGCCCCGCTCCAGCTGCTGCACCGCCGCGACGGTCGTGAAGAGCTTGGTGAGCGAGGCCAGGTCGAAGGGCGTGTTGGTGCGCATCGGTACGCGCCACTCGCGGGGCAGCTCGACCCCGGTGTCGCCGTCGGCGTCGTACGAGGCGTACCGCACCGCCCAGCCCGCGGCCTCCTCGGCGGCGATCACGGGACCGCGGCCCACGAGCACCACGGCGCCCGCGCACCAGGGACGCGGGCCGCGCGGCAGCTCGCGCACCTCGGCGACGAGACGGTCGATCTCGTTCGGGTCCAGGCCCGCGCGGTCGGGGGTGCCGGTGCGCAGGAGCCGTGGTGCGCTCAGTGGTCCGCCTCCTCCGTGGGCGCGTGCCGCCAGGGGCGGCACAGTCCCACGAAGCACGTGAGGGCCGCCAGCGCGCAGACCAGTTGGACGACGGCCATCGGGACGGCGGTGTCCTCGCCCGCGATGCCGACGAGCGGCGAGACGACCGCGCCGATGAGGAAGGAGGAGGTGCCGAGCAGCGCGGAGGCGGAACCGGCGGCGTGCGGGGCGCGGGTGAGGGCGAGGGACTGGGTGTTGGGCATGGCCAGGCCCATCGCCGACATCAGGACGAAGAGTCCGGCGGCGACGGGGACGAGGCCGACCTCGCCGAAGACGCCGGAGGTCATGAGCAGGAGCGCCAGCGCGGCGACGGTGATGATCGTCAGACCACTGGCGAGCGCCTTGTTGAGGCTGACGCGGCCGACGAGGACCTTGCCGTTGATCTGGCCGACGATGATCAGGCCGATGGAGTTGACGCCGAAGAGGACGCTGAAGGTCTGCGGGGACGCGCCGTAGATCTCCTGGACCACGAAGGACGAGGCGGAGATGTACGCGAACAGCGCCGCGAAAGCGAAACCGCCCGCGATCACATAGCCGGTGAAGACGCGGTCGGTGAGGAGCGACCTCATGGTGCGCAGCGCGGCGACGGTGCCCCCGCTGTGCCGCTTCTCGGGGGCGAGGGTCTCGGGCAGGAACCGCCACACCAGGAGGGTCAGCGCGATGCCGACGCCCGTGAGGACGGCGAAGACGCCGCGCCAGTCCGTGAAGCGCAGGACCTGGCCGCCGATGAGGGGCGCGACGACCGGGGCGACGCCCGAGATCAGCATCAGGGTGGAGAAGAAGCGGGCCATCTCCACGCCGTCGTACAGGTCGCGGACGACCGCGCGGGCGATGACGATGCCGGCCGCGCCCGCGAGGCCCTGGAGCAGGCGGAAGCCGATGAGGAGTTCCGCGGTGGGGGCGAAGGCGCAGATCGCGGTGGCGAGGACGAAGACGAGCAGGCCGACGAGGAGCGGGCGGCGGCGTCCCCACTTGTCGCTCATCGGGCCGACGACGAGCTGGCCGAGGGCCATGCCGGTCAGACAGGCGGTGAGGGTCAGCTGGACGGTCGCGGCAGGGGCGTGCAGGGCGTCGGTGACCTGCGGCAGGGCCGGGAGGTACATGTCCATGGAGAGCGGGGCGACGGCGGTGAGGCCGCCGAGCACCAGGGTGACGAGGGCCCCGGTGCGGCGGAGGGCGGCGGGGCTTTCCGGTCCCGCCGCCTTCGGTATCTCGTGCTCTTCTGTTGTCTGCCCGCGCTCAGGCATGCCGCCCCTCTCGGTGGTCCGTTCCGCCGTCCATGGTCGCAGCTCCGAATGGGTGACGATCCGAAGTCCCACTCGTTTGGCTCATCGCCGGGCAGATCTTACGGGCCCCGGCTTCGCGCGAGAAGCGGAGTTACGTGCCATTCGCAGCTACACATGGGTGCTGTCCGTCCTCGTCGGACTCGCCACCCTGGCATTCACCGTGCCGCCGCCGGACGATTCGCCCGGCGGCGCAAAGTGCCGTGCCACGACGCTGGTCGGAGTGGCGCACCAGGATGACGACCTCTTGTTCATCAATCCGGCGATTTCCGAGGACTTCGAAAAGGGGAACTGCGTCCGCGTCGTGTACGTGACCGCGGGCGACGCCCATCTGGAATGGTCGGGAGGGTATGCGGTCCGCCGCGAAATGGGCGTGCAGCAGGCGTACAGCGCTCTCGCCGGGGTGCCGATGCGGCCGGGGGAACCCAGCCCCTGGGAGTCCGCGCCCGTGCGGGCCGGCGGGCGGACCCTGCACGGCGTCCGCTGGGGCGGCGGGCCGTTGGGTCCGGACATTCGGCTGGTATTCCTACGGCTGCCCGACGGCGGCTGGCGCGAGGAATCGTCGCGCCGTGACAGCTTGCTGGCCCTTTTCCGGTCGGGGGTTCCTTCCCTCACCGCCGTGGACGGCTCGGCCCGTTATACGGAACGGGGCCTGGTCGCCACCCTGACCGCCCTCATCAAGCGTTTTCGGCCCGATATCGTACGCACGCAGGATTACGCGAACACCGCTCTGAGGTCATCCGGCAAGGAATGGGCCGACCACAGCGATCACGCGATCACCGCCCGCTATTTCCGCCTGGCGACTCTCCGCGCACGACTGGAATCGGGAAATCCTATCCGACTGGCGGGATACGAGGGGTACGGAAACATCATGCGCCCACCCAATGTGAATTCCGCCTCGACCGCCCACAAGACGGCCATTTTCGAGCATTACTACATTCATGACGAGAGGCAGGTGGAGCACTGCCCCGGGCATTACTGCGAACCCGTTCGGGAACCGGCGGAGCATTACGTGCGATGGCTGGAGCGAAGCTATCCGCGCCGGACGCCCGACCCCCGCCCCGGCACCGTCGTCTCCTGGCTGGGCTCCACGGATTCCGGATTCACCGACCCCGACCTGTGTCTGGCCCGGGACGGCGGCGAGCCGCGCACCGCCCCTTGCACCGGAGGGCTCGGGCAGCGGTGGCGCCTCGCGGACGGCGTGCTGCGGGCCGAGCGCGCGGGTGAGGGCCGGCGCTGCGTCCGGGCCGAGGGCCGGGCCGTCGCCCTCGCGCCCTGCTCCGCCGCACCGGCCCGGTGGGTGGTCACGGGGCGAGGACAGCTGCGTACCGCGGGCGGCTGCCTGACCCAGGACGATCCGCTGCGGCCGCGGCCCCGGCTGCGGATGGCCGCCTGCACCGCAAAAGATCCGGGTCAGCGCTGGTTCACGCAATTCTCTTGATGTCCGGCGCCGTGAAGTCCTGATAGGTCAACGCGGCTACCGCCCGTTCACCGTACGGGGTATCCATCACGTCCCGAGGCGTGTGCTCACCGGGAAATCCCGCACGGCGTGGAAAAGTGGCCTTCCCTGACGAATTGCCGATCCGGACAAGGCACAATGAAAATTACCTTTCTGCTACAGAACGCATATGGAATCGGTGGCACCGTCCGCGCCACTTTCAATTCCGCCGGTGCCCTCGCCGAGCGCCATGACGTTGAAATTGCCAGCGTCTGGCGGACACACGACAGGCCCACTCTGCCGCTCAGCAGAAAAGTCCGGCTGCGCCCCCTGATCGACAAGCGCCCGCACGCGCCGCGAGGCGACCTCGACAACGAGCTGCTGGGCGAGCCGACCGCGCTGGTGCCGCGCGTCGAGGCGGCCGGGGCCGGTTTCGACGCGCTCACCGATCAGCGGGTGGCCCGCTTCCTCGGCCGCACGGACGCCGACGTGGTGGTGGCCACCAGGCCGGGCCTGGTGGTCTACCTGGCCGAGTTCGGCCGCGGCCACTATCTGCGGATCGGCCAGGAGCACCGGGTCTACGGCACCCACGAGCCCGGCATCCGCGCCGCCCAGGACGCGGCCATCGCCTCCCTGGACGCGCACACCACCGTCACGGAGGCGGACGCCGTGGCGCACCGCCGGAAGCTCGCGTCGACGGGCACCCCCATCGTGTCCATCCCCAACGCCTCGCCGCTGCCCGGCGTCGGCCCGTCGGACGGCGCGGCCCCGCTGGTCATCGCCGGTGGGCGGCTCATCCCGGTGAAGCGGTACGGCCTCCTCGTGGACGCGTTCGCCACCGTGGCCGCCGCGCACCCGGGGTGGAAGCTGCGGATCTACGGACGCGGCCCCAAGCACGCCGCGCTGCGGGCCCGCATCGACGAACTCGGCCTGAGCGACCACGTGTTCCTGATGGGCCCCACCCCGTCCCTCGCCACCGAGTGGGCCAAGGGGGCGATCGCCGCCGTCACCTCCCGCGAGGAGTCGTTCGGCATGACCATCGTGGAGGCCATGCAGTGCGGCACCCCCGTGGTCGCCACCGACTGCCCCCACGGGCCCGCCGAGATCATCCGGGACGGCGAGGACGGGCTGCTCGTACGCTCGGGCGACAGCGCCGCCGTCGCCCGGGGCCTCATCAGGCTCATCGAGGACACCGACCTGCGCCGCTCCATGGGCGCCGCCGCCCGCCGCAACGCCGAGCGGTACGCCCCGGAGCACATCGCCCGGCGCTATGAGGAGCTGATCGCCGACCTGCGCGCCTCCTCCCCGCCCGCCCCGGTCCCGCTCGGCCTGCGGATGGCGGCCGGTGCGCGTCGCGCCGGGGCCGCGACCCGCCGAGCGCTGGGCCGGACCGTGCGTACGGCAGGACGCGGGCGCTCGGCGAGCCCGGGGCCGCTGCGTCCGAAGGCCGCCTGCTCGGTGGACGCCGCGGGTGATCTCGTCGTACGCCTCGACCGCGCCGGCCTGCCGGGCGGCGCGTTCACGCTGACCGCGACCCGGCGGGGCTCCGAGGGCCGGGGCGAGGATCTGCTCGCGGTTCCCCTGCGCCGGCCCGAGGGCGAGGAGGCGCCCTGGACGGCCGTGCTGGAGCGCCGCGCGCACCGGCTCGCCGAGGGCCGCTGGGACTTCCACGTCGTGCGGACGGACGACGGCGTACGGCGCCGGGTCGCGTCGTCGACCGTCGAGCAACGCGAGCTGCTGGGCCTGAAAGCCCTGCCGGGGGCGCCCTTTCGCTGGTGGATTCCCTATACGACCGTCAAGAACAACCTGTCCCTGCGGACGTGGCGCCGCCCCGCGCACGCCGAAGCCCACACGCTGGCCACCGGCCCGGCGTCCTGCTCGGTGGAAGGCACGCTGTACGGCGCGGAGTTCGCCGAGGGGCAGCGCCCCCGCCTGCTCGCCGTGCCGCGCCGCGATCCGTCCGCCGCCTTCGAGGCCGACGTGACGACCAGTGGAGCGGACCGTTTCCGCTTCCGCCTGCCGTACGCCCGGGTGCTGGACGCCGGTGACGGGGAACCGGAGACCTGGGATCTGGCGCTGCGGCTGTCTCCCGGGGGTGAGCCGGTCCGGGTGGGGCGCGTCATCGGCGACGTCGTCGACCGCAAGCGGACCGATGTGTATCCGGCCGCCGAGGCGCCCGGCGGCCGGGCCGGTGCCGCCGCCTCCGTGCGCCCCTTCTTCACCGCGGAGAACGATCTGGCGCTGGCGTTCCGGCCGTCGGACGCCGCCGCGGACGGCATCTACGCGGGTCGGAGCCCCGGGTCGCCCGACTCCGTCACGAAGGATGCCGCGGTCCTGAGGGGGGCGCCCGGCGTGGTGACCGCCGACACCGTCTTGAAGTCGGCGCGCGCCTCGTCGCGGCCGAGGCCGACCGTCACGTAGCCGCGCCGCCCGTTGTAGAACTTCAGGTGCGGGTTGGCCTTGGTGTACGTCTCCCAGTTGGCCGGCTTGTCCGCGCCGTCCTTGCCGCTCGCGATGGACGTCGCGACGATCTCGGTGCCCACGGTCTTGGAGGAGGGGTCGTCGAAGTCGGCCTTGATGTCGAAGGCGTAGCCGACGTGGACGTCGCCGGTGAGGACCATGAGGTTGTCGAGGCCCGCCGCCCTCGCCCCGGCGAGGACCCGCTTGCGGGAGGCGCGGTAGCCGTCCCAGGCGTCCATGGAGAGCTTGGCCTGCGCGGTGAGGTCCAGCTTGCGCTGGGAGAAGGTGACCTGCTGCGGGACCACGTTCCACAGGGCGCGCGAGCGGCGCCAGCCGTCGAGGAGCCAGCGCTCCTGGGTGGCGCCGGTGATGGTGCGCGCCGGGTCGTCCGTCTCGGGGCCGGGGGCGTGCGCCTTGTCGCCGTATGCCTGGTCGGAGCGGTACTGCCGGGTGTCGAGGATGTCGAACTGGGCGAGGCGGCCCCAGATGAGGCGCCGGTAGAGCTGTGCGTCGGGGCCCTTCGGCAGCTGCGGGCGGCGCAGCGGCAGGTTCTCCCAGTACGCGCGGTAGGCGGCGGCGCGGCGCAGCAGGAACTCCGCGGGCGGGTTGCCGTTCTCGTCGATGTCGTCGGCGTAGTTGTTCTCGGTCTCGTGGTCGTCCCAGGTGACGACGAAGGGGTGCGCGGCGTGTGCGGCGCGCAGGTCGGGGTCGGACTTGTAGAGGGCGTAGCGCAGGCGGTAGTCCTCCAGGGTCTGGGTCTCCTTGTTGTAGTGCGCGGGCAGCGTCCGGTCGGTGTATTTACGGGCGCCGCCGGCCGAGTCGACCGCGTACTCGTAGAGGTAGTCGCCGAGGTGGAAGACGACGTCCACGTCGTCCTGCGCGAGGTGCTTGTACGCGGTGAAGTAGCCGTCGTGGTAGGCCTGGCAGGACACCGCGGCGAGCGTCAGGGACTCGGGGCGGCTGCCCGGCGCGGGCGCGGTGCGGGTGCGGCCGGTGCCGCTGGTCCACTGGCCCGCGCGGAAGCGGAAGTAGTAGCGGCGGCCCGCCTCCAGGTGGTCCACCTCGACGTGCACGGTGTGGTTGAACTCGGGGTGCGCGGTGGTGACGCCTCGTCTGGCTATGCGCCGGAAGCGGGCGTCGTGGGCGAGTTCCCAGCGGACGGAGACGCGCTCCTTGGGCAGGCCGCCGCCCGGCTCGTAGGGGGCGGGGGCGAGCCGGGTCCACAGCAGCACCGAGGAGGGCAGCGGGTCACCGGAGGCGACGCCGAGCGTGAAGGGGTCGTCCTTGATACGCCGGGCGTCCAGCTCGGCGGCGCCCGCGACGCCCGCGGTGGGCAGGTTGGTGGCGAAGGCGAGCGCGGCGGCGGCGCCGGTGGTGGTGAGGAAGCGACGGCGCGCCAAGTGCTGTGCGGCGGCCCGGAGTTCGGGTGCGTACTGCTGGCCTGCGGGTGTCATGTGGCCCTCCCCTGACGATTGCTGTCAGGGGCATGTAAGTGGCGGGGGACGACCTGCGCCTGTCACGTACACAACAGCCGTATGGCGGTCGGATGATGTCCACGTGGCCGGCCCTCCCGTACGCTGCGGGGCCATGAACGCTGAGCGAACTGCCTCATGGGATGAGTCGGAGACCGCGGGGGGCCCTGTCGCCGGGGGCGGCGTGCTGGAGGCCGGCGCGGGTGCCGCCGGGGGCAGCGGCGTGGGTACCGCCCTCGGCGGTGACGCGAGGGCTGCCGCAGGCGCCGACGCGGGCGCCGGCGTGGGTGCCGCGAGGGGCAGCGGCAGGGAAACCGCCGCGGCTGCCAGCGCGGGCAGCGGCATGGAGACCGCCGTCGGCGGTGACGCGAGGGCCTCCGCAGGCGCCGCCGCGGACAGCGTCGGGGAGACCCCCGCGGGCCCCGCCACGGACAGCGGCAGGAAAGCCGCCGCGGGCGCCAACGCGGGCAGCGGCGTGGAGACCGTCCCCGGCAGTGCCGGGGAGGCCGTTGTCGGGGGTGACGCGAGGGCCGCCGTGGTCGCTGCCGCGGAGAGTGTCGTGGAGACCGCCGTGGAGAACGTCGTGGAGGCCGCCGCGCAGGTCGACCCCAAGGTCGCCGTGGTGACCGGGGCCGGGTCGGGGATCGGCCGGGCCGTGGCCCTCGAACTGCTCGCCGCCGGCTGGGCGGTGGCGCTCGCGGGCCGCCGCGTGGAGGCCTTGGAGGAGACGGCCTCCCTCGCCCTCTCGAAGGACGGCGCCGCCTTGTGCGTACGTACCGACGTGACGCACCCCGAAGACGTGACCGCCCTCTTCGACGCCGCGCGCGCCCGCTTCGGGCGGGTGGACCTGCTCTTCAACAACGCCGGCACGTTCGGCCCCGGCGACGTCCCCGTCGAGGAGCTTTCCTACGAGGCCTGGCGCAGCGTGGTCGACACCAACCTGAACGGCGCGTTCCTGTGCGCCCAGGCCGCGTTCCGGCAGATGAAGGAGCAGGACCCGCAGGGCGGCCGGATCATCAACAACGGGTCGATCTCGGCACATACGCCGCGCCCGAACTCGGCGGCGTACACGGCGACGAAGCACGCCCTGACCGGCCTGACCAAGTCACTCTCCCTGGATGGACGCCCGTACCGCATCGCCGTCGGGCAGATCGACATCGGCAACGCCGCGACCGATATGACCGAGCGCATGCAGTCCGGGATCCTCCAGGCCAACGGGCAGTTGGCGAACGAGCCGGTGATGGCCGTGGCGGACGTGGCGCGCACGGTGCGGCACATGGCGGAGCTGCCACTGGAGGCGAACGTCCAGTTCGCGACAGTGATGGCGACCAACATGCCCTATATCGGGCGGGGTTGAGGGGCGGGCGAGGCGCGAAGCACGGGTGAAGCGGATGCGGGATCTCCCCAAGCGGAATCGGAGGTACCGCCTCAATGCGGGCGCGCGCACCCCGTATGCTCGGCTCCTCTCCACGAGACCTTCACACTTGGAGCACTCCTTGCGCGTACGCACCATGGCCCCCGCGGCGCTCGCCGCCACCGCCCTCTCGGTGTCCCTGCTCGCCGCCGCGCCCGCCTCCGCGGCGACCGCGCGCCACCAGGGCGGGCTGCACCTCGGCTTCATCCAGTACGACAGCCCGGGGCGGGACTCCCGCTCGAACTCCTCGCTGAACGCGGAGTGGGTGAACATCCACAACAGCACGCGCTCCGCGATCCAGCTCAAGGGCTACAAGCTCAAGGACAACACCGGCTACACGTACACCTTCGGCAGCTACAACATCGGCGCCGGCAAGACCGCCAAGGTCCGCACGGGCCAGGGCACGGACGCCTCCGGCGTGCGCTACTGGGGCCAGGGCAACTACGTCTGGAACAACACCGACGACAAGGCCCGCCTGATCAAGCCGAGCGGCTCGCTCCAGGACTCCTGCTCCTGGACCCGGAGCGACGACGGAACCAAGAACTGCCACTGACCGTCAGGCCTGGCCCGTTTCGAAGCGGGTGATCCGGCCCGCGTCATCGACGGTGAAGCGCCATTTCGTGCGCATCTCGCCCCAGGTGTCGTTGCGGTAGCTGACGAGCAGCGTGCGGCCGCCGTCCGACTCCGACTCGATGTCCATGTGGCCGTTGGAGGAGAAGACCTCGCGCTCGGTCCAGTCGGTGATGTCCCGGTCGGTGCCGTCGTCGGACATGGTCGCGCCGGGGGCGAGGAGCGCCTCGAAGGCGGCCCGGTCGTGGGAGTTCACCGCGGTGACGAACGCGCGTACGGCCGGGTCGCCGAGCCGGTTTACCTGAATGCTCATGGGCTCACGCTCACATCGGGCCGTCCGGGGCGCCACCGGGCGGGGCGGGGCCCTCACCCGTACGGCGGCGCGGGCCGGGTGCCGGGGGCCGGTCCGGCGGACGGTGGGAGGGTCACCCCCTCGGCGAGAGCCGAACCATCGACCTGGGAGTCCTCATGACCTGTTCGTGCCCGGACCGACGTGACCTCGGGCTGCTGCTTCTGCGCGTGGGGACCGGGGGTGTGCTGGCCGCGCACGGCACGCAGAAGCTGTTCGGCTGGTTCGGTGGTGGCGGGCTCCAAGGTACGGGCGCCTGGATGGAGTCCATCGGATACACGCCCGGCAGGATGAACGCCCTGGTCGCGGGGCTCGCCGAGGCGGGCGGCGGCACGCTGCTCGCCCTCGGTCTCGCGACCCCGGCGGCCGGTTCGGCGGCGGCGGGCGCGATGGCGGGGGCCTCGGCCGTGCACACGCCGAACGGCTTCTTCAGCCAGGGCGGCGGTTACGAGTATCCGGCGTTCCTCGGCATGGTCAGCGCGGCGCTCGCCGTCACGGGCCCCGGCCGCTACTCCGCCGACCACGCCCTCGGCCACTCCCTCAACCGGGCCTGGATGGTGCCGGCCGCGCTCGCCGGGACGGCGGTAGGTGTGCTGGCGACGCTGGGGGCCAGGAACAAGAACGTGCGGCAGCGCGGCGAGGACGCCTCGTCCGAGGAGGAGTGACAGCGAGCGGTCGGGCACGGGGGTCACGCGCCCCAAGCGCTCTGAGCACTTTTCGGGGGGGGAAAACGCTGTCCAGGAGGGTGATGGGCGGGCTAAGGTCGCCCGCCATGACCAATGACCCTGGCATGACCATTGACCCTGCCACGACCACTGACTCCGCCATCACCACTGACTCCGCCGTGATCGCTGACAACGACCTTCCGCCGCGCCTCACCCACCTCGCCTTCCACAGCCCCCTCTCCGAGGCCCGCGCGCGGCGCCTCGTCGAGCGGCTCGCGGCGACCGGGCCCCGTACGGTTCTCGACATCGGCTGCGGCTGGGGCGAGTTGTTGCTCCGCATACTCCGAGCCGCCCCCGGGGCCGCCGGCGTCGGCGTGGACATCAACGCCGAGGATCTGGCGCGCGGGCGTGCCGCCGCCGAGGAACTCGGCCTCGGCGAACGGGTCGTCTTCGCGGAGGAGTCGGCGAGGGGCATCACGCGCGACCCCGCCGATGTCGTGCTCTGCCTCGGTTCGAGCCAGGCGCTCAGCGCCGCCGAGCCGCCCCTCGCGACGGTCGAGGCGCTGCGGGCGCTGCGCGGGCTGGTGAATTCCGGCGGCCGGGTGGTGCTCGGCGAGGGCTTCTGGCAGCGCACGCCCACCGAGGACGAGCTGGCCGGGATGTGGCCGGATGCCCGTGCCGACGAGTTTCTGTCGCTCGGCGGCCTGGTGGACGCGGCGATCGAGGCGGGGTTCCGGCCGCTGTGGGTGGAGACGGCGAGCGAGGAGGAGTGGGAGGAGTTCGAGTCGGGCTACCGCAGTGACGTCGAGGAGTGGCTCGCCACGCACCCGGACCATCCCGCGGCGGCCGAGACGCGCGCGAAGGTCGACGCCCAGCGCGACTCGTGGCTGCGCGGATACCGCACGGTGCTCGGACTCGCGTATCTGACCTTGATTCCGGTCGGTTGAGGTCCCTGGGGCCGCAGCCGGGGCCGGGTCCCGGCTCGGTCCCCCTCGGCTCCGAGCCTTACTTGATGGTGGTGTCCCCGAGGGCCTCAAGGACCCGCCGGAGACTGTCCCCGGCCGCGCCGACCAGCTCGCGGTCCACATCGGCGAGCAGCAGCTCGTAGTTGGCCAGGTGGTCGGCGAAGACGGCCCTGGTGACCTCATGCCCGCGTTCGGTGAGGCGGATCTTGACGCTGCGCCGGTCCTCCGTGTCGCGTACGCGCTCGACCAGGCCCTTGGCTTCCATCTTGTCGATGCGGTTGGTGATCGTGCCGGACGACACCATGGACGCCTTGAGGAACGTACCGGCGGTCAGGGCGTAGGGCGGCCCGGAGCGCTGGAGTGTGGTGAGGACGTCGAACTCACCGACGTCCAGGCCGTGCCGGCCCGCGATGGACTTGACCGACTTGTCGACCACGAGGGCCAGTCGCTGGATGCGGCCGAAGAGCTGCACGGGCCACAGGCCCTCCTCCAGGTCGGGTCGCTCCTCGGCCCACTGACCGATGATCGCGTCCACGGCGTCGCTCATCGCTGCCACTCCCCTCGATACGGACTCTCTTAGTAGGGACTCTACCAGTGCTGGCTCTCCCAGCTCTGACTCTCCCAACTTCATGTCTCTTAGTTTCGAGATACTTGACTCTGGGATAGCCGGATGCTTTTATCTCACTATCGAGATTGTCGATCCCGAACGACAGGAGCACACCATGTCCGAGCTGTCCCTCCACCCCGCCGCCCAGGACCTCCTCTTCCGCGAGGCCCGCACCGCCAACACCTTCACCGACGAGCCGGTGACCGACGCGCAGCTCCAGGCGGTCTACGACCTGGTCAAGTACGCCCCCACCGCGTACAACCAGTCGCCGCTGCGCGTGGTCCTCGTCCGGTCCGCCGACGCCCGCGAGCGGCTGGTGGACCTCATGGCCGAGGGCAACCGGCCCAAGACGCTGTCGGCCCCGCTGGTCGCGATCCTCGCCGCCGACAACGAATTCCACGAGGAACTCCCCTCGCTGCTCCCGCACTTCCCGCAGGCCAAGGACCTCTTCTTCGCCGACCGCGCGGTCCGGGAGGAGTCCGCGCTGGTCAACGGAGTGCTCCAGGCGGCCTACTTCATACTCGGCGTGCGCGCGGCGGGGCTGGCCGCGGGGCCCATGACGGGATTCGACTTCCCGGGTGTGCAGAAGGAGTTCCTCGACGACGACCACACGCCGCTGATGGTCGTGAACATCGGCCGTCCGGGTCCGGACGCCTGGTACCCCCGTTCACCGCGACTCGCCTACGACCAGGTCGTCACCACGGTCTGACCAGGCGCCACCCTCGTCCGGGCCTCCCACCCGGACCCCTCGCCCGGACCTCTCACCCGTATCCCTCGCGCCGACGGAGCCGCCCACCATGTCCGCACCCGCGCAAACCCGTCCCAGCCCTCGCCCCGCCCCTCTCCCCCGCGCCGCCCCGCAGGCCGCCGCCACACGGTCGGCGCGTCAAATCCCGGCGCTCTGGCTGGCGTTGCTGGCCACCCCGGTCGCCGCGAGCGCCAACAGTCCCGTACTGATCCTCCCCGACATGGCAGGCTCGCTCGGCGTCCGCACCGCGACCGCGACCTGGCTCGTCACCGTCTTCGCCTGGGCCATGGCCGTCGGCACGCCACTGATGGCGGCGCTGCTGCGCCGCCGCGGCCTGGGGAGCACGCTCAAGCTGAGTGCCGCCCTGATCGTGACCGGCACCGCGGTTCTCGCCGCGGCGCCCTGGCTACCCCTGGCCATGGCGGGCCGGGCGGCGCAGGCCGCGGGCGGTGCCGGTCTGGTCACGGCGGCGATGAGCCTGGCGGGCTCGGTCCGCCGGATGGGCGTGATCACGGCGGGCTTCGGGACGTTCGGGGCGGTCGGCCCGCTGCTCGGCTCGGCGATCGCGGGCACCGCCTCCTGGCGGATGTCCCTGGCCGTCGGCGCGCTCGCCCTCCTCGCCCTGCCCGCGGTCGTACGCCGCGCCGAGCTGTCCGCACCTTCGCGCGGCACGCCCTTCGACGGCCGGGGCGCCGCCCTGCTGGTCCTGATGGCGACGGCTCTGGTGCTCATCCCGCGCTACCCGCTCCCGGCGGTGGCCGCCGCACTGGCGATGGCCGTCCCGCTGGCCCTGCACATCCGCGCCCACCCCACCGGCTTCGTACCGGCGTCACTGCTGCGGGCCCGCGCGTTCGTCCTCTGCGCCGCGCTCGCCTGCACCTTGGCGACGTCGTACTTCACCCTGCTGTTCACGGTCCCGCAACTGCTGGGCGAGCGCACGGGCTGGTCGGCCGCCACGATCGGCACCGGTCAGCTGGCCGCCCTCCTCGCCGGCTCGGCGCTCTCCATGGCACTGGCCGCGGCCTCGGCCCGGATGACCCGCCGCCGGGTCCTGGCCATCCTGCTCACCGTCGGCACCCTCGCCCCGCTCACCGCCGCCCTGACCCCCTGGGCGCCCCTGCTCCTGCTGGTCGCGACGCTGGCCGTCCTCGCCACCAGCGCGGGCCAGGCGACGCTCATGGTGTACGCGACCAAGGACGTGCCGGACGCCCAACGCCCCACCGCCATCGGCCTGTTCAACCTCTGCTACCAGCTCGGCGGCGCCTTCGGCCCGGCGATCGCGGCCGTCGTCGCACTCGGCGGTCACAGCTCCTGACGGAACCACGCCTCGGCGAGCGCGTCGAGCGTCGGCTCGGGCGGGGCGGGCAGTTCCCGCAGGTACCAGGGAAGGTTGCTGTACACGTGGAGCAAGGTGTACGCGAGGAGTTGGCGCGGATCGTACGTCGTTCCGTACGCCTTCATGAAGCGGGGCAGGAGGCCCGGTTCGGCCCGGGTGACGAAGAGTCCTACGCCCACGAAGTCGTACGCCGGGTCGCCGATCATGGCGGGCTCGAAGTCGAAGAGGCCGGTCAGGCGCCAGTCGTCCGCGGGGTCGACGATCAGGTGCTGGCGCATGAACTCGGTGTGCAGGAGGGCCCGTCGGGGCCCGGCGGCGGATCCTGTGGTGGCTTCGGTGGTGGCTGCGGCGGCGGGCAGGGTTACGGAGTCCAGGAACGCGGGGATCTGCTCCAGCCAGCTCTCGGGCAGTCCGCACCTCCGCTGGCGGTCCACGGCCCCGGCGCGCTGCCCGGCGAGGAAGGCGTCCCAGTCGGCGGGCCCGAGGACATCGGCGAGCGGCTCGGGGTCCAGGGCGTGCAGCGCGGCGAGGGCCTGTGCCGCGTCGGTGATGATCCGCTCCCGGGCGGTGCCCGGGATGTCCGGCCAGGCGGTGGCGAGGCCCGCGCCGGGCAGACGGGACATCAGGACGTAGCGCCAGCCGTTCTCGTACGTTCCGAAGTCGTGCACCCGCGGGGTGGGGACGGGGAGCCGGCCCTGGACGTGGCTCAGGACGCGGGCTTCGGTGATGCCGTCCTGGGCGGCCGCCGCGGGGAAGAGCTTCAGCACGTGCCGGTCGCCGACCGCGTAGACGGGCTGGGACCCTTCGGGATAGCGGGTCAGCGGGGCTCCCGCGAGACCGAGCCGTGCGCACAGGTCCTCGGCGCCGGGCCGCATGACCGTCTCGTCCGGGACGATACGGTCCCATTCCTCGTCCGTATTCACCTCGGGCAGCATGACCCGCACCGTAGTGTCCGGCGAGGGCCGCCGCGACCGGGTTTTTCCGCGCCGCGCGGGCGGCCCCGCCCCCACGTCCTGCCCGTGTCGTGTCGTGTCGTGTCAGAAGACGAACGGCCCCGGCGACTGCGCCGAGGTGGCGGCGCAGGTCACGGTGACGCCGAGGACGACGATCCGCAGGGACTTCCCTTCGAGGCTGTCGCCCGCGGCGACGGTTCCGGTGAGCGGTCCCGTGGAGACGGCGCCGCCCGCGGGGATCGGCGGGTTGGAGTTGCCGCTGAACTCCGTGGTGCCGGTGCCGTTCCTGGTGAGGGTCAGGGTCGAGCTGACGGAGCCCGCGCCGAGGTCGATGGGGGCCGAGATCGCCGAGGTGGACACCTCGATGGTCGCGGCGGTGCCGTCCTGGGCGGCGGTGAGCGTGGCCGTTCCCGACCCGTACGAACCGCAGTCGAACGAGACGGTGGCGGTCCGCGGATCCACAACGGCTGCCTGCGGCGCGGCGGCTGCCGCGGGGGCCGTCGCGAGGGCGCCGAGGGCGAGGGCGGCGGTCGCTGTGGCGGTGAAGATGCCATGTCGCATGGGGGGCCTGCCTTCGTGGGGTCAGGGGTGGGGGGACGGCCCCGCCCGACAGCACCGCTTTTGACGGTCCGTCAGCGTGCGGGGGCGCCGCCCATTGAGGCACAGCCCACCGGAGGTGACAAGGCGACCCCCCATGATTATTGACATGTCACGTCCAAAATCGGCCGCTCAGTCCGCGCCCTCCCCCGCGTCGGCTCCGGGGGCGGCGACGGCCTCGGCCAGGAGATCGACGTACGCGCTGGTCCACGCCTCGACCGTGGCGCGGTCCCACAGGTCCGTCGAGTACTCCAGGTAGCCCGAGAGGATGTCGCCGGTGGGGATCAGACCGAAGTTGAACTCGGAGCGCGCGCCGGGCACCGCGAGGTCCTCCACCGCCGTGGTCACGCCCGGCAGTTCGATGTCCGTCTCCAGCGAACTCTGATACTGGAAGCCGAGCGACAGCCGGTCCGGGACCTCGGTGCCGAGCACCTCCCGCAGCTCCCGCGCCACCGCCCGGATCGGCGCGGCATGGTCGATGGCACCGACCGTATCGCGTGCCACCTGATCCACCAGCGCGCCGAACGGCCCGGTGCCGCCGCCGCGGATCCGCAGCGTGAAGGACGACACCGTGCAGGCCGCGAGCGCCTCGAACTCCCGCCGCTCGCGGTTGGCGTAGGAGATGCCGAGCAGGACGTCCGGCTCGCCCGTCACCTTCGCGACGAGGCGGGCCAGGGCCGCCGCCGTCACCACGAAGGGCGTCGTGCGGTGCCTGCGCGCCAGCGCCTCCACGCCCGCCCGCACGGCACGCTCCACGGTGAACAGCACCACGTCACCCTCGCCGCTCAGCTCCGCGGGGCGGGGCCGGTCCAGCGGCAGCGACAGGTCGAAGGGGGCGCCCGCCAGCTGCCGCGCCCAGTAGTCGACGAGGCGGCCACTGTCCTGGGTGCGGCTCCGCTCGCGCTGCCAGCGCGCGTACTCGGTCGGCTGCGGCACGGACTCCGACAGACCGTGCGGCTCCCCGGTGGCCTCCGCCCGGTAGAGCGCGGCAAGTTCGCGCAGCAGGACGCTGACCGACCAGCCGTCGCAGGCCGAGTGGTGCAGGACGAACACCAGCGCCCAGCGGTCACGTCCGTAGCGCAACAGCCGCAGCACAGGGGCGAGTTCGGCCTCGATGTCGAACGGTACGGCGGCGGTCTCCGCGGCCAGCCGTTCGGCCTCGGCAGCGGCTTCGTCCGCCGAGCCGGTGCGCGCGACCAGATCCTCCTCGGGCAGCTCGACCGGCCGGGGCCGCAGCGCCTCCTGCCACCACTCGCCCGTCGCCCCGTCCTTCACGAAGCGGGTGCGCAAGGCCTCGTGCCGGGCGACCAGGTGGGTCAACGCGGTACGCAGGGCGGGTACGTCGAGGGCTCCCGTGAAGGTGAGGCGCATCGCCACGTTGTAGATCTGGGGGCGGGGGTGGGTCAGATGCCGGGTGATGAAGGCGTCCTGCTGAGCGGTGACGGGGGCGCGGTCGAGTACGTCGGCAGCAGTGGCCCCGCTCCCCTCCCCGTGCTGCGAGAGGAACGCCGCCATCGCGCGCAGCGTCGGCTCCTCGTAGAAGCGGGCGACGGGGTACTCGACGCCGAACTCCTCCCGGACACTGTTGGCCAGTCGGACGGCGGTGAGGGAGTGGCCGCCCAGCTCGAAGAAGGAGGCGTCGGGACCGATTGCCGCCGCCTCGATGGCGAACTCCTCGGCCCACAGCTGCCGCACGCGCGCCTCGACGTCCCGCCGCGCGGCGGGCACGGGCGCGGGGGACGCGGAGGGCGCCCGGTGGAGTGCCGGGGTGCCGGCGCCGGCCGGGACCACCGTGATCGAGGGGGCAGGAAGCGCCGCCCGGTCCAGTTTTCCGTTGGCGGACAGGGGGAGTGCGGGCAGCACCGACCAGGCGTGGGGCACCAGGTGGTCGGGGAGGCGTGCCGCCAGTTCCGTTGCCAGACGGTCGGCCAGCTCCTGGTGGCCCGTTGCGGCTGTCGCCGTCGGTACGGCGTAGGCGGCGAGGTAGGCCTCGCCCCGCTGGTCGCGGTGGGTCAGGACGACCGCCTCGGCGACCTCCGCGAGGCCGTTGAGGGTGTGCGAGACCTCTTCGGGCTCGACGCGGTAGCCACGTATCTTCACCTGGTCGTCCGACCGGCCCCGGAACTCCAGGGCCCCCGTCTCCCCCCAGCACACCAGGTCACCCGTGCGGTACAGCCGCTCCGCGCCACCCAGCGGGTCGCGGACGAAGCGTTCCGCGGTCAGGTCGGGGCGGCCCAGATAGCCGGTGGCCACCCCCGGGCCGCCCACGTACAGCTCCCCCACCTCCCCGGCGGGCACCTCGCGGCCCCGCGCGTCGAGCACCCGCAGGGTGACGTTGTCGACCGGGCGGCCGATCGGGATCGGGATCGGGGCCGCGGAGGCGGCGGCAGGTGTGTCGGTGGTGGCGGCGGGCTCCACCGTGTGGACCGTGCAGAGCACCGTCACCTCGGTGGGGCCGTACACGTTCACCGTCTCGTACGGGGCGCCGGGGCGCGGCCGGGTGCGCAGGACGTCGCCGCCCAGGAGCAGGTGCCGCAGCGGCGGCTGCCGGTCGTCGGGCAGGGCGAGGACGGCCTCGCCGAGGGCGGTCGGCAGGATGGAGAAGGTGATGGCGTGGTCCGCGTACCAGCGGGCCAGCGCGGCGGGATCCTTGCGGACCGTCTCGTCGGCGACGACGACCGTGGCGCCCGCGGCCAGCGCGGGCCAGATCTCCAGCACGGCGGCGTCGAAGCTCTGCCCGCACACGGCCGCGCTGCGGTCGTCCGCGGTGAACCCGAAGCGTTCGTGGTGCCACTGGCACAGGTCCACGACGGCCCGGTGCGGGACGGCGACGCCCTTGGGGGTGCCCGTGCTGCCCGAGGTGTAGATCGCCAGGCAGAGGGACTCGGGGCCGGGAGCGGTCCCGGGCGGCGCGTCCACGGACGCGGGCGGTGCGGTGTCCACGTCCACCACCGCCGTTCCGTCCGGGGGTGTCGGCCGCTCGTCCACCCGGCCCTCGCCGTCCACCACGAGGATCCCGGCGCCGCTCTCCGCGAGGATCGCCTCGGCGCGGGCCCGGCCCTGCCCCGGGTCCAACGGCACATAGCCGCGGCCCGACTTGAGCGCGGCCAGCATGGCGACGATCAGGTCGGCGCCCCGCGGCAGCCACAGGGCCACGGGTGCGCCGCCCCCCGCCTCGGCACGCCCGGGGTCGCGCTCACGCAGGACGGCCGCGAGCCGCTCGGCGCGCTCGTCCAACTCCCGGTAGGTCAGCCTCTGTTCGCCGCTGATGACGGCGGTGCGGTCGGGCGCCGCCTCGGCCCACCGGGACGCCAGGGCGTGGACGGTGCCGCGGGTCCGCTGCCGGGTGCGCCCGCGCCGCCACGCCTCGGGCACCGCGCTCCCGGCTCCCACCGCCTCCGCGAGGACGTCACGGAACGTCCCGAAGAGGGCGTCGACCGTACCCTCGTCGAACAGGTCGGTGTTGTACTCTAGGTGGCAGCGGACGCCGTCGGGCTGGTCGGTGAAGTACACGCTGAGGTCGGTCAGTGCCTTGTCGGGGCCCGAGTCGAGCGGGGTCGCCCGCACCCCGGGCAGCTCGAAGCGGAAGGGATCACCGGTCTCGAACTCGGCCAGCGTCTGGAAGACGGGCGTGCGGTCCAGTGCCCGCGCGGGCGCCAGCTCCCGGACGACCGCCTCGAAGGGCACGTCGGCATGGTCGTACGCGTCGAGGGCGACCGCGCGCACCCGGTCGAGGAGCGCGCCGAAGTCCGGGTCCCCGGAGAGGTCGAGGCGCAGCGCCAGGGTGTTCACGAAGAAGCCGACGACATTCTCGTAGGGGGGCGTGCGGTCGGACATGGGAGTGCCGATGACGAGGTCGTCCTGACCGGTGACGCGGCCCAGCGCGGCCGCGTATCCGGCGAGCAGCGTCATGAAGAGCGTGCTGCGCCGCTCGCGGCTGACCTTCCGTATCGCTGCGGAGAGTTCGGGGGAGAGCGTGCGGAACAAAGCGCGGCCGTTCGACGTCATCACGGCGGGCCTCGGCCGGTCCGTGGGCAGGTCGAGGACCGGCAGCTCGCCGTCGAGCACCTTCTTCCAGTACGCGAGGTCCTCCGCGGCCTTCGGGTCGCCGAGGGAGTCGAGCTGGTGGCGGGCGTGGTCGGCGTACGTGTGGTCGAGGGCGGGGAGGCCGGTCGCCGGGTCCCCTGTGGTCTCCGCGCGGTAGAGGGCGGACACGTCGCGGGCGAGGACGGCGGCCGACGCCGCGTCCATCACGATGTGGTGCAGGGACAGGACGAGAACGTGCCGCTCGGCGCCGAGGCGGACCAGGCGGGTGACGAACAGGGGGCCGTCCGTCAGGTCGAAGCGGCGCTCGCTCTCCGCCTTGAGGGTGGCGGCGACCGTGTCGCCGCCGGGGGCCGTCGTCCCGTCGAGGACCGCGAAGTCCACCTCGCCGGGCGGCCGGGTGAACTGCCGTGCGTCTCCCGCCACTTCGCGGAAGACCGTGCGCAGCTGCTCGTGCCGCGCGGTGAGCGCGCACAGGGCGGACCGCAGCGCCTCGACGTCCAGCGGGCCGTCGAGCTGGATGGCCTTGACCTCGTTGTACGCGGTGCGGCCGGGCAGCATCCGCTCCAGGAACCAGATCCGCTGCTGGCCGGGCGACAAGGGCGCCCCGGCATCGGCCTCGGGGGCGGCCGGGGTCGGCGTGGGGGTCACCGCGGGCGTCGGCGTCGGCGTCGGCGTCGGCGTCGGCGTCGGCGTCGCGCAGGATCGGCGCAGCGCGTCGAGGTGGACCAGGCCGGCGCGCATCGCGGACGTCTCCACGCCGAAGTCGACCAGGGCGACGACCTCGTCGGCGCCCGCGGCACGCACCCCGTCGACGACGGGCCGCACGCTCTCGGGGCTGCCGATGAGGGCGCGCTGGTCGCAGTAGCGGTCGTAGGCGCGGCGGAACACCACGTCCAGGTCGTCCTCCGTCATCGCCGACAGGTCGACCTGGTGCCCCAGGCTGTTGGCGACGCCGCCGAAGAGCGAAAGGGAGGCCCGCATATACCGGGACAGCGGGTCCCGGGCCTCGGCGCGCGCCGCCTCGTGGTCCTCGGCGAGGTAGGTGTGCAGGAGCACGGCGACGTGCCCGGCGTCCGGGTCCAGGCCGTGCTCGGCGCGCGTACGGCGGTAGAGCGCGATGTTCTCCCGGAGCTGGTCGACGCCCTGCGTCATGAGGTTGGTGACGATGCCGAGGTCGTGGCGGGCGGCCAGCCGGTACGAGGCCGGGTTGCCGACCACGGCCGTGTACATGGGCGGGGCGTCCTGGACGGGCCGCGGGAACAGACGCAGGTCGCTCTCGCCGTCGCCCGTGGTACGGCGCACGGCGTCGCCGCGCCACAACTGCCGTACCTGTGCGACCTGTTCGTACATCGTCTCCTTGTGGGTGCCGAAGCGCTCGGGGAAGAAGACGAAGTCGTTGGCGTGCCAGCCGCTGGCGCAGCCGATGCCGACGCGCCCCCCGGAGAGGTTGTCGACCATCGACCACTCCTCGGCGACGCGGATGGGGTCGTGCAGCGGGAGGACGACGGAGCCCGCGTTGATGCGGATGCGGTCGGTCTCGCGGGCGAGCGCGGCGGCGAGGACGACCGGGTTGGGGAAGAGGCCGCCGAAGGAGTGGAAGTGCCGCTCGGGGATCCACAGCGAGTGGAAGCCGTTGCGGTCGGCGAAGCGGGCGGTCTCCAGGAGGTGGTCGTACTTGCCGTGCCGGGGGGAGCGCTCGTCCTGCGGATAGTCGCCGAAGAAGTAGACACCGAAGTCGAGGGGGCGGCTCGGTCGCCGTTCCTTCACCTCGGCGGGCGGGGCGGCGGCCGCGGGGGCAGGCTGCCGGTCCTTCGCCTGGACCTGCGGGGCGGCGGCCGCGGCGGTGCTGTTCCAGGCCATCGCCTGGGTCCTCGGCTGCGGCACCTTCGCGGCGGGGGCCGCGGCGGGGGCCGTCTTCACCCGCGTACGGAAGAACCCCGCGTCGCGCAGCTCCCGCAGGGATCCCTTCACCGCCTCGACGATGAACTCGACGTCGGTGTCGGAGTGTTCGGTGGAGAGGAAGAAGTTGCGCCACTCCCACACGTGGACGCCGCGCAGCATGAGGTGGTGGTAGAGCAGCTCCATGTCCGCGCGGTGCTCGAACCGGAACATCGAGCCGAAGTGGCTCATGCTCAGCGCGAACTCCTCCGCCTCGAAGAAGGCGTTGAGCGTGCCCGCCAGTTCGTCCGTGCGCGCGTTCAGCCGCTCCTGGAGGCGCGGGCTGTGCTCCTTCAGGTGGGCCAGTACGGCGCGGGCGGCGACCATCGAGACGGGGTGCTGGATGTACGTACCGCCGAAGAACGTGGTGTCGGCCCCGGGGTAACTGTCGTCCCCGTAGCTCCAGTACCCGCCGTCGATGCCGTCCATGATGTCGGCCCGCCCCGCGATGGCCCCGATGGGGAAACCGCCGCCGAGCAGCTTGCCGTAGGTCGCCAGGTCGGGGGTGACGCCGTAGAGGTCCTGGGCGCCGCGCGGCGCGGGGCGGAAGCCGGTCAGCATCTCGTCGAAGAGCAGCACGATGCCGTGCCGTCGGGTGACCTCGCGCAGGCGGCGCACGAAATCGGCCGGCCGCAGCGAGGGATGCCGGCTCTGCACCGGCTCGACGACGACCGCCGCGATGTCGCCCGCCTGCGCCTCGATGACGGCGAGGCTCTCCTCGCCGCCGTACGGCAGGACGAGCAGGTCGGCGACGGCGTTGTGCGGGACGCCCGCGGACATCGGGACGGTGGTCAGGCCGTCGCCGCCGGTGCGCGGGGAGCGGCCGAGGACGTTGTCGTTGTGGCCGTGGTAGGCGCCCTCGAAGGTGATGATCTTGGAGCGGCCCGTGGCGGCGCGGGCGAGGCGGATGGCGGCGGAGTTGGCCTCGGTGCCGGAGTTGGCGAAGGCGACCCGCTCCATGCCGGTCAGCTCGGCGAGGAGTTCGGCCGCCTCCCCGGTCTCGACGTTGCGGGGCCCGAGCTGGATGCCGCGCGACAGGTGCTCGCGGACCGCTTCGGAGACGAAGGCGGGCTCGTGGCCGAAGAGCAGCACGCCGAAGCCCATGGTGATGTCGACGTAACGGTTGCCGTCGACGTCCTCCAGCCAGGACCCCTGCGCCCTGCGGCCCGCGATGGGGTACAGCATCTCCTTCGTGCCGCTGCGGAAGCCGACCGCGGCCCGGCTGTCGGCGAGCACCCGGCGGTAGCGCTGGGTGATCTGCTTCGAGGTGGGCGTCTTGGCGGTGTAACGGCGTACGAGGTCGTCCAGGTGGGCCCGCTGGGACTCCGGGGAGCCGCCGCGGACCATGCCGGAGGCGCGGGGCACCTCCAGGCGGGGGCCGTGCTGGGCGGGACGGGGCGCGGGCCGCTCCTCCTCGGCGGACGGCAACTCGGCGGACGGCTCCTCGGTGGACCGCGCCTCGGCCGCTGAGGTGCCCATCTGCTGGGCGATGCGCCGCGACAGTTCGGCCATCGCGGCGAGGTCCTGGTCGACGGCGGCGGAGACGGACCCCTGGGGCGCGCTCATCGGTTCTCCCCCGGGGCGCGGGTGGCCTGGGCCGTCTGGGCCGTCTGCGCTGCGAGCAACTGGGAAAGCTGGCCCATCAGTTGGAGCTGCATCTGGGAGAGCTGGTGGACCTGGCGTACGAGGTCTTCGACTTCGCGGCGGGTGGCGTACTCGGCGGCCGGGCCGGGAGGGGCGACCGGGGCGGGGGCGGCGATCTGGGTGGGGTCGCGGAACGTCGGCGCGGGCGCCGGGGCCGGTGCCACGGCGGGCGTGACCGGCTCGGGCACGGGGGGCGCGGGGGCGGGTGCGGGAGTCGGAGCAGAGGCCGGAGCAGGAGCGGGAACAGAAGGGGGAACAGGAGTCGGGGCAGGCGCAACGGCGGTCGCGGGAGCCGCGTGCGGCGCCCCGCCCCCCATCTTCCCTACGATGATCAGCGCGAGCCCCTTCGCCGAGCCCGCCTCCTCGAACAGCTCCCGCATCGACACCTTGACGCGGTGCTCCTCCTCCAACTCCCGCAGTACGCCGATCATTTGCAGCGAGTCCGCGCCGAGGTCGAAGAAGGAAGCGTCCTCCGCTATCTCGCTCGTGTCGTAGCTGAGGTGCTTCGCGGTGACCTTGATGATGTGCTGGAGTACGCGCTCGACCGCTGCCTCGTCCTGTGCCACTTCGGCTGCCACTTCGGCCCCATCCCTTGCCGGTTGTGCGGGCCGGGGAAGGTGGTTCTCCGGCCCTGTCCAGTAGTCCTTGTGCTGGAATCGGTAGCCGGGCAGGGGGATCCTGCGGCCTGCCCCGCCCATGAAAGCCCGCCAGTCGACCGGCGCCCCGGCCCGGTAGAGGCCCGCCGCCGCGTCCCAGAGCGGTCCGAGTCCCGCTCCGCGCCACAGCGTCGGGTGGACCGCCCGGTCCGGCAGCGCGCGCCGCGCATGCCCGCTGAGCGTGCTGTGCGGGCCCAGCTCCAGGAGCGTGCCCGCGTCGGCGTGCGACGTGCCGAGTTCCCGCAGGGCGTCGGCGAATCGCACCGGCTCGCGCGCCTGTCGTACGACATAGTCGGCGTCCGGGGCCCAGCCGGGTGGCCGGGTGCGACCGTCGAGGCCGCTGACGAACGGCACCTCGCACGGCGTGAGGTCCACCTCGGCGCACAGCTCGCGCAGACCGTCGAGGGCGGGGTCGAGCAGCGCGGTGTGGAAGGCGTGCCGCACCGCGAGCCGCTGCGCCGGGATCCCGCGTTCGGCCAGCAGGGCCACGAGGCTCTCCACGGCCGCGTCGGGGCCTGCGAGCACCTGGCTGCGCGGGCCGTTGGTGGCGGCCAGCTCCACGCCGGGCACTTCGGCGGCCAGGTCAAGCGCCGCGCTCAGCTCGACCGGGACCGCGAGCATCCCGCCGGGCGCGCAGAGACGGCGCATCAGCGCGCCGCGCCGGGCGGTCAGGCGCAACCCGTCCGCGAGGGAGAGCGCCCCGGCCGCGTGCAGCGCCGCGTACTCCCCCACGCTGTGCCCGGCGACCACGGCCGGTGTGATCCCGGCCGTCTTCCACAGGCGGACGAGCGCGCTCTGCAAGGCGAAGAGCGCGGGCTGCGCCACGTCGGTGGGCCAGTCCGGCTCGGCTCCTGGTTCGCGCTCCGGTCCGTGTGCCGTTCCGTGTTCCGTGCCGAGCAGGGGGGCGAGGAGGCTGTCGCCGCCGGTGAGTGCCGCGTACTGCCGCTCGCAGTCGTCCAGGACCTCGCGTACGACGGGGAAACGCTCGTGGAGCAGGCGTGCCGTGCCCCGGTGGAGGGCGCCCTGGCCGGTGAAGAGGAACCCGGTGCCGAGCCCGTCCGTAGCGGCGGCGCCCGGCTTCGGGTCCGCGAGCCAGGCGTCGAGCCCGGCCGTGAGCGCGGCGACCGTATCCCCCCGTACGGCGAGGCGGCGCCTGCGGTGCGCGCGGCCGAGCGCCAGCGTCGTCACGAGGTCCGCGGCGTGCGTGTCGGGGTGGGCGCGCAGGTGGTCGCGGAGGGCGAGGGCGTTCTCGGCGAGCGCGGCCTCGGTGTGGCCCGCGACGACCAGGACGCCGGGCGGCGGCAGGGCGTCGGCGGGGCGGAGCACGGGTTCTGGGGCCTCTTCCAGGACGACGTGGACGTTCGTACCGCCGACGCCGAACGAACTGACGCAGGCCCGGCGCGGTGTGGCCCCCCGCGGCCAGGGGCGGGGCGAGTCGGGGATGTAGAAGGGGCTGGCCGCGAGGTCGAGGGCGGGGTTGGGGCGGCGGAAGTTGGCCATCGGCGGGATGACCTGGTGCCGCAGTACGAGCAGCGCCTTGACGAGGCTCGCCAGGCCCGAACACACGTCGAGGTGCCCGATGTTGGCCTTGACGGAGCCGAGCGCGCAGTAGCCGGTGCGGTCGGTGTCGGCGCGGAACGCGGCGGTGGCGCCCTCGAACTCGATCGGGTCGCCCTTGAACGTGCCGGTGCCGTGCGTCTCCAGATAGCCGACGGTGCCCGCGTCGACCCCGGCCCGCTTCAGGGCGCGGCGGATGGCGCGGCGCTGGCCGTCGGCGCTGGGCGCGGTGAACGCCCGCTTGTCGGCGCCGTCGTTGTTGACCCCCCAGCCGCGGATGACGCCGTGGATGTGGTCGCCGTCCGCGACGGCGCGGTCGAGGCGCTTGAGTACGACGGCCACGACGCCCGTACCGCCGACGGTGCCGTCCGCGTCGGCGTCGAAGGGCCGCAGATAGCCGCTCTTGGAGAGGATGGAGCCCTTGACGTACTGGTAGCCGAGGATCTGCGGCACGTGGAGCGCGGTGGCGCCCGCCACGGCGATGTCGCACTCGCCGAGGGCCACGGCCTGCGCGGCGAGGGTCAGGGCCGTAAGCGAACTGGAGCACGCCGTCTGGACGTTGACGGCCGGGCCGGTCAGGCCGAGGCGGTGCGACGCGCGGTTGGCGGTGAAGTCCGTGAAGTTGCCGACGGTGACCTGGAGACCGGCGACCCAGTCCGCGACGCCGGCCGGCAGGACGTTGTTCTGGAGGTAGGTCTGGAGGGTGTAGAGGTGGTACCCGGTGCTGGCGTAGACACCTATTCCATGCCGACCGCCACCCCCTTGCCGCCCTTGCCCCCCTTGCCCCCCTTTTTCGTCATCCCCGTCCTCCCCGTCCTCCCCGCCCGCGTATCCGGCGTTCTCCAGGGCGTGGTGCACGCATTCCAGGAAGAGCCGCTGCTGGGGGTCGGTGATGCGGGCCTCGTTCGCGCTCATCCCGAAGAAGGCCGGATCGAACCCCGCGATGTTCTCCAGGGTGCCGCTCGCCCCGACGAACTCCCCGGACCGGTACTGCTCCTCGGGCACGCCCGCGGCGTCCAGTTCGGCGTCGGTGAAGCGGCGAATGCGGTCGGCGCCGGTGCGGATGGTGTGCCAGAACTCCTCGGGGGTGTCGGCGCCGGGCAGCCGGAAGGACATGCCGACGACGGCGATGGCGTCACGGGCGGCAGGGGGAGTGGCGGGGGCGGCGGCAGTCATCGGGCCTCACTTTCGACGGACGGCCCGGCTGGAGGAGCCGCGCCCTCGGCGGACGGCCCGGCTGGAGAAGTCGCGCCCTCGCCGGACAGCCCGGCCGTAGGAGCCACCCCCTCGGCGGACGACGCCCCCGCGGCCGGCACCGCCCCGCCACCCGTGCGCCCGTACCGCACCAGCACCACGAACATCCCGAGGCACAGCGCGATCGCCAACCCGTGCAGCAGGCCCACTACTTGGAGGGGCGTGAAGCGATCGAGGAGCGCGCCGCTGACCAGCATCCCCAGCCCGAAGCCGGTGTTCTCGACGGAGGCGGACAGACCGAAGAGCCGGCCGCGCTGTTCGTCGGGGGCGGCCTGGAGCCGGCTGACGTAGGCGATCTCGGTGAGCCCGTCGGCCATGCCCGCCACCAGCGCGGCCGCGACGGCGACGCCCGTGGGCAGCCCGGCGAAGACCACGATGAACGCGGCCGACATCACGCAGGCCCCGATCGCGAAGGCCCGCTCCCCCGGTCCCTGCCGCCCGCCGCGTCCGGCCCAGCGCCCGCAGATCTGCTGCATGACGATGTTGCCGATGGCCCACGTGGCCCAGAACTGGCTGACGAACGTCGCCGGATGGGACGGATCAAGGGCGCTGGAGTAGACGGGCAGGGCCACATTGTGCGACGACGAGCCGAGGCCGTCGGCGGCCCTGACGGCGATCATGACGGCCAGTACGGGTGCGGCGCGCAGCAGAACCAGAGCGCCGAGGTTCTCGGCCTTGCCTTCCCCCGCACCACCCCTCTGCCCGCCCTCCGAACCTCCCGCGGCCTTCTCGGCTTGTTCGGCCTTCTCGGCCTTCTCGGCCCTCTCGGCCCTCTCGGCCTTGGTACGAATGGGCAGGGACATCAGCACGCTCGCCGAGACCGCGAAGGAGGCGGCGTCGAGGGAGATGGCGGCGACGTATCCCAGCTGCGCGACCACGACGCCCGCCGAGGCGAACCCGGCAATCATGGCGAGCGAACGCCCCGTGGCGAGCAGCGAGTTGGCGCGCACGCGCAGCTCAGGGCCGACGATCTCGGGGATGCTGCTGCGCAGGGCGACGCCCGAGAGGGTCGAGCAGAACCCGGTGACGACAGCGAGTACGTACAAAAGCCCCGCACGTCCGCCCGCGGGAGCTATCAGCAGCGCTACCATGGCGGCGCACTGCGTGAGATCGGCGCCGACCATCAACCTCTTACGGTCGTACGCCGAGACCAGCCGTCCGCTCACAAAGCCGGATACGACGCTGGTCATCAGACGTACGGCCATGAACAGCCCGGCGGCCAGGGCGCTGTCGGTCACCTCGTAGATGAAGACGTTCAGGGCGACCAGGTTCAGGTAACTCCCGTAGGCCGAAACGCCGTTACCCACGACGAGCAGGCGAAAGTGCCTCAACGTTCCCCCTGGTCCGCCTCAGTGCTGCCACTCACCCGGTCGTGCACGGCTGCGCTCAGCCGAGACCGCTTCACACTCACTCGCTCCGAAGCGCGCCTAAAGTCACCCGAGTTGGTGACTTGACAGGGTCAGCCGCCCTCGGTATGGCAGGGTCTTCACCGGACGAACAAGGATTCCTTTCTGTTTCCGCACGGCCGTGGTTAGATCAAGTCGCGGTCACAGCCCCGAAGATGTCGCCCGTCCCTCCCGGAGGGAAGATGCCTGTAACCAGCCGCCCGCAGACAGCCCCGGCGTTGTCCCACAGGGAGCGCCAGGTGCTGGCCCACATCGCGGAGGGCCTCTCCCACAAGCAGGTGGCGCGACGTCTCGGCATCAGCGTGCACACGGTGAGTACGTACTTGCGCCGCATCCGAAGCAAGCGGACGGCGCCGACGGTGGCGCATCTGATCCGCCTGAGCATGGCGGAGGACGTCGCCGCGCCGGCCGGAAAGCTTTGAGCCTCGCAGGGCCTGAGCCTCGCAGGGCTTGAGTCTCCCCGGACGGGAGAGCCGAGAATGACGAGCATGAACCCACCCCACCCCTCCGTCGTACTGAAGTCATCCGTCGTACTGAAGGTGGACGCGACCCCCGCCACCCCGGCCCTCACCCTCCGCCCCTGGCGGGAGCAGGACGTCACCGCACTGGTCGAGGGGCATCGGGGCGCGCCCCCCGGCCTCCCCGCGGCGGCCTCCACCGTGGAGAACGAGGCGGACGGCAGGCAGTGGATCCGCGCGCAACAGGAGGGGTGGGCCACGGGCAGGCGGTACGCCTTCGCCGTACTGGAGGCCGGGCCCGACGGCTCCGAGGGCGCACTGCTCGGCCACGTGGCCCTCAAGGACGCGGCGCCCGGCAGGCCCTCGGCCGAGGTCGGCTACTGGACGGCGGTCCGGGCCCGCGGCCGCGGCGTCGCACCCCGCGCCCTGGAGACCCTGACCACCTGGGCCTTCACCACCTTCGGCCCCACGGGCCTGGACCGCCTGGAACTCCTCCACCAGGTGACCAACCCGGCCTCCTGCCGCGTCGCCGAGAAAACGGCCTACACCTTCACCGAGACCCTCCCGCCCTGGCCCCCCATGTACCCGGCCGAGGGCCACCGCCATGTGCGCCGTGCCGCCACCTCAGCACCGTAAGCGGAACGCCGTAGGGGAACTCCGTAGGGAACGCCGTCGGGTCGTGGGCGGGATCACGCCACACCGCATCCAACCGCGTTGCGCCTGCAACGCTTGATGGGACAGGATGTTCGATACGCTACGGGGCGTGAGTGGCGTATGCGCCTGCTGTGACGGCAGTTTGCTCGCGGCGCGCACACAATCGGGGATGCACAGGGGTGGGCTTGTGAAGTTCGACATGGGAGACACGACTCTCGCGGTGCTCGGGAAGAACACCGCGGGATCCAGCGACGACCTCGGGACGTTGATCGGCCTCCTGGTCCAGGCGGCGGAGCCGCTGGAGGGCAAGTTCAACGGAGCGGGCAAGGTGACCTTCGACTCGTTCAAGCTGCGTGCGGACGAGATCACCGCGGATCTGAACGGGGCGCTCTCCTCGATTCTGGGTGGGCAGGCCGGCATGGACACCGCGTTCGGCTCGGGTGATCAGGAACAGTCGGACAACGCCCACCAGAACATGGGCGCGGCGAACTTCGACGGCGCCCGCTTCGCCGGCTGATCCGACCACACCGCACCGAACTTTCCTACGCAGGGGGACTTCAGCATGGCTGGAAACCAGAACCGCCGCTCTTACGACACCGCCGCGTCGTCCGACGTTCAGGGCGGTTTGCAGATCATCATCGGCCAGCTGGAGCGGGTGCTCGGCGACCGCGACCGCGCGGTGAAGGCCGCGATGGCCGATTACCAGGCCGACGGTGTGTCAGACGACTACCACGGCAAGGAAGTCCGCTGGAACAAGGCCGCCAACGAGGTGCGGGACATCATTCGTCTCGTGCGCACCACGCTGGAGCAGAACGACGGCACCGCCCAGTCGACGCTCGCGCGGGCGCGGGCCGCGGTCGCCAACATCGGCTGACCGGCATGCCGAAGTGGGATATCGAGCCGGGCGGGGTGAGCGACGTCCTGTCACGGGTGAACGACGCACTGGGCGCCTTGGAGCGGCACGTCGGTGGGTACGGCGAAGACCTGGGAGGTGCCGCGAAGTCGTCCGGGGCCCTCGTATCGGGAGGAGCCTCCGAAGGGGGACAGAGTCCGGTCACGGGTCTGGTCGCCGCAGCGCTCGTCGAGTTCGTCGAAGGCACCGCTAAGGAAGTGCAGTTCATCGGTGCCAGGGCAGCCCAGTCGGTCACCGGCGCGATGGTGGCCACCGCGGCCTACGAGACGGGCGACCTGGAGATCGCGGCTGAGGTGCAGCGTTCCGCCGCCAGTGTCATCGATCCGGTCCTGGAGTGGTCGACTCCCCCCACGGGGGGCTCCCTGTGATCAGTGCGGCGGACGTCCCTCACTTCACGGGTGATCTCGAGCAGTTGGAGCAGCACACCTCCGGACTGCGGAGTCATGCCGGTGCCCTGCGTCAGGCGGGCAGTGCGGCGCACAGCAAGTTCCAGGGGCTCGGGGCCTTCTACCGGGCGCCCGAGGCGGAAGACCTGTTCGCCTCCACGGCGCCGGTGCGGGATCGGGCGGACGTGTTCGCCTCGAAGGTCGAGACGGTCGCCCAGGCGCTGGACGAGTACGCCGGCGCGGTCAGGCCCGTCATCGCGCGCCTTGACCGGCTGCGGGGCCGGGTGGCCGACTTCGTCAAGGGCCTGAAGACCGACAGCGGCGAGATCGACGCCGAGTGGACCCAGGACCAGGACAAGATCGACCAGCACACGGCCCTCTGGGCCGAGATCGCCGAGGCCCAGGCCGCCTTCACCAGAGCCGAGATCACCGCCAACAACAAGATCACGGCGCTGGTGGACGGCACTCAGTACGTCGCACAGGGCTACGAGGGCACCTTGGTCCCGCTCGGTGCGCGGGTCTATGGCTACACCGCCGAAGCGCTCAAGCACGCCGACAAGCTGCCCTGGGGCACCCCCGAGGCCAGGACCTACGACAAGTGGGACTTCTCCCACCACGTCGAGGAGGCCGGCGTCAGCGTCAAGGACAACCTCGTCGGCGCCGTCACCGGATTCGCCGACCTCATCAGTCCGGGCGCGGACGGCGCCGCGGCCCGCAAGGGGCTGTACATGTCGGCTCTCGGCCTGGAGTCCTACCTCTTCGACCCGTTGAACAAGCAGGACTCGCCCTGGAAGGAACAAGCCGCCGAGGGCCGCCCATACGCCAAGGCCTTCGCCAAGTCCATGGTCGGCTGGGACGACTGGGAAGAACACCCGGGCAAGGCCACGGGCACCGTCATCTTCAACAGCCTCACCTTCGCCTCCGGACCGCTGGCCGCCGTCGCGAGAATGGCCAAGGGCGGGGCCGTCGCCAAAACGGCCGGGACCCTGGCCAAGGTCGGCGAGGCCCTCGACCCTCTCAGCGCGACAGCCAAGACCGTGGGCGCCACCACCCGAGCCATACCGAAGATCGCGGACGTCACCGCCCGCGCCCGCGCGGGATTCGCCGACATCCCGGGCGCCGGGTCCACCAGCAGCGTCTGGCGCCTCTCGTCCACCACCGAACTCCACCTCACCGACGGCAAGTTCGTCATCGTCAAGGACGGCGTCCCCGACACCACCCCGGCCCCCATCGAACGCCCCGCCCACGAACGCGTCCCCTCCGTCGGGACGTCACGCGAGCATCAGCTGGCGGGGGTGGGGGCGCGGGGGCCCGAGGCCAGTACAGATGTCGGCGGCGACGCTGCGGTCGGAGCCGTCGGCCACGCGGAGAATGGCCCAGTCGGCGGAGAGGGCCATAGCAGTCCGGGCGAGGCCGGTAACCCTTCCCAGGGCAGCGGTTCGCACACCCCACCGCACGACAACTCCGGCGGCCACGAACCGACATCACGCGGCGACTCGTCCTCGTCCCACACCGGACACCACGCGGGAGGCGGGTCTGGCAGCGCGGGCGCAGCACACAGTGGTGGAGAATCGGCGGGCGCCGGGCATGTGAGTGACGGGCCCGGAGATCATGCGGGAGACACCGGCCACAGCCCCGTAGGAGAAACTGGCGCTACAGACGGTGTCGGCGACGAAGCCGGGAACGCACCCGAGTCGAGCCCCGGCCCCTCGGGGCCCATGGCTTTGGGTGGGGAGGCGGAGCGTCGACTCCGAGAAGGTCTTCGTGGGATTCCCAGGAACAACATGAAGCCCAAGGTTGTGGAAAAAGCCATCAGTCGTCTGGCAGAGCATGAGTACGGGCGTGAAGTCGCGGAGATCATCAGCTCCGGACACCTGTCACATGCCGAGGGGTTTCGGGATGTCGTCTCATCTCTGGGCTCAGGCGTCAGCGGACAGTACATTCGAGGAATTGACCAAATCCGACTCGGTGATCAATTTCACAGGGCGGGCCTGCGAAACGTCGAATTTGAGATCAAGAACCCCTCCATCAAGGCCGATATCGACATCCGAGTGACGGATGACACAGGAAAAACCTACGGCTACCAGATGAAGCGTTTGAACAATCCCAAGCACCCGTTCGAATCAATCGCCAAAGCGGAAAACCTGGGCCAGTTGTCCAAGTCTGAATCTGATGTCAAGATCATGCTCGTAGACGGTCAAGGAACGATCGCCGACTGGAAATCCAGAGGCATCACAGAGGAACTTCTTCAGGTACACAGGGGCGAGCACCCCCTCAAGAGCGAAAAGGGTCGTGGCATTCTATTCGTACTCCGACTCGAGGACGGTACGATCGTGATACCGCCAGGCTCCAAGGTCGACCCCCGAGGTGTTCTGTGATCACGATGTTCCCGGTTGGCAGCTGGTCATGGGAGACCAAGGCCCAGGCTCTTGGTGATCACCTCGCCGATCGTTGCGTGAGGGGCGTTCTCGACACGTGGCTGATCTTGCAGCAGGCCGGCCTTGCCCAGGGCGCCGCACGTGCGGACGTCTCCATCAACTCCAAGGGCGACGGCTCCCTCATGTTCAGCCGAACACGCATCCCTGTGCGCGCTCCGAGTGTGGTCGCCGGTGCTGAGCTGTCTGGGGTTTTGCCAGCTGCGGAAGGTACGGAGAACGCCGAGGTGGTGACCATCGACCTCTCCACACCTGGAATCTGCCTGCGCGACACCGAGCCCCGTATCGCCGAGAAGCTTTTCATGATCTCGGTAGATGCGTGGGCCAGTGGCGCCGGAACGATAACGCTGTACACGTTCTCAGACGCCTGGATGTCACACAGCCTGCGTGGACACAGGCAACCTGGCGTGCAGGAAACAAACGCTCCGCGGTTGTGTGCTGCGCTATCCGGGATCACGCGACTAACAGGAGCTGACATCGTTCCTGGAGATTCCACTTCTTATGGCACTCCCACAGAGTACGGATTCGAAGATCTTCCAGATGAAGACCCAGACCTACTCGATTCCTGGTACATGTTTGAAGTGCCTCGCCGGACCGATAGAATTCTGGCCAGGCTTCCGCAAAACACAGCGCTGTACAAGGCAGAGACCGACTCCCCGGTCGAATTTGTGAAAGTAGCCGTGGGTGACGATGTCATCGGCTACCTCTGGGCCTCGGACGGAGACAACGCCGCAGGGTACGAGCCGCACAGCCCCGCCGGCGATGTGTCAATCGACGCGGGCATCGCCTGGCTGGTGCATCTGGGTGAAGCGAAGAGAAGCGGGTTGTCGCCGTCCCGGGCACTCCGCGAACTGGAGTCAAAAGGAACCGTCGACTCACAATTCGGAGCCATCGTGACGGACTCACGTCAGGTGGCAGATTCTCTGGAGTATCTGCAAGAACTCTCCGGACGCGAGTGACACTCACATGAAGCGAACTGCCCGAACGACAGCGCCTGTTGATGAAGGCTCACACATCGTGAACGGCAGGTAGACGTGGCAGCCCAGGATTACGACAGCCAGTTGCTGGAGTCCGTGTCGGTGCGGCGTCGGCGGCTGCGGGATGCCCTCGTCTTCGGTGCGCAGCGGCAGCGGCGCTCGGTGGACGAGCGGGTGGGGAAGGTGTTCGCCGGGGTGGTGGTCGCAGCCGTGTTGTGTGCCGGGTGCGTGGGATGGTCGTTCATTTCGCATCGGCTTATCGGGAAGAGTCCCTATAGCTCTTCGGTGCCTTCTCCCTCACCGTCCTCACCGTCCCCTTCGCCCTCCATGACACCTTCTTCAACACTTTCTTCTCGATGATAGGTTCGAACGCGTGATATCTGCGGGGCCGATGAGCCGCACGAGCGGTACGAGTCGTACGGCCCTGAGCCGGGTCACTCTGGTGGGAGAGCGGCGGCGGGTGGACCTCGTCCTGCCGTCCCAGGAACCGGTCGGGCTGCTCCTTCCGGAAGTGCTGCGACTCCTCGACGACCAGGCCGCCGCCCGACCGATGCTGCGGCATCTGGTCACGGCGGACGGTTCGGCCCTCGCACACGACAGCACGCTGGAGTCCGCACGGATACCCGACGGCGCCGTGCTGCGGCTGGTGCGGGCCGAGGACGCGCCCTCGGCGCCGGTTGTGCACGACGTCACCGATGAGGCCGCCGATGATCTGGGCGGGCGGGCCTGGCGTTGGCAGCCCTCGGCTCGGCGGGTGGTGGCCGGGCTCGCGACCGTGGTCTGGGCCCTTGCCGCCGGGGTTTTGGCGCGCGGGGAGTTCGAACTGGCCGCGGCGGGCCGCGCCTTGGTGGGCGTCGCCGTCCTGGCAGGCGTCGCGGGGGCCCTGTTGGGGCGCATGAAGCGGCGGGCCCTCTCCGCCACGCTGATCGTCTGCGCCGGAACTGTCGGAGCCCTCGGGGCCTGGACGCTGGCCGACGCGAACGACTGGTCCGGCGCCGTGCGGCTGGCAGGCGTGGTGCTGGCCGCGACGCTGACGCTGCTGTTCCTCGGATGGTTCTCCCCACTGGGGCGGGGCGCGTTGATCGGGGCGGTAGCAGCCCTCGGTTGCCTCGTCCTGTGGGAGGCGTCCCTCGCTCTACAGGGGGGTGCCCGCATGGCGACCGAACAGACCCGGGCGGGGGCCCTGCTCGCTGTCGTCTCTCTGGTGGTGCTCGGAGTACTGCCACGACTCGCGCTGATGGCCTCCGGCCTTTCGGGGCTCGACGACCAGCGCTCGAGCGGGTCTTCGGTGAGCCGGTACCGGGTGGACACCGCCCTGACCTCCACCCACCGTGGGCTGGCCATCGCCACCGTGGTGTCGGCCGTCTCCGCGGCCGCCGCAGGAGTGATGACGCTCAGTGCGCCGACCGTGTGGACCTGGCTGCTCGCCGCGGTCACCGCGGTGGTGCTCGCGCTGCGGGCACGGGCCTTCCCGCTGGTCGCCGAGGTGGTCGCGTTGGTCGCCGCCGCGGCGGTCGTCGTCGTCGCGCTGGTCGTGGTGTGGCTTGAGCGTTCCCCTGCCGCCGGGCCGCTGGCCGTGCTCGTCGTACTCGCCCTGACTTCGCTCGTGGTGCTCGCGGTTCAGCCTCCCGAGCATGTGCGGGTGCGGCTCCGTCGTGCCGGGGATCTCGTGGAGTCCGTGGGTGTCATCGCGTTGCTGCCGCTCGTCATCGGGGTGTTCGGTGTGTACGGCCGTCTGCTCGACACCTTCGCGTAGGGGGTCGGCATGGCTCACGACGACGACTGGCAGCGGAACATGTTGAGGGAGCTGGGGGCGAGCGGCGCTCCCGGAGCCGAACCCCCCGCCGCATTCCGCCGGACGGATGGTGAACCTGCTGTGGAGCCACGGCAGGCTCCTCGGCCGACGGGTCCCGCCCACCCCGTACGCACCGGCGCCCGCGACCCTCGTATCCCGCCGGCCACCCCGGAGTCCGTCCCTACGGTCGACCCACGTCTGACGCGCGCCCTCGGGAGCCCGCAGCACGGCGATTCCGCGGTCCGGCGAACCGGGCGTTCCTTGCGCAAGCTGACCGCGTCGGTGGGACATGAGGTCGCCGAGCAGACCCGGCTCGCCCGCGAAGTACAGCAGCCGGTGACCACGGGGCGGGTCATCGCGGTGACTTCCATCCGCGGCGGGGTCGGCAAGTCCACCGTCTCCGCGGTGCTCGCCCGTACCTTCAACCACTACCGGCACGACCCCGTCCTCGCCCTGGAGGCCGACGCCGCGCTCGGCACCCTCCCGGTCCGGCTCGGCGCCGAGTCCGTGCGCTGGTCCTGCGCGGACCTCGCCCCGATCCTCGACCCGGCCATGCGGCTCACCGACGTCACCGGCTATCTGGTCCCCGTGGCCGACGGCGGCTGGCTGCTGCCCGCGAGCCAGGGCAGGGTCGGCGCCCCGCTGGACGTCCTCACCTACCGCACGGTCACCCTCGCGCTGCGCCGCTACTTCGCCGTCACGGTGGTCGACTGCGAGACCCTGCCCGGCGAAGTGGCCCGCACTGCGATGGACACCGCCCACGCCCGGGTGGTGGTGGCCCCGATGACCGCCGAGGGCGTGGGTGGCACCCGCGTCGTGCTGGACTGGCTGGCCCAGCTGCCGCACTCGGCCCTGGCCACCACCGTGGTCGCGCTGTCCGCCGCCTCCCCCGATACGACGCTGGACGTGAAGGCAGCCGCCGCACATCTGCGGGAAACCGGGGCGGCCGTCGTCGCCCTGCCCTACGACCGTCACCTGGCCCAGGGAGGCCCCATCCACACCGGCATGCTCGCCCAGCACTCCCGTGAGGCCTCCGTGCGGCTGGCCGCGGAGACGATGGAGCGGGCGGTGCGGGTGCGATGACCCAGCATCTCGTCCACCGCCCGGCCCGCTCCACCCGCCCGCCCCAGCCGGCCGGGCAGCGCACCATCGAGCCGCCACCGAACCTGCCCGAGGGCAAGATGGGCAATGCCGCCACCGCGCTGCTTCCCATGGCCGGTGTCATGGGCTCGGTGGTGATGATGACCGTCATCCGCAACAGCCAGTTCGCCGCGGTCGGCGCGATCGTCCTCGTCTTCGCGCTGCTCGGGGCGGTGGCTCTGTTCCTTTCACAGCGCGGGAAGGCCCAGCGCACCCGGCGCACGCAGCGCGAGCGGTATCTGGAGTACGTCGAGGAGCAGCGCGAGGAACTGGCAGCGGCGGAGCGGGAGGCGCGCGACCGGGCGCGGCTGCTGAACCCGCCGCCCCTCGCCCTGTACGACCTGGTGCGCGATCCTGCCCGGCTGTGGGAGCGGCGTCGGCTCGACGCGGACTTCCTTCAGGTGCGGCTCGGCACCGGCGACGTACCCGTCGAGGCGCTCGTCATCGGGCAGAACTCCACCACCAACGTCCTCACCCCGCCCGACCCGTTCATGCTGAACGAAGCACGGGCGCTCCAGCACCGGTTCACCACCGCCACCGACTTCCCGCTGACCGCACCGCTGGACCGGGCAGGCAATGTCAGCGTCGTCGGTGATCGTGAGGGCGTACTGCGGGTGGCACGGGCCCTGCTGATACAGACCTCCGTGACGCACGCCCCCGATGACGTGGCGATCGCCCTCGCGGTTCCGGGTGAGGGCCTCGGAGAGTGGGAGTGGGCGAAGTGGCTGCCCCACGTCCTGGACGTACTGGAGAGCGACGGCCCCGTCGCGGCACGGCGGATCGCGCCGAGTCCGGCGGCGCTGGCCCGCCGGTGCGCCCATGACCTGCGGCGCCGTGCCTCGTATGCCGCAGAGGTGCGGCGCGGCCTGTCCGACAGGGACGCCCTGCGGGTGTCCGACCGGCTCCTGGTCGTGAGTGACGAGTACGGGCGGAACGCGGCCGAACTCCCCCGGCCCGACAGTGCGGTGGGCCTGCCCGCCATGGGTGTGACCGTGCTGCACCTGCTGGAGCGGCAGATCCACGAACCGGACGAGGTCAGCGTGCGCATCACGGTCAACGGTGATCAGGTCACCGTCGAGGACCTGCGTGTTCCCGGCACCCTGCCCGTCCGCGGCACCGCGGACGCCGTGAGCATCGCGGTCGCCGAAGGCCTGGCACGGTTGCTGGCTCCGCTACGGCTGTCGGCCGAGTCGGCCGCCGACGAGGGTGCGCCGATCTCCGGACCCGTGGACTTCCCCCAGCTCCTCGGCGTCGAGGACCCCGCCGCCCTCGACGTGGACCGACTGTGGGCGTCACGCGGCGAACGCGACTTCCTGCGTGTCCCCATCGGTCTCGACGACCGTCACGAACCGGTCCTGTTGGACCTCAAGGAGTCCTCCGAGCTGGGCATGGGCCCGCACGGTCTGTGCGTGGGCGCCACCGGTTCCGGCAAGAGCGAACTCCTGCGCACCCTGATCCTGGCCCTCACCGCCACCCACTCCCCCGAGGACCTCGCGCTCGTCCTGGTCGACTACAAGGGCGGCGCCACATTCGCCCCCTTCGCCGAACTCCCGCACGTGGCGGGGGTCATCACGAACCTGGAGAACAGCAGCGGGCTCGTCGAGCGCGTCCACACCAGCCTCGCCGGTGAGGTCAAACGCCGTCAGCAGGTCCTCAAGGACGCCGGGAACGTGGCCGACATCGGCCACTACGCGGCCCTGCGCGGCAAACGCCCCGAACTCGGTCTTGAGGCCCTGCCCCATCTGTTCGTCGTCATCGACGAGTTCGGTGAACTCCTCACCGCCAAGCCCGACTTCATCGACCTGTTCCTCTCTATCGGTCGCATCGGCCGTTCCATCGGCGTGCACCTGCTGCTCGCCAGTCAGCGCATCGAGTCGGGCAAGCTGAAGGGCCTGGAGACCTACCTCTCCTACCGGCTCGGCCTGCGCACCTTCTCCGCCGACGAGTCCCGTACCGTCCTGGACACGGTGGACGCCTTCCAGCTTCCTCCGCTGCCCGGCTTCGGCTACCTCAAGGTCGACACCTCCACCTACGAACGCTTCAAGGCCGGATACGTATCCGGCGCCCACCGCGGCCCCGCTCTCCACGAGCGGTCCGCGGACGAACCGCTCGCCTGGCCCTACCCCACCTTCAACACGGAACAGGACCTCGAGGCCGACGCACCACTGGAACCCACCACGCGCGAGCGCGAGACCGGCCCCACCGTTCTCTCGATGATGGTTGGCCGGCTGACCGGCGCCGCGCCCCCGGTGCGCCGCATCTGGCTGCCCCCGCTGCCTGACGCCCTCACCCTCGACCAGGCCGCCGGACCCGTCCGGGCCTCCGCCCACGGCCTGCACCTGGCCCAGCACAGCGGTCCGATGTGCGTCCCCCTCGGGCTCCTGGACGATCCCGCCCAGCAGTGGCAGGCCCCCTGGCACCTGGACCTGACCGTCGCCGGCGGGCACACCGCCGTCATCGGCGGCCCCCAGTCCGGCAAGACCACCCTGCTCCGCACCCTGGCCCTCTCGCTGGCCCTGACCCACACCCCGGCCGACGTCGCCGTGTACGGCCTCGACCTGGTGGGCGGCGGACTCTCCGCGCTGTCCGGGCTGCCGCACGTCGGTGGCATCGCGGGCCGCGCCGACCACGAGCGCGCCGCCCGCACCGTCGCCGAGGTCCGCGCTCAACTCGCCGCCCGGGAGGAACTCTTCCGCGCCCACGGCATCGACTCCGTGGACCAGCTCCGGCGCCTGCGCGCCCAGGGTGGCCTCACCGAACTGAACTCCACCGACGTCGTCCTGCTCATCGACGGATTCGGCGCGGTGCGCGACGAGTTCACCGACCTCGACGACACCGTCGCCGACCTCCTCAAGCGCGGCAGCGGCTACGGCATCCACGTCGTGGCCGGAATGCTGCGCTGGAACGACGTACGCATCGCCACCCAGTCCATGTTCGGAAGCCGTGTCGAACTGCGCCTCAACGACCCCTCCGACTCCTCCATCGACCGCAAGCTCTCCGAGACGCTCTCCCCCGACACCCCGGGCCGGGCCCTGACCGACGGCAAGCTCTTCGCGCAGGTGGCGCTGCCTCGCATCGACGGCCTGGCCACCACCGGTGACATCGCCTCCGCCCTCGAACAGGCCGCCCGCACCGCCCGGGCCACCTGGCACGGCGAACTCGCCGCCCCCGTACGCGTGTTGCCCGCCCGCCTGCCCGCCGCCCAGCTGCTCTCCGCCGCCGCCGAACCGGCCCGCATCCCGCTCGGCGTGGACCAGGACGCCCTCGCCCCCGCGCTCCTGGATCTCTTCGGGACCGACCAGCATCTGCTGATCCTCGGCGACAACGAATGCGGCAAGACCAACCTTGTGAAACTCATCTCCCGGCAGCTCGTCGACCGCCACACCGACAAGGACCTCGTCTTCGGCGTCTTCGACCCCCGCCGCGGCCTGCGCGGCCACATTCCCGAGCCCTACCGCGGCGGATACGCCCACAACGCCAAGCTCGCCGCAGCCCTCGCCACCGGCATCGCGGGCGAACTCGAAAAGCGGCTGCCCGAGACCGCCGACCCGGACACGCTCGCCGACGGGCCCACCTTCACCGGACCCCGCATCGTGATCCTCATCGACGACTACGACATCCTCACCACCGCCGGCCAACAACCCCTCGCCGCGTTCCTGCCCTACATCTCCTCGGCCCAGGACGTCGGCCTGCACTTCATCGTGACCCGCCGCGTCGCCGGGGCCTCCCGCGCCCTGTACGACCCGTTCCTGAGCACCCTGCGCGAAACCGGCGCCACCGCCCTGCTCATGACCGGCGACCGCACGGAAGGCCAGCTCTTCCCTGGGCTGTACGCCTCGGCCCAACCGCCCGGGCGTGGCACCCTCGTCCGCCGCGGACGCCGCCACCAACTCATCCAGACCGCCTTGACGGCAGAGCCGGACCGAGCACCGGACTCCGAATCGCCACCGGCACCGGCACCGGCACCGGAATCGGAAGAAGCAGAGCGCCCGTGACCAAGGACGTCATCACCCTCACCCCCGACATGCCCAGTGTCGACACCATCCTCGCGGGCCTCTTCGCGGGCGGCCCCGACCTGGGCGTCAGCACCGTGGCCCAAGGCCCCGTCGTCCAGCTCTGCGCGCCCGACGGTCACCCGCTGGTCTCGATCGAAGCGCCCCAGCTCGTCCACGTCCCCAGCGAGGCCGGGCGCCTCCTGGGCAGTCAAGTACCGATCCCTCAGGGCCCGTTCTGGTGGACAGAGGCCCGCGCCACCACCGCCGTCCCCGAAGCGGCACGGCTGGCCGGCTCCTTCGCGGGACGCGTCGCCGCCGTCCTCGGCGGCGCCGTCTGGCCCCCCGACGCCGCCCACACCGACGTCGTCCCCCTCACCACCGACACCACCAAGCTCCCGGCCCCGGCCGCCACCTCGGCTCCGGCCCTGGACCTCGTCACGGCCCAGGCCGTCGTGGTCATGCAGGACCGCCCCGTCGTCGCCATGACGACCTGGCTCACCGAAGCCGTGCGCACCGCCGCCGGGACCGACCGCGCCTTCCAGCTCCTCACCCCATCCCACACCCGCCTCACCCTCCCCGCTCGCGACGCCCTTCGCGCCCACCCCAACCGCTGGGTCGTCCAGGATCCCGACTGCGGCTACTACGACGGACTCGGCGGGGCCCAACTCCACTGGAATGACGGAGCGTTCAACCCCGTACGGGACGAGGACGGCAACGCCCGCCGCGCCCCCGCCTTCCAACCCGCCTCCGCCTCCACCGGCACCGGCACGGGAACAGGCACGGGTGAACGCCAGCTCACCCTCTCCCTGCACACCACGCACCCCGCCACCGAGGACCTCACCCTCGGACACGCCCTAGAGGCCGCCTTCCACCACCTCACCGGCAGGCCGCCCGCCGGTTGGAACACCGCCGAGCCCATCGCCCTCCCCTGGTCCACCCGCCAGCTGACCGACCTCGCCCGGAATCGCGCCCCGAAACCCACCTGGCTCGCCGTCATCGGCCACCCCGACCGCCCGGCCATCGCCACCCTCCGCATCACCCGCACCCCCGCGGGTGTCGAGGAACACGCCACCCTCACCCTCGGCCACGCGTCCGGCGAAAGACTGCCTCTGGACGCCGTCACGCCCCTCGTCGAAACCCTCGCCGCCGAGCACAACCTCACGTCCATGCTCACCACGCTCCGTACCGCCCGCCGCGAGCTGACCGTCCCGCCGCACTTCGAGCCGCTCCCGAGCCCCCTCACCTTCACGCTCGGCCCCCACGCCGTACACGACATCGGCCTCGCCCACGCCGGCCGCCCGCCACTGGCCCTGCACCCCGTCCCCCTCGGCCCGGCCGCGCGTCCCGCGCTGCATTACCCCCTCGGCGACGGCACCGACCCCAAGGCCTGGACCACGTTCCAGCAGCTCAGCGCTCACCTCAAGAGCGCCCCCGGAGCGAGCGGGCGCCCTTCTGATCGGTAGGTCAGACCGGCAGGTTCCAGGAGCGGCCCTTGGGTGTTCCCAGCCACACGCGTTGGGTGCCGTCCGGGTCCACGGTCAGGCCGAGGTCCGAGTGTGGGGGTGAGCCCGCGCCCTGCCAGGCGGTGAGTGCGTCTTCCACCTGATCCCAGAGGCGAAGAGGGCCGTGCTGGTGCACCGTCCAGCCGCATCCGTCCGGTTCGGTCCACGCCTGTGATCCGGTGGCGACGTCAACGAGGACCACGCCCGTGCCGGTGGTCATGAGTTCGGCGGACGGTGCGGTGAGCTGAGCGAGGAACTGTCCTGTCCAGTCTTGCAGGAGTGCGGGGTTCACGCGGGTGGCGCGGGTGTGGCCGGGATGCTGCTGGAAGGTGGGTCGGGGTGGGCGTTCGTGGGGGCGGGCGAGCATGTAGCTGACCTGGTCGGGGTGGAAGCGGCCGGTGGCGGTGCCGTCGTCCTGGACGGTGAGGCGGACGAGTCCGGAGGCGAGCATCCATCCGCTGATGGTGGTGGTGATGGTTCCGCCGGCGCGTACTTGGTACAACCACGCTGTAGGGATGTGGCGGACGGCGCAGGTGGCCACGATGTGGTCGTATTCGGAGTCGTCCTTGTGTCCGGCGAGGCCGTCGCCGGTAATCAGCGTGCGGTGATACCCGGCGGCGTGGAGGTGGTCGGCCGCCGCGGCGGCCAAGCCCGGGTCGTACTCGATGGAGTACACGTCGTTGTCGCCGAGGCGGCTGCACAGGATGGCGGTGGAATAGCCGGTGCCGGTGCCGACTTCCAGCACCTTGTGACCCTCGCTGATCCCGGCGACGTCGAGCATGCGCACGATCAGGGAGGGCAGTGTGCTGGACGAGGTGGGGCGACCGGTGACAGGTCCGGTGGCATCGACCGCGGTGGTGCCGTCGACCTGGGTGACCCAGGTGGTGTCCTGGTAGACGAGCCTCAGCCACATTCCGGGGTCGATCCGTTCGCGGTGCACGGGGGTCCACTGGCGGCCGTCGAACTGGAACAGGCCGTTGCCCAGGAAGAGTTCACGGGGCACCGTTTGGAGGGCTGTGCGCCATGCCGGGTCGTCCACGGGGACAGCGGCGGCGAGTTGGCGGCGCAGGTCGGCGGGGTCGGTCATGCGAGGGCTCCATGCTGTAGGCGGTCGGCGATGGCGTGCTTGATGGGAGTAGTGATGTGGTCGGGGAACCAGGCCCAGTCGGGTAGCCGGAGCCCATTGCTGGACCCCGGCCCCCTCAGAACCGGACGTGCGACTTTCACCGCATCCGGCTCAAGCAAGCCACAGAGGCGTGCAGTTATACGTTCTGGCTGTTCTTCCTGCCATCGTTCGCGTGGTGCTGAGAGTGGCATTCGGAGTGCACGAGGCGGAGGTTTGATCGAGCATTCGACCCGCCGTCGCGTCGGTAGATGAGGTGGTGGCGGTGGAGCCGCCGCCTCATCGCGTCGAACCAGTCGATCCACTCCCGTGGATTGTCCGGTTCGTACTCGGCACCGGTGATCAACGTCTCCCCGCACATAGGGCAGACTCCCTTCTGGCGCCAGGCCAGGGAGAGACTTGTCTTGTCCATGGGAGGCGGTGTCTTGGTGCGCCGCCGCTTGGCCCAGTAGTCGCGTACCGCCGGATCGTCCGGAGACGCGGCACCCCTGACCATCTGGTGTCGGACGATCTTCGTCCAGCCGAACTTGGGGAGGTAGGCACCGCTGACGCGGTTGCCGAACACCCACTTGTCGTTTCTGGTCTTTTCGAACCTCCCGAAGTACCGGGTCACGACCCAGTTCTTCGATTTCTTGGGATGGCTGTGCTTTGCCCACTTGTAGAGGATTCGCCACATGTGGGTATCCAGCGCTTCAAACACTTCGCTGGAGACAGCGTTCCGGTAGTACGCCGACCAGCCCCTAACTATGGGGACGAGCCTGCGCAAGATGGCCTCGGTGTTGGCACCGCGCAGTGCACGGACCTCTTCACTGAGCCTCTTCCGGATTCTCCCCTGCGCCGCCTTGCTCGGTTTGATGATCAGTTTCTTGCCGAACCTTCGGATGGTGTAGCCGAGAAAGTCGAACCCATCCGCGGCATGGATGATCCTAGTCTTCTCGGCATTGAAGCTGAGACCTCTGGGTTTCAGCCAATCTTCCAGTTCGGCCCTGACCTTGGCCGCCTCTTCCCTGCTGTGACACATGGCCACGAAGTCATCGGCATACCTCACCAGCACCGGAGTGCCCGCTACCGAATAGGACTTACGTCCCTTAACGGTCCTGTACAGGCACCCTGCGGCCTCCTCCATCCCGTGAAGGGCAATGTTCAGCAGCAGCGGACTGATCACGCCCCCTTGCGGGGTTCCCTCTTCCGTCGGCGAGAACCTTCGATTCTCAATCACGCCAGCCTTGAGCCATTTCACGATGAGACCCCTCGCAGGGAACTCGCCGATCATCATCATCAGATGGGCGTGGTCGATCTTGTCGAAGGCCGCCGACAGGTCGGCATCCAGAATCCATTGCCTCTTCGGCTCATACCCGACGCCGGAGAGAGTGTTGAAAATGGACTGGATCGCATCGTGACAGCCACGGCCAGGACGAAATCCGTATGACCGCATCTCGAACTGAGCCTCCCACTCAGGTTCCAGTGCATTCTTGACACGCGCCTGCATGGCACGGTCTCGAATCACCGGGATGCCCAGTGGGCGCTTCTTTCCATTGCTCTTCGGGATATACACCCGCTTGACCGGTCGAGATCGCCAGGGCTGGGATGAGGCTTGTAAGCCCATCGCCAGTTGGGCACGTCCATGGGGTGTGAGTGCCCGTTCCCCGTCGATCCCCGCCGTCTTGCGGCCAGTGCTCTGCTGCGTCACACGTCGCACACTGATGAGCGTGTTGCTCCGCGAGCGCAGCATGAGCTTCTGAAGGTTGCGTACCTTCTTCCAGTCGTTTTCCTGCACAGCCTTGAAGATGCGCTGCCGAAGGCGCCGTACGTTCTCTTCCTCTTTGGCCCAGTCGATGCTGTGCCAGTCGAGATCGAGGTCGTCCTGCGGTCCGTTCATCTCGGTCGCGTGACGCATACTCACCACGTCACCCTTCCTCGACGTCCAACTTGTCCGCTGGGTTCCGATGTCTTCGCAGGGGTACTCCAAAGGCTCACCTGACCCACGTGGGCGCTCTTTCGAGCCGGGCTACTTGAACCCGTGTCCGGCGGGTTATGGAGACGGCAGTGAAGGTACCGCATGCCCCTTTTCCCCTTTCCTTTCGGAGTGCCGGCCTTAGCTTCTTGGGTCATCCTGTTCCCACAGGGAGTTGGTCCTTCCTTGCGGTCGGCTTACCGGAGTAGCCTCCGGACCCTGTTGGGGTTTCCACGTTCCGCACGCACAACATGCGACTGGGGTGGGTTCCTCTTTAATCCCGGGACCAACGGTGCCCTACTCCCCGGTGGACAAACCCCGGAGGCCGTCTGATGCCTTCCAGCATCGGGTCCTGCGTCTGCCGCTTGCTAACCATCAAGCAGATTCCCGATAACGAGACGTCAACAGAGGTTCGCTTGCGCTAACCCGTCCAGTCTTCCCCTCGCCTGTGGCTTCCAGATGGCCTGGATGCCCTTGGGCTTTATGCTCAGCTTCACACCTCTCCGTTACCGGAAGACGCATGTGAGCATGGGGACGGACCTTGGGCACTAGTCCGGATCCAGCATTTCCGTTTCTCCCTTCAAACGCAGATCAGTTGTTTCGTGCGGCTTCGTGTCGCACTTGACCGTTGGGGTTGCACTCATACCAGTGCCAGACGCCATCACGGTCCAGACCGAAGTCGAAGGCGCCGAAGCTGAGTCCGAAAGCTTCGAGGTAGGCGCGCACTCCTCTGGCGATGGCCGGGGGGACGGGCACGGGGGCGTAAGAGAGCCGGTCGTAGTGGCGGCGCCAGCCACGCCAGGTGAACCGTCGATACGGACGGCGGTGAGGTAGTCGCCGACGGCAGTGAGGCGGATGTCGGCGGACTTGCTGACGCGCTGCTGGAAGAGGTGCGCGGTGTGACGTAGACGGTCGTCGACCTGATCTGGGATGACGTCCTCGATCCACACGGTGAGCGGGCGGCCGGTGTCATCGGTGTACTCGGTTTCCCTGAGCGGCTTGTAGAGGACCGGCCCGTGTTCGGCGGCAAAGGTGCGGGCGCGCTCGGGGTCGTGGTGATGAGCGTGGGCGGCACGGTGAAGCCGCAGGTGGCAGCCGTGGCCAGTTGCACTGGCTTGTACTCGGCGTCCCGGTTGCGCCATGGGTGGTTCAGGTAGTGCGCGCCGGGGAGAGCGGCGAGGATGCCGCCGAGGCCGTAGCGGGCTTCTTCGACGGCCCACCGCCCGGTCTGCTCGTCCATGGCAAGGTCGGCGGCGTAGGGGGTGGGCCGCCGCCAGTACACCGAGCGAACGTTCCCCAGGTCGACGCTCCGGGACGCGGTGGCGATGGTGCCGCCGGTCCCGATGGCGGCGAAGGTGCCCGACAGGGTCACCTCGCGGGGAAAGTCGCCGGGGTCCAGGCGGACCACTGGCACGCGACGCTGGTCCAGTTCGGTGATCACTTCATCCGCAGTCGCGTCGTCCAGGCGCGTGACGACGAGGACGGGCGGCCCACCCACAGCCATCAGTCAGAGTCCCCGTTCTGGTCGCTGCCCTGGTCCGGGGTGCCGTCCAGACTGGTCTTCGTGCTCGTCTCCTGCGACGTCTCCGACCGCTTGTGCTTGGCCTCCGCCGTCAGCGGTGCGCCGTCGGGGCCGACCCACGCGGGGACCTGCGTGTGCGGGTCGAGGACGGGCCGGGCAGCGGAGAGGACGGCCGCAGTCGGGTAGGGCCGCATGCGTCCGAGTCCCCAGGGCTTGACCTGAACCAGTGACGTCAAGGGCTGTTGCATGAGTCTCCTCGTCTCTCAGGTGGTCCGACAGCGGCAGTCGCCGCCCAGGGCTTCCGGACGGCGAGAGGGCTCAGCCGGGGCAATTCGTGTGAACGAGCGTTGTGCCCCGGCCAGGAGGTAGTTGGCCTATCCGCCCCAAGGGATAGGGCGCGCGCGTTGCGATCTCCCTCGCGCTTGAGGGACTGCCGCGCACAGCGGCAGGGAGGGCTATGGGGGACGGGTCCGGCGTGGCGAGAGCCGCAGCATGCGGCCCGGCCGATCATTGGTGGCCGACCTTGATCGCGATCTCGGCCCAGACCCGCTTGCCCCAGGGAAGGAGATCGGTCCCCCAGCGGTCGGAGAGGGCGTCGACCAGGAGGAGTCCACGGCCGCCGATGGCGTCTGGTCCAACGATGTGCAGCTCGGGCATGCGGCGGGACTAGATCAGGAACGTGCCAGTCTCTGCGGTGTCCTGGTCCATGCCCCACTCCGCGCATGCCTCGCGGACTATCTGACGCGCCACTGGAACACTGGTGGCCTCGCTCACGAGGGTGGCGCTCTGGCGCGGATATTGCCCTGGACTCACTCGCTCGTTGGTCATGGTCATCGTCACGCCTTGATCTGGGCGGCTGGGGAATGCCCCGCCTGCGTGCCTCGGGGGGAGAAGCCTGCGTGCGGGGCGACGCCGAGGTGCATGCACAGGCGCGTCTCCCGGCGGCTGACAGCCAGTCAACGCGCGGAGGAGAGGACGGGGAGACTCCAGAAGGTGGCTCCAACGCGAAGTCAGGTCAGCGACGTTGGCCCTGCCATCGGTTCCATTCGCTACTCCGGGGAGTCGCAGATGGGCCGTCTGTCACCGGACCCGCGTGAGGTCGTCTCCGGTCTGTTCGGAGATGAACGCCTGCTCCATGCGTGCGCCGAGCGGGACATGGGCGCGGTGTTCCGGATGCTCAATGCGCGCGGTGTCAGTACGCGGCGCATCGCCGCCGCAGTCGACATCACGCAGGGGCGGCTGTACGACTACATGAACGGCAAGAGCCGGGTGGAGAAGCTGACCCTGTTCGAGCAGATCTCCGACGCCTTCCACGTCCCCGGCCGTCTGCTGGGGCTGGCTCGCCGCTCGTGGGAGCCCGCGCCTGCGACCGCCGAACACGAGCGGACGGACCGGCCGCCGCCGGACGGTGACGACCTGGTGGCGATGGATCACTTCCGCAGCGCAGACCGGCAGACCGGCGGCGGCAGGTTGTACGGGGCTGTCGTCCGGCACCTGTCGGACCGGGTGGCACCCCGGCTGGTCGACATCGGCAGCGGTCCGCAGGTGTTCGCCGCCGCAGCCGCCCTGACCGAGATGGCGGGCTGGATGGGTCATGACTCCGGTCATGACGACCGCGCGGCCCAGCATTTCACCCGCGCGCTCCCTCTGGCCCGCGCCTCTGGTGACCTCCCATTGGCCACGCACGTCGCTGCGAGCAGCGCCCACCTTGCCCTTGAGGCCGGGGATGCGGCCGGTGCTGTCGGCTGGGCGCGGACCGGGCTCGAACTGGCAGCGCAGGGGCCTCGGATTCCCGCGCTGACGGCGCGGCTGCACTCCATGCAGGCGCGTGCGCTGGCGGTCGCGTCCCAGCGCACCGCGACCTGGCGGCTTCACCCGCTGCCGATCACCCATGGCTGAGCCCGTTCGACGCCGCCGCGCTGGCCAGCGAGTCAGCTCTGACCCTGCGTGACCTGGATCAGTACGACGAGGCATTGACGCATGCCGAACAAGCTGTTGCGCTGCGCGAGGCGGCCCGGGCGCGGTCCCTGGCTCTCAGCCGGATCAGCCTGGTGGACATCCACGTGCGCCGGGGTGACCTGGACGCCGCGGTGAGCGTCGGCCACGACCTGCTCGGTACAAGCCCGACTCTCGGGTCGGTCCGTGTGGTGCAGCAGCTTGACGGGCTACGACGGCTGCTGGAACCACACCGGGGGTACCGGCCGGTCCGGGAGTACCTGGCGCGGTTCGATGATGCACGCCGCGCCAGAATGCTCCTGCTGGCCGATCTGATTCCGCCGCCCCCGAGAGGCACCACCGCATGGAGCCCACAGCACCCGATCCCGCCGACACCGACGCGTGGAATGCGTACCTCGCGGAGGGCAACGCCAAGCAGGCCCGCAAACGCGTGGCGGCCGATGTGCTGCTGCGGGATCCGTCCGGCTGTGTGCTCCTGGTGAACCCCACCTACAAACCGGGATGGGATCTGCCCGGCGGGATGGCGGAGGCCAACGAGCCGCCGGAGGACACCGTACGTCGTGAACTGATGGAAGAACTCGGCCTGCGCGTCTCGCTGCTCGGACTGCTGGTGGTGGACTGGGTGGCCCCGCACGGCCCTTGGGATGATCAGCTCGCGTTCATCTTCGACAGCGGCACCCCGACCGAGGACCAGATCCACCGGCTACGGCCACGAGACGACGAGCTGTCCGAAGCCGCCTTCGTCACGGCCGCCGAAGCCGCCGGCCGCCTCCGGGACCGCACCCGGCGCCGGTTCGAGCAGGCCCTGAAGGCACTGGACGCGGGACGGCCGCTGTACCTCCGAGACGGCGAGGTATGGCCGCCTTCATGACTACGTACGTAGCCGCGAGATCTCATTCGAACCGGTGCGATCCGGGGTCCCGCTGGGGGACAGACGAGCCCAGCTGTACGCCGGGGAGAGTCACCGTATCGCTATGACCTGCGCAAACGCCCTGGATGGCCACTTCCGTGGCTACCTTCGTGGCTACTTACGCTTCCCCACCGTACGGCCCGCCCAAGTTTCGCTGCCCTGACTGGCGCAGCACCAAGCAAGTGTCCGGGCTCGCAAGGCTCCCACGAGGCTGAGGCAGTGCGCCACTCCGGAGCACGCGGAGCGAACAAGCGGTGTCCAATATGTGGACACTGAGCGTGGCGTGCGTCACGCGGCCTGCAAGCGGTCGAGCTATGCGCTGACATTTCCCGAGCGAGGCGGCTCCATAATTCGAGGCTCCCGCCAGAGCAGGCGGTGCACCGTATCCCCTTGACCATCACCGCGTACTGAACGACACCGATCCAAGGCGATCAGAGTGAGTTTCGAGCATCTCCGCTACGAAAATACGGCGGCCTTCGGACCTGCATCCCGGTGGCTTCTGGATCGCCGACGGCTCGGTTACGCGACTTCGGAGGCGGGGATCTCCCAGAGGGTAAATCCCATTTTTCGAGGTCGGCTTCTCGGCTGCTTTAAAGCGCCCAGCCATTCAGCCCGACCGGCACTGACGCCCAAGTCACGCGCCCGCCGTCGTCACCCTGGTACTGCCCGAAGTCGTCGGTGAGACGGCGCACGAGGTACAGGCCCGGTTCCTCCTCGGGCTGCGGCAGCACCTGGTTCATCTCCCCGACGGTGAGCAGTGCGTGGGACCCGTCGCACGAGATCCGGCCCGACAGGTCGACGCTCGCCCGGTGTCGGGCGGTGACGTCGACCAGTTCCGCGAGCACGGCCAGGACCGATTCCGCGGCGGCCTCGGCTCCGGGGACCGCTGCCAGCATCGCCGGCAGCACCATGGCCGCGAACCGTTGCGAACGGCGCATGGCTTCTGCGGGTCCATGTTCGGGGCCGACGCGGAACTCAAGGGAGTTCTCCAGCCCGAGAAGCTGCGGTGCGCCAGCTCTCCGAGCCGAGGACGTCCGCAGGCTGGAGGTCCAGAGCAGGGGCACTGCGTCGGAGATCGTCACGGTTCGTCCCATATTCCATCGCGTTAGGTGCCCCAGGTTGGGACATGGCGAAGCATGGCCGTACCCCCCGCGGGGCGACCCTGTGTGTCATGGAGTTAACAGTGACGTAGAGTGTTTACGCAAGCCGGATCTATGCAGGAGAAGTTCCCAGGTCAGTGCGTAGACAGGGCGTAGACACACATCGCGCTCAGGGCCAACGGCGTGGACTAGAGTGGCGAAGCCATTTGTGGCATACGACGCAAAGTTGGACATGAACAACCTGGGGGCGGAGATGAGTGCTGGCGACAAGTTGGAGCCACGCACCTTGCAGGAGAAGATCAACTACCTGCTGGAGGAGACGTACCCGGATGGTGCCCCGAGCGACCGTGAATTCTGTCGGATCGTGGCGGGCCGCGGGGGCGCCTTGTCTCACAGCTACTTCGGCAAGCTCCGCAAAGGCGAGATCACCGAGGTCAGGGACGAGACCTTGAAGGCCATGGGCCTCGGCTTTGACTGTGACTGGCGCTTCTTCAAGCCGGAATCGCAGGTCGAGGCAGAAGTCGCCGCCGGGCTCCGCTTCCTGGCCGACAAGCGCGCTGGCGGTATCAGCGGGATCGCAGGGCGGGGCATTAGCGAAGAAGGGCTCCCACCCGACCTGCTCAACTTCGCCCTCGACATCATGGAGAAGGCGCGCCAGGAGGCGCAGGAACGTCCGGCTGGGACATGACGGACTCGAGTTCTTCTGGGCCGTCTCTCAGTGAGGTGCAAGAGCGGTGCAGGACGGGGCTGGCGGACCTTCCGATCCCCAACCCCTTTTCGGTGGAGCAGTTGCGGATCAACATGGAGAAAGCGCGTGGGCGCCGCATCATCATTCAGCCCATCCCTGACTCGTTGATCACCGCGAGGACGGCCTGCGGGCTGCGGATCAAGGACACCCAGTTCAGTGTCGTCCTGTACCGCGAGCGACCGTCGGCTTACTTGACCGAGCACGTCATGCTGCATGAGCTGGTCCACGAGTGGCTTGACCACGGCACCCAGCTCTCGCCCGACGAACTCCAGGCCTTGCTGCCGGCCTTCGGTCCGGGGCTGATCAAGCGCGTCCAAGCAGGCGAAGCCACTGTGCAGGCCCGCGCCAATTACCGCACGGTCGAGGAGAAGATCGCCGAACTCGGCGCCTCCCTCATCCCCCGCATGGCTCGCGACCTGCCGAGCGACGACATGCTCGGCCGCTTGGATGACACCCTCTCTCGGCCTGCCGGTGGCAGCGGCTATCGGCTAAAGCGTCGTCTTCGCAACCTTTTCCGCCGTTCGTAACGCAAGGACCCCCGTGCTCGACATAGCTGGCTACTTCGTAGCCGCCCTGATGACCGCTGTCGCGATCTGGCGCGCGCTTGGCGGTTCCGACGCCCGCCGCAGATCCCTCTGGGGCTGTTTCCTGGGCTTCTCCATCGCCTTGTGGACCAAGACCGAGGTTGTGCGGATCGGGCTCAACAACAGCTCGATCACCGACGCCTCGGTCCTGCTCAAGCACTACTCCGCTGGCGCGGCGATTTTGGCGATCATGTACTACATCGTTGCCGTGTACGGGCACGGGCCCGCCGACGGCGAGATGGCTCGTGCCGTACGAGTGAGCCGCGTCATCCAACGCGCGGCCACCAAGACAGCGCTCGCCAGCTTCGCCCTGATGACGATCATGTTCTTCACGATCGTCGACCGGTCGATACCGAGCGACCACTTCGTCAGCGACCACGCCGGTCAATGGGGCGCCACCGCCTATATGACCGTCTTCTACATCTACTTGGGCTCCGCATCGGCCATCTGCCTCTACCAGTGGGCCGGAGCGTTCCGACGCGAAGAACGCAGCCTGCTGCGCGTTGGTCTGGGCATGATGGCTTCCGCCATGGTCCTCGGCGTCACCTACTCCTTCGGCCGCATGGTGGCCATGTGGATCTGGCTCGCCGTTCACCCCAGCACCGAAGTTGCACACAAGGTCGAGACCTCCACCGAGGCAATGCAGCTTCTTCTGTTCGTGCTGTTCGCGCTTGGGGTGTCGGTCCCGGCTTCGGAGAAGGGACTCCGACGTGCCCGAGCCTGGTTGTCCCTCGCGCGCCTGTACCCGATGTGGCGGGAGCTGATGGCCGCCTTTCCTGCTATTCCGATGGAGCCGCCGCGCTCCCGGTACCACGAACTGACTCGACGAGAGATGGACGCTGAACTCCGGCTCGACCGGTGGATTCACGATGTCGCCGACGCGATCGAGAAGCTACGTCACCACGTACCCGACGGCTTGATGGCGGCCGCCAAAACAAAGACGGCCCGTAGCTCTGTAGCTCAGGCGTACTGGATCAAGGCCGCGCTCGCTGCCAAGGCGTCAGGTGTGCCGGCGGGCTCGGTCGCGGCATTCGAGCAGCCCGCGGCCACGGACCAGGCCGGAGAGGTCGCGTGGCTGCGGCAGGTGGCCAGGGCCTACAAGAAGAGCAACGTGGCCCAGGTGGAGAGCCTGCTTGCCGTCGCGGGGGCAACGGCATGACAAACGACGTCACTGCGGCCCGGACGGTCACTGATGTTCTCCAGCCCCGCAACGTCCTCGTGGTCGGCATGGTCGGTATTGGCCTGGCAGCCGCTGGCGACTGGACAGGTATCCCCTGGGGTCTGCTCGGTGCGCTGTGCGCGGGGCTCATCCCGGCGGGGTACATCGAGTGGGAGCGCAAGCGCGGCACATGGGGTGACCGACATGTGGTGGACCGCGCGAAGAGGGCGCCAATATTTCTCGTCATTCTGACGTCGATCGGCCTCGGCTCGCTCGCCATGCTCCTTGGTCACGCACCGACTGGTCTCCTCGTGGCCATGGTCGCCCTATGGGCTATGACCGTTGGCCTTCTGACCGTGAACTCCCTTGGGAAATGGAAGATAAGCGTGGACAGCGCGGTTGCCGCCGCTGTGCCTACGCTGCTCGCCACCGTCCACTCTCCGTGGTGGCTGCTCGCCTATGTCCTGACACTGGCCGTGTGCTGGTCCAGGGTGGCCCTCACCTACCACACCATCGCCCAGACCGTGGCTGGCTTCTGCCTTGGTGCTGCGACCGCCACGGCTTTCCTGCTGACCTGACGCCGCGCCTAACCAGCGCTGAGCCCCGGACTACCGTCCGGGGCTCAGCGCATTCAACGGTGCTGACACCGCCCGGCAGGGCCGCGTCACCACAGAGCGGACTGGCCCGCGTCTTCGAGTGCCTTCCGCTGGACCGCTGCTTTCACAGCAGCGTCCTGCTGGCGCAGCATCCGGACGAGCGGAGCTTGCCGAACGGCCTGGGCCTGCCTGCGGGCTCGCAGCTCCGCGGAAGTCGCCCACCGCACCAGGACCTCGTGGTCTCCTAGGCCCGGCGCGTCATCGGTAACGGTGCACTTCACGTAGGGCCGCTCCAGGCGGAACCGGATCTGCGCCAAGGTCATGTACCAGTCCGGTCCGTACGCTCCCGCGACGGTGAGCAGTGTGCCGTCCTTGGCCCTGTAGTTGCGTACGGCGAACCCCTCGTGCTCATGCCGACCGGGGTGCCCTTGGTGCTGCTCGTCTTCAGTCAGACGTAGGTCCGTGAGGCCACCGGCCGTGAGGTGTCCGGCGATGGTGTGGGGCCGGGTGGTGCGTGGCATGCGGGTCTCTCCAGTTCGGGTCTGTGCGCCGGTTGCTCTCCGGCGCGTGGTGGGGCGGGTGGTCAGGCCGCCAGGTCGAGGCGGCCTCGGTCGACGCGGTTGAGGTACTTGCGGGTGGCCTTCTTGCCGACGTACCGGGAGAGGGCTGTGCCGCGCGGGGGCCGCCGCAACTCGCCGTGCTCGGCATCCAGGGCCTTGGCGCGCTCGACGATCGTCCGCATGGACAGGCCGTTCTTGAAGTCGGCGCCGACCTGCTTCTCGACGGCGATGTACTCGGTGGCCTTCTTCGGGCGCAGCCGTGCGGCGAGGACGACGTCTGCTTCACAGCCGAGGACGCAGAACGAGCAGGACAGGCGGCTCATGCCCCAGTCGTACGCCTCGTGGTAGGGCAGACCGGAGCGGGCTATCTCCTTCCAGACCTCGGCGTCCGTCCAGCCGTGGATCGGCCTCCATGTCGTGATGTGGCGTTTGCCGTTGCTGGCCGGGCGGTCGATCTCGACCGGGGCGAGCTTCGCGCGCGGCGGCGACTCAGCGGCCCGTTGGCCGATGCAGTTCAGGATGCGCACAGGGCGGCCGAGGTCGCCGAGTTCGGCGACGAGCCGCGTCATCAGCTTTCGGATCGGGCCCCGCTTCAGGTCCGACATGCACCATCGCGCCGAGGCCGAAGGCCAGGCTGGAGCAATCTTGGTTGTGGCGGGGTCAAGGCCCTGCTCTCGCGCTTCCTTCTCTGCCTTCGCCTTGAGCTTGAAGAACCGTGCAACGGTGCGCGCAAGGAGGTCACCGCCTTCGGCCTTGACGACTTCGAAGCGCACGCTGAGGCGGCGGGCCTGCTCTTGGGCGAGTTTGCGGGTGCCCTCCCACTCGACATCGCCGAGGTCTGCGTGGACGATCACGACGCGGTGCAGGAGGCCGAGCTTGGCCGCGAGGGCGCAGACGTGGGAGGCCATCGCCTGGCTGTCCTTCCCTCCGCTGCTGTTCAGGAGAATCCAGTCGGCGAGGCGGAGCAGCGCGGCGGGGATGGTGGTGGTCGGCGCGTCGGGAACGGACGGGTGGATGCGGCGAACGCGCTTCGGGGCAGGCGCGGGGGCAGTGTCAGGGAACAGGGCCAGTTGAGCGGACACGGTGACCTCGTCGGGAAGGTGAAGGGACGGCGGTTGGGAGGCCGGGGCGCAGGGTGCGCCCCGGCGGGTGGGTTACAGGTCGCTGTCCGACAGCTCCGTGGACCGCAAGCGCCTGTAGGACAGGCCCCCTTCTCGCCGGGCGATCCTGCGCGCGGCGGGGACCTGTTCGGCGGCGTGCTTGGCCTCCGCGTAGTCGTCCGCTTGGACTTGGGTGATCGTCTGGCCCGCCTTGTTGGTGACGCGCCACCAGGTGGTGGGTTCGCCCTCAAGTGGCGGGAGTTCCGGGAGGGGGTGCAGGTCCTTGATGGCGATGCGAATGTGCTTGCCGAGGCGGGCGCTGAGCGCGGTTATGGTGCCGTCCGCGTGTGGGGTGCCCGTGGGCAGGACGACGTCCCGGTAGCCCTTCTCGTCGTCGGCGGGGAGGTAGGCGGCCGCTTCGGGAAGGTGGGGGCCGTACGGGGTGGCCGGGTGGGTGGGGTTCATGGCGTTATCCCTGGTGGCGTGGTGTTGGGGAGGAGGAGGGTGCCGGGGCGCGGCGGGCAGCGTCGCGCCCCGGCGGCGGGTCGGTCAGGCCGCCAGTGCGGCGCGGGCGTCGGTGTCCCAGTCGGGGATGGCCAGGCCGAGTTCGACGTAGCGAGCGGCGCGCTTCTTGGCGCGGTGCGGCCCGGAGAACTGGCAGCCCTTGTGACGGCGGGGCGGGGCAGGCTTCTTGCCCTTGCGCTCACGCATGTGGCTGTAGAAGACCTCGATGTCGACGGCGCACAGCAGGCAGTGCAGCGCCCACCGGTGCTCGCTGCCGGGATAGCCCTCGTGCACTCCGGCGCACCGGGTGCGGGTGCAGCCGTCGGGCTCGGCGACCGGGGTGGAGCGGGTGGTGTAACCGAGTTCCCGCGCCCGCAGCCAGACAGCGGGGAGATGGTCGCGGTTACGGGGGGTGTCAGGCAGGAAAGTGGACAGGAACGGCGCGGTCATGGCGCTGGGCCTTTCGGTTCGGGTCTGTGTCGGCGGTTGCTCTCCGCCAACAAGCCAAATAGTACAGCAGACGTCACGGTGGTGTCCATCTGGCCACCATCTCAGGCAGTCAGCTTCACCTGCGACGGGTGCTGCTGTGGCCGCAGGTAGCGCACCGGGACGGGCCCCGCGGTCCGCTCCCGCTTCGGGACGACGAGCGGACGGATTGGCGCCCACTTCGTCCCCACCAGACCGGTGACGGCCGTCCACTTCGCTTCGAACCCGGCGCCCGGCTTCTTCGCCGTCCGCTGCTTGTCCTCGATCCCTGCCGGAGCGGCCACCAGGTACGCGGCCGCCGACGGGTAGCCCTCTCCCGCGTCCAGGTAGTGCGCCCGCTTGATCATCGACTTCTGGCCCGACCGCAGCCGCGCCCCCGCCTCACGACCCCACTGCATCAGCGTCAGGTCCGCCTCGCTCCGGGAGCCCTCCCACACCGTGCGTACCGACCTCCACGCGGGCCCCTTGACCTGCTCGCCCCGGCACGCCTCTTCCTCGCCGTCACACCACGGGGCGGTGTCGACCCGCTCGCCTGACGCCAGCTCGTACGCGGCCTGGTGCTCGCGCCGGCATGTCGTGGAGCGCTTGGTGCGGCACCACCACCGCGGCTCGGTGCACCGCTTGCCGTGCCAGGTGCGGCAGTCCTTCGTGCGGCCCGGCAGGTAGAGGCGTCTGACCTCGTACAGCGCGAACGGCACCTCGTCCAGCTCCCGCTCGAATCGGGTCAGGACTTCGTCGTTGCGCTCGTCCTCGGCGAGCTGCTGGTACAACGACCGCTCCCCGTACAGGGCGACCTTCTCGTTGAGGGCCTGCGAGGCGTACTCCATCATCAGCACGGCGGCGCCGGTCTCCGGGTACTTCCGCAGCCGCTCTTCGTGCCGGTCGCGGGATGCACAGGACGCACTGAAGGGGCACTGTGAGCAGTACGACTTGCGGATGCGCTCGCCGAGCTGGGCGTAGACGTACGCCTCGACCGCGGCCCGGTCCATCGCGTCCGTCTCGATCAGCGGGTAGTACGGCTCGCACACGATGCGCCCCGCGTCGGCGTTGATCTGGGCCTGGATGCCGGTGTCCTTCTCAGCGCGAGGCCGCTCCCCGGCGTGGTAGCCGATGACCCGCCGGAAGGCTGTCGTGCCGAACTCGAAGGCTGCCCAAGCGTCAAGCACCCAGCCTTTCGAACGGATGGAGCATGTCCTACGTCCGTTCGCCATCTGGGGCACCGTCCCGGCCGCCCGCAGCTCGTCTGATAGCCGCCACGGGCCCGCTGCCCAGATGTGCCACGGAGTGCGGGTGTCGTCGAGGATGAGTACGCCGTCGGAGTCCCGCCGCCCGCCGCGCGCGACTTGGACCGTGCGCACCTTGCGGTCGGCGAGGAGAGGCAGCACCAGGCGGTCGACGAACGACAGGGAATCGCTCCATTCGTCGCCCGTGACGGCATGCACGACAACCAGGTCGGACAGGTCCGGCTCCAGGCCGTAGGCGACCGGATCGGCAAGGAACTTCAGCAGGATCGCTGTCGAATCCGCCCCGAGCCCGTACGACAAGACGGTACGGCGCTTGCCGGATCGCGCGGTCGGCGCGGCGGTCGGGGGTTCGGGCAGGGCGAACAGGGCGGTCTGTGCCGTGGCAACCACGAGCGGGCCTTTCGGTGCGGGTCTGGGGGCGGGTTGCTCTCCCGCCGTAACAGGCCGGGGCGCAGTCACGAGCTGCGCCCCGGCGGGCGAATCAGTTCGGCACGTCCAGGGAGGAGTACACGTGCAGCCACCCGGCGATGAAGGCGGCGCAGTCGGCTGCCTCCTCTGCGATCCCCTCGGAGGGCTCTGCGACGTACACCTCGTCGACGTACTCGCCGTCCGCGTCGTACAGGTGGGCCGACCACGGCTCGTCGTGCTCCGCAACGGGCCGGTCTGCGCGCTCACCGGACGCGATGAGCAGGCGCAGGCTTGTCCAGGCGTCGTCTCTGGAGCTGCCGTTGAGCGGGACCATGACGAATGAGGTGCCGCCCTCGCCGCCCTGGTGGGAGGCCAGCCCGTACGTGGTCAGTGCGGCGCGCAGCACGTCGCCCTGGGTCGGCGCGGGCCCGGCGATGGGGCGGAGGTCGATGACCTTCCCTGGGGCCCTGAAGGTGAAGGCGCCGTGGGGGCCGGGCGTCACCACAGCTCCCTTGGTGCGCTTCCACGCCTTGACGAGGTCGTCTGCCCTCTCGGCGCTCAGGGGTACGGGCTTGCTGGTCACCCACGTCTCGTCGCTGAGCTGCCGGGAGCTTATTGCCGTGTACGCGGGGACCGGGAGACGCCCGGACGCCGCTGCGCAGGTGAGCCGTGCGGCACAGGTGACGACCTGTCGGGCAGCGTAGAGCGCTTCGGCTTCTTGAAGCCGCTCCCGCCAGATGGCCAACCGCTCGCGGGCGGCGCTGGTCCTCTTGACGCTGACGTGCCGGGGATACAGGTGGGCCTCGTTCTCATACCCGTTGAGCCGGGTGGCTTCCTGGTCGAAGCGGCCTTGGATTCTGCTGACGGTGCGCCGCGCCTGGCGCAGGGCAAGCTCGGCTTCCTCGACGTTCAGGGCCAGGTTGCGAGAGGTGGGCGAAGTCATGGTGGGCTGCCTTTCGGTGCGGGTCTGGGGGCGGGTTGCTCTGCCGCCCGTGGGAGGGCCGGGGCGAGGTGTGTGACCGCGCCCCGAGGGTGGATCAGTGGGCCGGGGAGGTCAGGAAGTCGGCGATGGCCTCGGCGACGGCCGCCGAGTCCCTGTCGCAGTCCACCGGGCCGCCATCGCCGCTGATGTACAGCGGGTCGCCGACCGGCTCCCCGTTCTCGTCGTGGAGGAACAGCGTCCAGCCCGTGTGTGCGGCCGGGACGTGTTCGACCGACGGGTTGCGGTCGCCGACTGACAGGTGCGGCCGGTTGCGGATGTCCGCCTCGGGTGTGGACGGGTCGACGGGGATGGCGTAGCTCATGCCGATGCCGTCGGTGTGCGCGGTGATGCCCCACTCGGCGAGCGCGACGAGCAGTACGCCCCCGGCAGACGGCCGCGGGGTGGTGAACCACTCGGCGACGGCTCGGGCACACAGGTCCACGTCGGTGCCGGAGGTCTCGTACACGTCGGCAATCTCCAGGTAGTCGGCAAGGCCGTCGGGCTCCCAGGCCACGGCGAAGTAGCCGCCGCCGTCCCTGTCGCGGGGCTGGATGACGACGTGTTCACCAAGGGGGGCTCGGTCCTGCGGTACGTCCGCGGCGTGCGCGATGAGAAGGCTCTGGTCCTCGTCGTAGAAGGCGGGGACGTCGGCCGCGGCAAGCGCCTCGATCACGGTGGTGTTGAACATGCGGGTCTCTCGATTCGGGTCTGTCGGCGGTTGCTCTCCGCCGGGAAACGGGCCGGGCGCGGGGTGGCGTGCAGGGCTGGCTACAGGTCGCCGGGGGCGTCGGAGTGTTCCGGGCACGGCCCGTACTGGCCGGTGCGGGTGCGGGGGTGGACGTGGCGACGGCCGGAAAGGCTGCATCCGCCGGGGCCCTCTGCGCAGTTGATGACACAGGTGCACGCGTCCGCGGTGCCGGCCTCGCGTGTCCGGTCGGCGTTCCCCTCCCGCTGGCTGGCCCACTCGCAAAGGTGGCTGAGGATGGCGTTCGCGTCGGTGGTCTTCATGGTGGTGCTCTCCGTTCAGGGCGGGGCCGCGCCGCGTGAGGGTGGCGCGTCCCACGGTGCTGTCAGGCGGCGCGCTGCGCCTGCGGGAATCCCGTGATCAGTCGGCGGCCCAGTTCCGTCACGTACGGAAAGTGCAGCGGGCCGCGTACGCCGTCGTCGCCGTCGTTGGGGTGCACGGTGCCGTTCCTGTCGCGGTACTCGACCAGGCCGTCGCGGTGCAGGGTCTTCGCTGTCGGCCACGGGGTGCCCCCGGGCAGGCACCCGTCCTCTCCGGCGCCGCGGAGCGCGGTCCGGCCTGCCTCCGTGAGCAGGGCGTGGCGCCCGCGGCTGTTGATGACCAGGAACGTCGGCCCGTCGTATCCGGCCCAGTGTGCGCCTGCGGCGGCGCGGCCGGTGTTGGTCACCTCGGTCACCCAGCGGGCGAGGTAGAGGGCGTCCAGGACGCGGGTGTTCGTCTCCTGTACGCGTCCCTTGGGGTGGGCGAGTGCACCGAGCAGGGCGCGGCGGTGAGCGGGAGTCGGGGTGGCCGGGGCTGTGCGGGTGGTGGTCATGGTGCCGTCCTTCGGTACGGGGCGGGCGGGGCGCAGGACGCTGCTCGACCTGCGCCCCTGTGCGGGCGGTTGGTCAGAGGACGTCAGTGGCGTCGAAGAACGTCGCCAGGCTGCTCATCGACCGGCCCAGGGCGAGCGTGGGCGCGTCGAACTCGGTGCGGACCTGCCGCTCGTACTCGGTGTCGGAGACCAGCCGCACGGTGTGGTCGACAGTGCGGTATCCGGTGACGCTCCACTTCTCCACGCCGTACCGCGTGGCGTGGGAGACCGGGTCGGTGTACTCGACGAGCCGGATGATGAGGAGGGGTCCGGCCTGGCCGTTGATGACGGATTCCCGCAGCGTCTTGCCGCCCAGGATCTCGAAGGAGTACACCTCGTGGTGCTCGGGCTGGGTGTCGACGGGCCCGGAGTCGGCGATGACGGTGCGCAGCGGCCCGCACATGGCCGTGAGGTCTTCCACGGTGGGCAGGGTCAGGGTCAAGGACATGATGGTCCCCTTTCGGTTCGGGTCTGTGGCGGTTGCTCTCCGCCAACACCAGAAATAGTACAGCACGCGTCACGGTGGGCATAGTGCGCCCTGCGACAACAGCCTCGCCACCTGCCGCGTACCGAGCACTGTGACGAAGCGAGGGCGCGCGTCTAGTTGGTCATCATGTTGGTCAGGTGCGGGCCGATGTACCCGACGATCAGACGGCCAGCACTCGCGTCCCGCGTCCCCTTCACGTCGTCCAGGAAGTACATCCGCGGGGCGATCCGGCCGCGCCCGGCGAGCTTCAGGTGAGCCTGCATCTCCACTCGCCCCCCTCCAGGCACCGGGAACAGCCGCTCGTGCCCGTACTGGCGCATCGTCGACGCGCTCTCCGTCATCGCGACCTGCTTGACCGGGTACGGCTTCGCGCCCGCGGGCGGGGTCTTGCAGAACTGAAAGAAGTTGCCGTTGAAACCGGCCTTCGCCGCACCGGCATACGAGTCGAGCGACACAAGCGCCGTCCAGCACTTTGCCGCCCACGTACGCGACATGGCGTGCTCGTCGAGCCCTAGAGCCGTCCGCCGGTCCGCAGTCACTTCCAAGTGCTCCAGCTCGCCCAAGCGCTCCCACAACGCCTCGAACGACGAGGGGATGCCTGGCAGGTTCTCGGCCGCCTCCACGACGTCCTGCGAGCGTCCTTGGCGCAGCAGCAGCAGGCGGAGCCGGTCGGCCTCGGCCCGCGCCTGCTGCAACGCGTCCAGCGTCGTCAGGTGGTCCTCGACCTCACCGTCCCGGTCGGTGATGACGGCCTGGATCTGCTCCTGCATCGACATGTTCGTCCGCTCGGCCAAGTGCACGGTCCGGCCGAGTTCCGACAGCTCCCTGTCGGCCTGCTCCAACAAGCCGTTCAGCAAGGTCACCTCGGCGCGCAGCTCCTCGTCGCGCTCCCCCGCCCCCCGCGCGGGGACCGCGGTGAGGAGACGGGCCTTGTCCAGGGTCTCGCGGCGCTCCTGCCGATGCTGCTCGGCAATGCGGTCGGGGAATGCGAGAGTCGAGAGCTGCCGGGGCAATGGACGCTCCAGGGCAAGGGCGTGGACGCGGCGGGCGATGCCGTGCCACGCCTGGTCACTCGCATCAGTCCATCGCGTGGACCCCAGGAGCCGGTGCCGGGCCGCGTCCGCTGGCCACGCCGGATCGACGAGCGGGAGGAAGGTACGGACGCAGCCGGGGCCGACTCGGTGTTCGTGGCCGATCGTCTCTCGGAACGCGTCGACCGCGTCCAGGTCCCACAGCAGGTAGGTGGACGCGTCCCCGGCGACGTCCCGCATCGTGCCGGCCACGCGCTTCGACCACAGCGGATCGTGCTGGATGGGCCGCGCTGCAACGAGGGTGGGCATCTGCCGCTCTGGGTCACACAGCACGTCGACCAAGGAGTGCACACGGTCGCGGGTGACGCGCAGCGCGTTGACGCTGAGCCTCGACATGCCGTCACGCGGCTCCAGCTCCGCCACGAGTTCGCGGACGATGGCGGGTTTGCTGGTGCGGAGTGTCTGAGCGGTGTTCGGGAAGCATTCCAGGTCGACGCTCACCGTGCCGCTGCGGGCGGTGGTGCAGCGGGCGGCCGTCACGGTGGTGCGCCACGTCGCCTCGGCCTTGTCCTCGCGGAGTTGGAGGCGGGTGGCGTACTCGGTGCCTCCGTCGTCATAGGCGGCCTGCGACAGGAGTTGGGACGACTCGTCGAGCGCGTGGTGGCCGGTGCCGAGTTGCACCGTGGTGCGGGGGAACTTCTTCTTCAGCCACGCCCCGGACACCCATCGGACGGTGTCGAGCAGTGTTTCCGCCTCTGGGACGGCGAACACGGAGCGGTGGGCGAGAGTGCTGGCAGGTGTACTCACGAGGGACCTCAACGTGGGCGGGCCTGGGGCGTGACCAGGCCGGTCGGTAGGGGACCCCGCACGCAGGCCACAGACCCCATGAGCGGGCGCTAGTCGCGTGCGAGGAACGGGGAAATACGGTCGGCGCCGACCCCCAGCAGGGAGCCGGGCCGCTCTTCGGCGGTTCAGCGGGCGATCTGCCGAATGTGCCGGTACCAACGCAGGAGAACCCCTGTCGGCTGCTCGTCGAGCCACGCGCGCCGCTCCTCGGCCGCCGCGTCCTCCCACACGATCGCGGGGCCGGTCGGGTCGACCACGGGCGTGAACGAGGACTCCAACACAACGTCGATGACGAGTCCGCGTTCGGGGAGGTGCGGGTTCACCGACTTGTTGTGGCGCGCGTAGTGGTCGATCCGGCTCAGCAGCCATTCGTGCTCGGTCATGTAGGGGCCGATTTCCTCGGCTGCCGCCTCTATGGCGGACCACCGGTCAACGGCCTGGACCGTCGTGGACTTCAGGCGGCGAGCGAACATGTCCTGCCACACCTCGTCGTACGGGCCCGACGCAAAGTCCGGCTCGAAGATGGGGCGGGCAGGGATGACGTGGAAGACCTGTCCGCGCTGGTGGACGACGGTGAACGGGCGGACGGTCTTGTCCAGGGAGATGGGCATGGCGGAGGGGCCCTTTCAGGAGGAGTGCAAGGAGGGCGGGGCGCCCGCCGGGGAGCGGGCGCCCGGGGGTGGTCACAAACCGAAGTGGCTGCTGCCGTCGTGGTTCAGGTGGAGGTCGTACACGTGCAGGTGTTTGGTCGCCGCGTAGTTCTTCCAGGTCCGCGCGTCCATGTCCCAGCCGGATGCCCCGACGGTCCAGCCGCAGAAGTAGCCGGTGCCGTACCGCTCGTACTGGCCAAGGCCCAGCGCGTCGGGGTGGGCGGCAAGAACCGCATCGAAGATGGTGCGGCGCGTCTCGTACGTCTCGGCGCCGAAGCGGCGCGACTCGAACTGGCCGTAGCCGTAGTTCTTCATGTCTGCACTGGAGGTGGACAACCGGGCCGCGACATCGTCGGGCGGTACGACGACGGGCCGGTCCCACTGGTCGAGCGTCATGGTGACCTGCGCCGGGGACAGCGGGGCCGTGGTCGTGGAGGCATGCATGTGTACGGAGACCTTTCGGGGGGTGAACGCGCGGGATTTCGCGAGTTTTGAGAGCCCTCTACGCGCGCGCACGCGTAGGGCGTCGGTGTTTCAGACCGTTGTGCTTGTCGTGGTTGGCGTGACGGGGTGCGGGTGAGCGGCGCCGTTAGTCGGTGTGCAGCTCGTGCACGAGTCGCCAGTTCACGACGGGGCCCGGCTCGATGGGGATGTCAGTGCGGGGGGTGCGGACGTAGGCGCGGAAGGTCTGGTAGCCCTGTGCGGTGTAGCCGTGTTCGAAGTAGTAGAGGCGGCCACCGATGAGGCGCATGAACTCCCTCCAGCCGTCGCCTTCACCGTCGGGGTGGTGGTGCACGTCGAAGCGGGCGCTGATGGGGGATGGCTGTGTGGGCATGGCGGTGCTCCTTGCGGGTGTGGCGAGTTGGGGCGGTGCGCACCGCCCCCCGGTGGAGGGCGTGCGGTGCGGGCCGGTCAGGCGGGGGTGGGCTCGCGGTGTTCGCGCATGACCTCGGCGAGCACGAAGTGCGTGAGCGGGGCGCGGGTCGTGAGCGGGTGGCTGATCCAGCGGACCCTGTCGGCAGCGCTCATGGCGAGGGCCCAGGCGCGAAGGTCCTGGTACACGGAGTGGGCGGCGTCGTACTCGATGCCCATGCGGTCCATGTGGTCCTCGATCGCGGTTTTGCGGTCGTAGATAGCGATGGCCTCGTGGTGTGCGCCGAAGCGGTCGACGGCGGTCACCTCGTACAAGTCGAGGCAGTCACCCCAGTAGGCGTCGAAGTAGAGGAGATCGCGGTCTTCCTGGGTGGCGGGGGTGACGAGTACGGCGTGCACGGTGCCGTCCTGCATGAGGACGGTGAAGGAGCGCGGGGCCTTGGCCAGGGTGACGGACATGGGTGTCCCTTTCGGTTTGGGTCTGCGCCCGGTTGCTCTCCGGGCTGTGTGGCGGTGTCCCGCCGACACCCAAAAGGTAATGCGTACGTCGCCAGAGCGCAACCCAGGAATAAAAAGAGCAGGCCAACCGCACTACGGAACGAGTCTCGTACCATCGTTGCACCGTGAGCTGTACTTTTCGTTCGAGTGTGTGTACCGTTCGGACCGCGTCACCGGCCCGGAGAGCAACCGGGCAACAGACCCGTTCTGAAAGGGACTTCGCCATGCGCAAGCTGCGCACCCACGCCCGGCCCACTCGGCTCGGGACGTTCTTGGCCGCCGGACTGGCCACCGCCGCCCTCGGGCTCGCCGCCGCCCTTTCCGGCGAGAGCGGGGCCGGGCAGGCAGCGAGCAGCACGAAGAGCGTCACCGTCTACGCCGACGGGACCAGCCCGCGCGGGAGCGACAACCGTGACGGGCGGATCGGTGAGGGCGGGAGCGGCTGGAACTGCCGCTCCGTGGGCAACCGCGCGTGCGGCAACCGCATCGTCCCTAGCGAGTGCAAGGGCGCTGATGCATGGCCGCCGGAGCTGAAGATCACCGACGAGGACGGGCGCCTGACCGTCATCGACCTGAACGCCCGGGAGCGGACGGAGAAGGGCCAGTGAGGAACTGGGGGCAGATGGAGCGCGCCGACTTCGACCGGCGGGCTTCGCGCGCCCTCATCGACGAGCGCGCCGTGCTGGCGGGGGCCCGGGTGCCAGCTGTCCCGGACCAGTACGGCACGGCCGCGCTATTCGGTGACGAGATGCCCGCCCGGCAGGCCGTCCCCCGCCGTCGGGTACCGGCGGAACCACCTCAGGCCGACGCCCTGTTCTAAGGCCGTCATCTAGTACAGCGCGCGTCATATCGAGGCGCGAGCGCTACGGCACAGCCAACATGCACCACCCATTCTTCCAAGTGGAGTCACGGCACAATCGTCGGTGCAGCATCTCGAATTGACCCCTGAGCGACGCGTGCTGTACTATTTTCCTTGTTGGCGGAGAGCAACCGCCGACACAGACCCGAACCGAAAGGTGCCCCCCATGGCTTCCGCCAACTCCCGCCGCGCCGCCGCCCTCATCCGCAACCGCGCCCGCGCCAACCGCGAACAGGGACGCGTCCGCCGCGCCGTCATCACCGCCGCCCGCCGCGTCCGTTCCGGCCCCCGCTCACTGGCCACCCACATCATCGCCACCGGCGCCCCGCTCGACGTCGTGGCCGGAGCCGCCGACGCGCTTCGCACTCAGGCCCGCAAGGCGGGCATCCGGGGCCGCGCCGCCCGCATCCGCCGCACACTCCGGGGCCACGCCCGCCGCGTCGTGACCGTCTACCGCTACACCGCCGAGCAGGTCGCCCAGATCGTCGCGAACTACAAGCCGCGCAAGGCCGAGTACAAGGCCATCCGCGCCGCCCTCGCCGCCGCCTGACGGACACACACCCCCACCGGGGCGCACACTCCGCGCCCCGGCCCCACCCCGAACAGGAGCACCACCATGCGCATCGACCTCTACGCGAACTGGTCTAACGTCCGCCAGGCCACCATCACCGACCTGCCCGACGATCTGCCCCGCGAGGAGATCGTGAAGCGGTCCCACGAGGCCATGGACACATCCCGCTACCCGGCCCACACCGCCGCCGTACGGACCGACGAGGGCGCGCCCCTGCTGTTCGTCTACCGCGACGGCCGAGTCCGCAACCCCCAGTAGCCCCACTCCGGGGCGCGGTACTCCACCGCGCCCCGGCCCCGCCCCCGACTTGGAGCCCACGAGCATGAACACCACCGTCGCCCCCGCCCCCGAACCCCTCCCCGGCGCCGCCGAGACCAGCATCGACGTCACCGGACTCACCGCGTACACGATCGGCATCATCCGACTCGCCGAAGCGAAAGAGCTGCGCCCCACCTGGGGCCCGCCGCGCGGCAACGCCCGCCGCCTCTACCTCAACGCCGACGGCCCGCACGGCGCTTTCGGCGTCATCACCATCGGCCGGACCAGCGGCAAGGTTCTGCACGCCGAAGTCGTCCACGGCAACGACGCCCGAGAAACCTGCAAGGCCAAGGGCACCAACGCCGTCCGCGCCCTCCTGAACAACGTTCCCCGCTCCACCTGCCCGCCCGACTGCACCGCGCCGTCATCGGCCGCCTGCCGCTCCTGAACCACCCCTCGGGGCGCACCACTTCGGTGCGCCCACCCCTGCCGGAGAGCAACCGGCCCAGACCCGAACGGAAACCCCAGTGACCACCATCGCCCACCCGGTCCAGATCGCCGCCGCCACCCGCGCCCGTACCGCCGCCAACGTCGCCCGCGACCGCTTCGCAGGCCCGGACACGATCCGCGCACTCCAGCCGATCGCCATGCACTTCGACGCCGCCGCCACCGCCTGCGATGCCTACGACGGCACCACCAACGAGCCCTTCATTCAGATGTGGCGCTCCCTGGCCGCCGCACTGGACCTGATCACCGCACACCCCGTCTGCCGCTTCCCGGAGACGGTGGTCGAATACATCACCGCGCCCCTCACCACCGTCCCGCTGCCGACCCTGCCCCGGCTTCTCCCGGTGAGCGAGCAGCACACTGCCGAGGAGACCGCGCTCCGCGCCGAACTCACCCGCCTCCACGCCGACACAGCAGCGGCCGACGCCGACCCCGAGCGCTGGTTCCGCGCGGTGCTCAACATCCTCGCGAAGTGGAAGCGGCTCGAAGGCGCCGTCCGCGTCGACAACTCCCGCCCCTGCAACCGGGCGCACGTCGCCGAGCGGCACCTGAAGTGCATCGCGTGCGGCGGCTCCACCATCCGCTTCACCGTCCGCGAGGCGGCGATCTGCGCGTGCGGCAAGACGCAGACCTGGGGCGACGTCATGGTCTGCGACTGCTTCGGCTACGACTGCCCCGCCATCCCGCGCGACACCACGAACTGACCACCCCTGACGGGGCGCACCACGCGGTGCGCCCCGCCCCTACGGCCGGAGAACAACCGGCCCAGACCCGAAAGACCCCACCTGATGAGCAGCACCATTTCCCCGCTTGCCCCCGCCGCCCGCGCCGCGTACGGCGCGTACGCCACTCTCCGCAGCCAGTCCCAAGCCGACGAGTTGACCGACCGCCTCAAGGCGATGCACGAGTACGCGGCGGAGCGCACCACCGTCCCCCTCTGGGAGATGGCCGCCCAGCACCTCGACCGCGCCACCCGAGCCGTCGCGACAGCCCAGGCCGTACCGCGCAAGGACCGCTACGCCGAGCACCAGGTCGCCGTCACGATCACCATGAGCGCGATCCTGGCGTTCGAGCGGGCGCACGACGTGACGCTGCCGTACGACGAGCACGGCCGCTACCGCCCCACGCCGGGCACCGAGTACCCGTTCAGCGTCTCCGACATCGCCCGCGCCGCCGTTCAGATCCTCGGCCCCGGCTGGGAAGCCGAGGCCCTGCCCTGGGGCGTCGGCGCATACATCGAGGAGGAGGGCGACGAGCAGGGTTACACCCTCGCAGTCGACGCCGACGGGGACCTGTACCTCGGTGACGACGCACGCGGCGGGAGCCGCACGTACATGGACGGGTGCGCCGCCGACGGACTCGCCGCCCTCGCCGAACGCGTCGCTGACCTCGTCCTCAGCCTCCACACCACCAAGGGCTGATCGCCCCGCCCGCGCCCCGGTCACCGGACCGGGGCGCGCGGCCCCGGAGAACAACCGGGGCCGACGTCTCTGTCCGGCAGGGGGCGACGCAAGCCGTCCCCTGCCGGTCCACTCCCCGGCGAGAGCAACGCCGGAAGACCCGAAGGAACCACCTGATGGCCACTGCCACCGCCCCCACGACCGTCTCGCCGGCACTCGCCCACAGCGTTGCCAAGCGCCTGCCGCACCGCGACGGCAACGCCTGGAAGGTCGCCCCGTACGCGGCGTGGTGGACGACCCGCCCCGCCGCGCGCCTCACACAGGCCGGGCGGCCCGGCACCCTCATCCTCGCCGTGCACCCCTGGCGCACCGACATCGCGTGGCAGCTCGACGACCGCGAGCCGTACGAGCCTGACCTGACCCTCGACCGGATGGCGTCGGAGCCTGTGGTCCGCGAGATCCTGCGGCTTGTCCTGCCGCGCCTGGACGACGCCGCCGCCCTCGCGTACTCCGACCGGCCCACGGAGGCCGAGAACGCCCGGCTGCGGCACCTGGACCTCGTCGGCAGCGCGGTGCGCGCCCAGGGCCCGGCGACGCTGTACCGCGCCGGTGACCAGCCGAACAGCAACGTCGTGGCGTGGGGGAATGCTGGAATGCGGTACGCGGTGACGCTCGTCGGCGCGAACCCTGCGTGCGACCTGACCGTCACCGGCCCCGTCGCGTCCGTGGAACGCGTGCTGCCGATGTTCCTGCCCGAGGCCCCAGCCGCCACGCCCAGGTTCCCGATGCGCTCCATCACCACCCGGCTGGGACGCCGACTGGCCACGCACCTAGTGCAGTACACCGACGTCGACCAGCTCGACGACGGCGGACTCAGCTTCGGTGCCGCGACCGGCCCGTTCGGGTACATCGCCCCGCCCACCGACCCCGTCGCCCGCGTCCGCGACACCACGCCCGTGGTCGCCGAGCTGCACGGCGTCGGCATCGACCACCTGGTCCACCTTGCCGCGCGCCTCGGAGGCGAACAGCACGGCACCTGAGCAATCTCGTCTCGTAGCGGGGCCGGTATGAGTCAGGCTGCGGGGTGGGGACCACCGGGTGGCTAGAGGGACGTGGGGACTTGCTCGGCTAGGTCTTCGTCGAGAGCAACGAGGGCCTGGTCGAACTCGTCGAAACTCCGCACGATGGTGATGAGTCGCCAACGGCGGGTGAAGAAGATGTGCTGAACGGGGCCCGCGAGAGAGGCCAGCCGGTCCGCCTTCACTTCGATGGTTCGCTCGGACAGCACGATGGCGCGGGAGTGGGTGACGAAACGGCCGATGAGATCACGACCCCGCTCCGTTGGGTAGCTCAGCCCGAAGGTCTCCATGTTGTCGATCATGTAGCGGGTGGCCTCGTCGAGTTGGTCCACCCACCGATCCCGATCGGCAGTCATCTTCTCCGCGAGGGCGGGGCGCTGCTCGGTGAGGGTTTCCGGAATGGGCGTGGCCCGGAGGCGGGCGGAGGCCGACAAGATGGTGAGCACGCGGCGGCTGAATTCGTCGCGTGCTTCGTGCACGAGTCCTACGCGCTTATTGCGGGCCTCCAGTCGTGGGGTGATGACGAGACCGATGAAGAGGGCCGTTGCGGCGGGGAGCAGGATGCCGCTGATCCACGGGTGCATGCAGGGATTCTGCGCCAGATGACGCCGAGCTGGGGGCGGTTCGTCCGACTCCCAACGGGATGAGCCGGGACGGCATCGCGTCGGCCGTCCGGCCCCTCCGCCGAGCACCGTCCGCGTCCTTGCGCGAGGGTGGGAGGGTGTTGACTCCGCCGATCACACCGATGCTGGCGCGGGCGCGAGACGTGCTGCCGCCCGCGGGCCAGATGCCGGACGCCTTGTGGCAGCAGAAGATCGACGGGTACCGGGCGCTCGCGTTCATCCGCTCCGGCGCCCTCCACCTTCAAAGCCGCGGCGGCGCGAACCTCGCACCGGCCTTCCCCGAGCTGGTCGCTGCCGCCCGCGGCGTGCGCGACGACCTGGTCGTAGATGGCGAACTGGTGGTGTTCGCTGGTGGCCGCCTGGACTTCGCGGCGCTCCAGCAGCGGGCCCGCCGTACGGGGCGCGGTGCGGCTGAGGCGGCGCGCGAGGCCCCGGCTCACTTCGTGGCGTTCGATCTCTTGGAGGCCGACGGCGAAGCCTGGCTCTCCCGCCCGTACGGCGAACGCTGGACCCGGTTGGAGGCGGCGTTCGCAACTGGGGTGCTGCGCCCCCCGTGGACGCTGGTGGCCTGCACGCGGGACCGTGAGGTCGCGGCGGAATGGCTCGACCCGGCCTATGGCCGTGTGGGCGTGGAGGGCGTGGTGATCAAGCCTGCGTCCGGTCTGTACCGGCCGGGGCAGCGCGGTTGGTGGAAGGTGCGCTCGTTCCAGTCGGCCGAAGCGGTGGTCGCCGGAGTCACCGGCCCCGTATCCGCGCCGCACTCTCTTCTCCTGGGCCGCTACGACTCGGCCGGGCGGTTTCGGTACGTCGCCCGCACCACGCCGCTGACCGCCGCCGCACGTCGAGAACTCGGGGCGCTCCTGGTGCCGGGTGGGCCCGAGCATCCGTGGGCGGACGTACGGATCAGCGCGGGGTGGGGCTCGCGGGAGTATCTGCGTTTCCTCCCCGTCCGGCCCGAGTTGGTCGTGGAGGTTCGCACTGACTCGGCAGTGGATCAGGGCAGGCACCGGCACCCTGTGCGCTACCTCCGCGTCCGTGACGATCTGACTCCGCACGAGGTACCGGCCCTGTAGGGAGCGCCCCGCCTGAGTGCTGCGCCGTGGGGCTGTCGGCCGCGGCCCTGCAAGGCACCTCGCTCATCACGGGGCCCGGTACCCCAGTTAGCGTCACACGCAGCGCTTTGAGCTGCATAGACACAACCACGGTGACATGTGCTGTACTATTTCAGTGTTGGTGGAGAGCAACCGCCAACCAGACCCGAAGCGAATGAGCCCACACATGCCCGAGCTGTCAGCAGCCGAACAGAGCGTCGTCACCACCGCCCTCTCCTACAAGTCCACCGGCGCCCCCATACCCCCGCACGTCATGGCCCAGCTCGACGAGATAGCCGCGCCATGGCCCGGCCGCTGGCTCCTCCCATGGGAGGAAGGGGAGCCCGAGCGCGTCGTCGAGCTGTGCGCCGGTCCCGGCGGCTGGGGCGAGGGACTGAAGACGGTCATGGGTATCACCCGCTTCGACGTCGTCGGCGTCGACATCGACAAGGACGCCTGCTCAACCGGCCGCGCCGCCGGCCACGCCCGCATCTGCGCCGACATCACCAAGCTCGACCCCGAGCATCCGGCTCTGCGCTGCACGCACGGCGTCATCATCAGCCCCCCGTGCCCCAGCTTCTCCACGGCGGGCAAGCGCGCCGGTCTCCTGAAAGCCAACCTGGACATCCTGTGCGAGACAATCGCGTACGTCGGCGAAGCCGCCGGGTTCATCCGGCTCGACGAGGTCTGCTGCGACGAGCTGTTCCCCGATCTCGAAGGCGACTGCCCGCTGTGCGCCAATCTCGGCTACCACGAGGGCTACGCCCCCCGCTCCGGCGCCACCTGGGACGAGGTCCGCGCCATGCTCGACGGTCTCACCGACCCGCGCATCGGACTGATGGCCGAAGTCGCCATCTGGCCGCTGGGCCTCCAGGCAGCAGGCGCACCGATCGAGTGGATGGCCATGGAGCAGTCCAGCAACCTGCCGGAGCGCGTCTTGGACGACCTCTCGATCGAGTTCGGATGCGCCGACTGGTTCCGCACCTCCTGGGCCGTTCTGGAGGCCGCGGACCTCGGCGTCGCCTCCCGCCGCAAGCGAACCTTCATGATCGCCACGCGGCACAAGTGGGTCGACCTCGCCCCGCCGGTCGAGACTCTGCCGGTCACGGCGATGGCCGAAGCTCTCGGCTGGGAGAAGGGCGAGCGGATCAATACCCGCGGGCAGCGCCCCGTCAACCCGGCCACCGGCCGCGCCAAGGGCGGCAACTGCTTCTCCGCCGACAAGCCGTCCTGGTGCCTCACCGGCAAGACCCGCACCTGGGTCCGTGAACGCGACGGGCTGCGCCTGACCCCCGCCGAGGCCGGGACCCTCGTCTCCTTCCGCGCCACCTACCCGTGGCAAGGCTCCCGCTCCAGCCAGTTCCAGCAGGCCGGAGACGTCGTCTGCCCCGCCGTCGCCGCATACGTCCTCGCCGCGATCCATGGCATCAACTGGGAGCCGCGAGTCCGCGACTACCTCACGGGGCTGTACCACTACGACGATCTATGGGCCGAGGAACCCTGGCCCGAGGGATACGACTTGGCAGTCTGACCAGTGCCACGGCCCCGGGGTGAGCCCGGGGCCCCTTTCCCAGGACACCGCTACTCGTGCCCCCTCAAGGACGGAGGCGCGGCTCTTCCTGCCGCGCGGCGGCGGCGCTGATGCACACGTTGAGCAGACGGGCCGCCAGGAGCCGACCAGCCTCGCTGTCGGCGACGTGGGCCGGTTCCAGAGCCGCCGCGCAGCGCACGACGACGGCCGCCCATCGGGCGTCGGTCACAGCGGGCGTGGCGACGTCCGGGCCCACGGTGCGCAGGGCCGCGCGGATGACCTCGGTGACGGCCTGCGTGGCGGCGCGCTCGCCAGCGTCCTTGTCCCGGAAGGCACCCGCGACGGATTGCAGGCCGGAGGCGACGTGCGAGGCGAGTTCGGCCTCCGTGGGGTGCGGGCTCCAGCGGTCTGCGGCCAGGTCCTCGCCAAGCGCCTCAAGTGCCTGGTGCAGCTGCTCTATCGCCATAGCGGGACTCTACAAGGGGCTAAACCGAACGCATCGAGCGCCGCCGCCAGGAGTCAGCGGTGCCGACCTTGCGGGGCCCGGCCGCACGGGCGTCGGGGGTGATCGGCAGGTCGATCAGCGCGGCCGCGACCAGAGGGAGCAGACGGGGTTGGCGGCAAAGGAAGGACCGGGCGAGCAGCACCAGGGCACCAGTCGCCCCGGCATGGACCATCGCTCGACGGGCTTCTTCCAGATATGTCCGCTCGTACGCGCCACCTCTGCCACACTCGCTCTGATCCGATCGACGGCCAGGAGTGACAGCGGTGTCCGCCAGTGAGCTTGACGCATTCAATGTGGTCTACACCGTGCTCGGCATCTCCTTCTTCGCGCAGAGCTACCTCACTTGGGCGAAGCGCGACTGCTGGGACGAGGACCGCGCCCGTTGCCGGAAGCCGATGGTGTGGCTCACCGGGCGGACCGGTCTGAACTTCGAAATCGCGATGGGTGTCTTCTTCCTTGGCATCGCGGTAACGCTGACGTAGCACGCCCGCCGCGGGTCGCGAAGTTGTGGCGGAAGCCGCTCAGGTCCCCCCTCGTCGGGTGGGGCCGCGCATCGGCATCTCTCCCTGCCGCGACTCGTCGGTCCCCCTGGACGGTGCCACGCTGCTGCCGTGCACCTGCCGCAAGCCGGGCTGTGGCCACCGGTACAGGCAAACGGTCACCGCCCGCCGACCGCGGAGGTCGACCTCCACCTGGTAGTACACCGACCCGTCCGCCCAGTCCTGCCGAGCCAGGACCCGCGCGTACCGCCATCGCCCGGCGGAGAAGACCTCAAGCGCCGGACGGTCGTTGTTCGACCACGTCCAGACCTCAGGCTGTGGCCCGTCCTGCGGGCGCCAAGGGCGGGCCGGTTCTGGCTCGGAAATACTGCTCATGCCCTCGACTCTAGGACTCGCCCGGGGCGAGACGCGCCGGGTATCCGGATGCGTTCGCCGTGCAGTGCGCACCGCCCGCGTCCGCACCACGGGTTCGCCACCGGCACTTCTCCGGGAGCATGCGACGCAAGCCACGAAGGGCCCGCACGGTACGTGACCTCTGACCCGCCACTGGGAAGGCCACGCTCGTGCTCAGCTTCACCACCCGACTCCGATCGCTGCACCTTCGCGCGGCGGCCACCGCCACCGTCGCCGCCGTCGCGCTGCTGCTGACCGGCTGCTCCGGCTCCGACGACTCCACGCGCACGTGCCCCACCGTGCGCTCCAAGGCCGGGGACCTTGTCCCTCGTGGCGCGGCGCGCCCGTGCATCGTCTACGGCCCTGACCATCAGCCCGAGGGCGGCACCGCGGGTCGGCCCGCCGCCCCCGCGGGCGCCGGCAGCTCGAACAGGACCCCGGCGAAGCCCAAGGCTCCGGCCGCGCCGAAGGCACCCCTCGTGAAGGCTCCAGCCCCGGCCGTGAAGGCGCCGTCTCTGGTGAAAATGCGCTGACTGCTCGCCGATCTGCGGTCAGACGTCTCGCTCGGGCTCGGCGAGAACTTCACGGAACAGACCGCGCGCAAGGAGGTCTGTACGCAGTGCCACTTCGAGGCGGGCCAGGGTCGCCAGGTCCGGGTAGACCTCGCCGCGCACGATCCGACCGACCGCCGTCGCGTTGAGCCCAGCCCGCAGGGAGGCCCCGCGGTGGGAGAGGCCCTGGGCCTTCGCCGCGTCGTCGAGAGCGCGGGCCAGGGCGAGGCTGTAGTGCACGCCTGGGGGCGCCGATGCTTCCGGCACGGCCGCGTGTGGCCATTCGCCCGTGGTGTAGGTCAGGGGCGCTCGGTCGCCGCGCATCTCGTCCCCTGCAAGCCGTCCGGTCACTGTGTCCTCCGTATGATCCCGCATCCCGCCCCGGACCGGGGCCTCCCATCAGAGTGATGTATATATGCATCACAACAATCGTGGAGGGGGCGCGGCGGTGAGCGGCCACTGGTGGGCGGGGATCGACTGGTCCTGGGGGCTTCAGGACTTCGTCGTCATCGACCGGGACGGCGCGACCGTCCTGCACTTGCGCGTGGAGGAGAGCCACGAAGGGGTCACCCAGATCCTGAACGCGCTTCGCGGGCTCAACCCGACCTCGCACCGGTTCTCCCGCCGTCAGGTTCCCATCGCGATCGAGGACGGGAACCGGCTCCTGGTCGCCGAGCTGCGACGCCACCGCCAGCCGGTCATCGTCGTCCCGCCCGCGGTCACCGCCCGCTACCGGGGGCGGCACACGGCCGCCGTCTCGAAGTCCGACCGGACCGACGCCGAGTTGCTGGCCGACATCATCCGGCAGAACCCTGGCCGCCGCCGTCCCCTCCCCGAGACTTCCGATCGTGCCCAGGCCATAGCCGTCCTGGCGCGCGCCCAGGAGTTCCACGCCGACACCGCGCGCAGGGCGACGGTCCGGTTGCGCTCCCACTTGGGTATGTACTTTCCGGCCGCCGCCGATGCCTGGAGCGGGATGCAGCACGGGCTGCGCCGCGCTGAGGCCCGCGCCGTGATAGCGCTCGCGCCCACTCCCCGCCACGCCGCCGCCCTCACCAAGCGGAAGCTGTACGACGCCCTGGCCGCGGCTGGCCGAACACGGCTCCTGGACCAGGAGGCCACGAGGCTTCGCGCCTTGTTCGCCGAACCCCAGCTCCGTCAGCAGCCGCAGACCGAAGCAGCGATGGGCGAACGCACCCGGCACTACCTCGCCGAACTGGATGCTGCCTGTCTCCGTGCCGAGCAGATGGCCGCCCAGACCGACGCCGCGTTCTCCAGCCACCCGCACTACGCGATCTACCGCTCCTTCCCCGCGTGCGGGCCGCTCATCGCCGCCCGCCTGTTCGCCGAGATCGGCGACGACCCTGCGCGGTTCCTCACCGCGAAGGGGCTGCGCGCGTACGCAGGCACCGCCCCCATCACCTGGTCCTCGGGCCGCAGCCACGCAGTCGTGCACCGATCGGTCTGCAACCGCGCGCTGAAGCGGGCCGCGCACCAGTGGGCTTTCGGCACCCTGACCCGCTCCCCCGGATGCCGCGCCTTGTACGACGCACGCCGCGAGCGAAGCGACGGGTACGCGGCCGCGCTGCGCCATGTCGCCAACCGGCTCCTGAGCGGCCTGCACCACTGCCTACGCACCGACCAGTCCTACGACGAGGCCGCGATGTTCCGTACCTGACCGGCGGGGGCGGCTGGAGAGCGGCTGGAGCAGATGCCCGTCTTCACCTCGGGCCCTGAAGGCGCCCGGCTGTCCCCACCCCCCTCGCCCCGGGTCCGGGCTGGTCGACGGGCCGCTGGAACAACACCTGATGCAACTCCCTGGGTCAGCACGAACCCTCACGCGGGAACGGTGCCAGCGGCCTCTCCACCAGCCCGGACTTAGGTGTCCCGCTCCTCCGCCGACGTCGGCTTCCGGTGCCGGCCGCGGCCCGGTCCCAATCCTGGCGGACGGTCCCAGCCGGCAGGCTTCGATTCGACCGGTTGTGGCGGGTAGAGCAATGCCTTCGCGGCCGCCAAGTCGTCGACGATGCCGACCGTCTCCCACTGCGTGCCGGTCCACTGCTGGATCACCCGCGGGGCGTTCGGGTCGACATGAGCACCGCGGTGCGGCCCCTGTGTGAGCGGCACCGCCCGCAGCTTCCCCTTCGAGGCGGCCTGGCGCTCCTCGCGTCTGCGCGCCCAGTCCTCCAACGGCTCCTCGTGCATCGCAGCATCCTGGCGCAGGCGTGCCCGCACCCGCCACCCTTGCCCAATGCCCTTGGGCGACACAAGCCCTTGCTCGCGGCCATCGTGCGGCGTCCCAGTCCCGCTCGGAAGGAACGCCATGAAGGCTCCAGCGCTCTCCCGCCGTACCGTCGCTATCCTCGTCGGCGCCGTCCTCGTCATCGCGGGCGCCGTCGTCGCCTCGATCGCTGTGTTCGGGGGCAGCGCCACGCCTGACCCCGAGCCGTCCGGTCCCTTCGCGGTCCGACCGTCCAACCCCGTCAGCAAGCAGGGGGCCAGCCCGAGCGCCGACCCGACTACGCAGGCGGGTTGCCTGCTGTACGACTTCGAGTGCCAGGCCGAAGGCGGCTCCGCCGTCGTCCCGCGGCACTCGCCGCCGCCTGCCGGTATGAGCAGGAACGGTGCCCTTCTCGACGGCGTCGGCTGATCGCTGTCCCTGCCTCGCTGCGGTTCCACCGCACGCCGCCAAGCACGCTGCACCAAGTGGAAGACTGAGCCAGACCGGCATTCAGGGGGCTCGTTCGGCGGCGCCGCCGAACGAGCCCCCGTATGGGCCTGTCGGTGGCACAGCTCGGTTGCAATTGAGGGGTGTAGACGTGGCAGGGGGCGGGAGGCGGCGGCATTGCCCTACCGGGAAACTCAAACACTTCAACGAAGCCTGGGCTCGGATCGCTGCGGCCCGGCAAAGCGATGATCTCGGATCGCCGTTCGAGGTCTACCTGTGCCATTGCGGTTGGTGGCACACATTCGACAAGGCGAAGCAGAGGAACAAGGAGAAGCAACGAGAATCCCGCGGCGTTCGCCGACGGCGGTCCCGGCGGGGCGAGCCGTCGCCGGGTGAAGTGCAGCGCAGGCAACAGCAGGCCGCAAAGAAGCGCCTGAAGCGGCGCCGTCGGCAGGTCAGAGAATCACTGCCTCTTCGGGTGTGGGAAGACGATGGAGGGGCGTGCATTTGGCCGTCGGGACACCTCGATCCTCAAGGCTGATTGGGCCTCCTCAGTGGCCCAGATATGCAACGGGGTGATCCCCTGGCCCTCGTGCGGGCGTCCGGGTGGAGCACAAGGAATCCACCCGAGCGTCGGCCCGGCTGCGGGAGGCGCCCCCGTCACGGGCTGCCCACCGAACTCGACCGGAACGCGGCGTCCATCGCCCGGGACCCGGCCACTGTCAGAGCCCGCTGCAACAGTGGGCACATGAGCACTACCGCCAGGGATATACCGCAGCGCGCCGAACAGCTCGTCGGGCTGCTCCGCGTTGCGGTCCGGCAAACGCTGGTCGAGCGGGCCGACACGATTCGCCGTTCCCTGCCGCCCCGCCCCGCCGACGCGCAAGACCGCCACGCGTGGCTGTGTTCTCTCGACGACGACCAGGCGCGCCGCGCCGCGCTCCTGGATCGGCTCGACGCCCTGTGCGGTCACCTCGCCGACCGTCCGGCGCTCGGGTACGCCCCTGGTGACCCTCTCCCGGCGGCCGCCCTCGAAGAGGCCGACGGGTTCACCAGTGAGACCACGGCCGCCTTGATCGCCGAGTACCGGGCGCAGTGCGGTGTCAGTACCCGGTGAAACACTGCGGAGCATGTGGAAGAAGGACTCGAGTCTCGCCGTCGCCGCCCTCGCGTCCCTTGGGCTGCTCTGCGGTGCTGGCTTCGGCTACCTCGTCACGCACGAGGTGGCGGGCGTGGTTTCCGCCTCGGTGGGCTGCGGTGCCGGCGCGGGCTTCGGGGCGTTCCTCCGTCTGCGCCGGGACCGACAACGGCAGGCTGAGGCGATGAGGGCTGGGTTCGGTGCGGGCCTGGCACAGGGCGCGCTCATCGCGGCCGCCTGCTATCACCGAGCCGCCTTTCCCCGTACGGGGAAGGGAGCCGTGTCCGCGGAGGAGGTGGCGGGGCTGCGCTGGGTGGCGTTCCAGCAAGCGGCCGAGGAAGAGCTTGCGACTCCCGTGCGAGAAGCTGCGGCCAGACTGCTCGAAGCGGTCGACCGCGGGGCGCAGACCGCTGCCGACTCCCTGCTCCTGGACCTGATGCACGTCGTCCACGAACAGCACTGCTCTGCTCCCGTCACCCGCTCGGCGCGACGCTAGGGCCCTTCGCGCGGATGCTGCTTCGTTGCACAACGAACGGAGCACCACATGCAGCACGCCCTCGTCCAGGCCCTCGAAGCCTGGGAGCAGTACTGGCGCCAGACTCAGGCCGCGGCCGTCACCGCGCTGAAGGCCGCGTTCCCCTGCCTCGGCGACCGGCCGCGGTACGTCGGCTGTGACGACATCCGGCTGGAGTACGAGGAGACCGGGCGTGGCGGCGGTCGGGTCTGCCTCGACGACGAGGGCCGCGCCAGCGTCGAGTTCGAGCAGGTTCCTAACGATGTGATCGCGGGGGCCGTCGACGAGATCCGGTTCCCGTACCTGGACTATGCCGAGGGGCCTTTGCGTGAGGCGCCGCCGGGCAGGTACGTCTACGAGTGCGAGGGCTCGGGCGGGCAGTTCGAGTTCGTTCTTGGCTCGGGCGGGCGCGGCCAGGTCGTCATCTCGTTTGCCGCCGTCCCGGACGTCGTGGCGGTCCTCGACGCCCTGGAGCGCGCCTTCACCGGTCATGCAGCCGCCGTGACGCAGCGCTGAGCGGACTGCTCGCGGGCCTCATGCGCGTCACCGCCGGGGCAGGGGCGGTCTGGGGTGCACGCGACGTAAGCGGCCCTCGCCGTCCACTCTCCCGCTCGCCCCGCCGCTTCTCTCGGGCCGCACTCCGCGGTCCGGCGCGCGGAGGCAGGACGGGAGCCGATCATGGCCCGACGACGTACCGGTCCCACGGATACGGTCCGCGACCTGGTCTACCAGCGCGATGGCGGCTGCTGCGTACGTTGCGGCTCGGTTCACCGGCTGACGATCCACCACCGCGTCAACCGGGGCATGGGCGGAGCGCGGGAGCCCTGGATCAACCAGGCCCACAACCTGTTGCTGGCCTGCGAGGTGTGCAACGGCTGGTTTGAGGACCATCCGAAGCCGTCGTATGAGGCGGGGTGGAAGGTGCGCCGCCCGCAAGTCCCCGACGAGGCGGAGGTCCAGTACGCCGACGGGCGGATGTACCGGCTCACCCCGGACGGTGTGCGCACCGCGGTCGTGGGAGCGGCCCGATGAAGCGCGGGGCTGCGAAGTTCTTCGACTTCGGCCGGTGGACGGCTGGCACCTGGACCAGCGAGACGCCCGGCATCTGGTTCGCCGTGGGCTATACCTACCGCCAGAGCGAGCGCCCGTACGGCATCTGCGGGCCCGCCATCACGATCGGCCGCCGTACCTGGGCGGTGTTCCCCCTGTACTCCCGCGCCGAGTACAGGGCCCGGAAGAACGACCCGTGGGCGAAGGAGAGTGAGGAGTTTCAGCCGCTTCCTTCGCCCCGGCGCGGTCTGCGTCGATTGCTGTGGTGGCGGTGAGGCGGCTGGCCGGGCTCGGCGTGCTGCGTCGCGGCGGCGTCCCGCACACGGCGGTCGGCCGGATCGCTCTCACCGACGCCCCGCACGCTGGCGATCCAGGTGCGTGCGGTGACGTCGGTGGGCTGTTGGTAATGGTCGGCCGTTTCGGGTTTGCGCTGGTCAGGCGGGGTGCGCGGCAGCCGCGATGACAAGGCCATGCCCGCCGCTGTACTATTTGCGGGTTCGTTCGGCATGGGGTTTCCCCAGCCTTCGCCGGCACCGGCACGGTGCCCGTCCAGACGGAGGCCAGCATGCCCGCTGTGCACCACAACCTCACGATCCCCGACCACAAGACGCTGCGCGCCGAGGCCACGCGCGAGGTCGAACAGGAGCTGGGCAAGCTCGCCCGACCCGACGACCGGTTCAAGAGGGCGTGCGAGATCGTGCAGCAGGCCGACCTGGAGATCGCCGCCCACTCCGAGGAGCGCAACCAGGCTGCTCTGTCGCTGTGGTTCTACGACGGGGTGCGCGGCCTGGAAAAAGTCCTCGGCATCACGCACAACGCGTATGTCGAGATGCGCCGCATCGCCCTGACCGGCGACCCGAAGGCGAACATCAACCCTGGTGGTGACCCCCGCGCCCGCATGACGCCCGAGCAGCGCATCGCGGCCGCCCTGAAGGCCGGCGTGCCGCGCCTGGACTCCGAGGAGGCCGCGGACCGGCTGCCGTCGCTCGCGGCCACGGTGTCGGTCGCCAACGCCCGCAGGAAGGCCGCGATGCCGTTCCTCCAGGACTCCGCGCTGGCGCTGACCGAGGAGCCGTACGGCTGGTCCACGGAGCGCATCGGCCAGCTGGGCGATGTCACCCCGAAGTACGTGCGCGACGTCAAGAACGTTGCAGCGAGGCGCCGCCGCTGACACCCATCGAGGCCGCTCCCAAGCAGACCGTTGAGCGGGCGCTGAGAGATCGAGCGTCCACAGGAAACCGCTGCGGAGTTTGGTCCTGCGGAACTCTGGGGCGAGAGCGCAACCGCTCTCGCCCCAGTGCATTCACTCCTGATTACCGATGCCCCTTTGCCGCCGCTCCCTCTCCTGTTCCCGTTGCCGCTGCCACTCTCGCAACAGTTCCTTGCGGTGGCCGGAATACTGCGGCCAAACGGCGCGGATGAAGCTATGGACTCCGAATACGACGATTCCGAGGGCAGCAAGAGCTAAGACAGCCCACCACGGGGCAGTGTCCGGTACGAAAAACATGGCCTCAACCTTCCGACCTTGCCTGGTCGGCGGGCTGTCTACGCAGCCAGTACGGCGCTCCCCAGCGCACGGCTGCCGTGATGCCCGCCCCGGTGTGTGTGCACGGGGAAGGCAGAGTTCGGCCCTCGGGGTGTGATCTGAGGTACCGCCTCTATGGGCTCAGGCTTCCACTCTCGTACGTCGTCCGCTGCCACTCGCCCCAACAAGCGCGAAAGCAGCACGAGGAGAACGACTACGAGGAATTCCAGCAGACAAGCGACGAGTTCGGCGAGGGCGGCTAGGAATGCCCGTGCGGCTGTGCGACGTTCGGCCACTGTGGTTGCTGCCCTAAGTTCGTCGGCAGCCGCGCGGTAGCGCTTTCGGGCCGACTCTGTCGCACCTGCCCCACGCTGCGTGCGCCCCTCATGTTGGAACAGGCTTTGGAACGGTGCCGCTACTTTGCCGAAATCATGGGGCCATACCCGCTCATTGAAGTACTGGGGCGTCATCAGCCTGCTCACCCCGGACGCAAGGACCATCAAGCCCTTGCCTACGAACTCAACGTCCGTGAGGAAGTGTTGGCTGTCCCACGAATTGTCGATCAGCTCTAGTAGAGCTGCCTCATGGGCCGTCTCCGCTTCCGCTCGTTCGTCATCGTCCATCGTTCACCCCCTTGCCCTGACGGTCCCGCCGATCGTAGCGGCTGCCGCTGACACCTTGAGGGGCTAACGCTGTACCAACCAGGCTCCGGCGACTCCGCCCGCTGCCGTGATCAGCGAGACCAGCCATCCCGGGACGTACTGAACGGTCAAGTGCAGGCTCCCTAGGCGGAGTTCGAGCACCGGTTGGGTCGCGTTTCTCGAGTCCATGTCCCCAGTGAAGCACTCACGTCCCCCGTCTCTGTCACATGCCGTATGTGTACAAAACGCGGGTAGCTAATTGGACAGCCTGCACAGCCAGTGCGGCCCACTTCACCTACTTGGAGGTGGCCCCGTGCCCCGAAAGCCCCGCCCCCGCGCTCTGTCTCGGGGTGTCCCGAGCCGACCACGGGTGGCCGCTGCGAGAAGCACCGACGTGAGGCTGAGCGGTAGCGCTGGTCGCGTGGGCGCGGGTCGTCCTCTCAGCTCGGCCCTGAAGCGTCACCGGGGCCGGGTTTTCAGGCCCCGGCTCACCAGGGAGTACCGGGGCCTGAAAATCCGGCGCCGGTGTAACCGGCCACCGGTGGACCGGGTCCCGGCAGATCAGGCGCCCTTAGTAAGAACATCAAGTAAGACCATCAAGTAGTTACGGTGCCTTCGCTCCGCTCAGACACCGTCGGCATCACTCGACAGGGGGCCTCGATGCCCTCTGACGCAGTGCTGGACGGACGGCGTCGAGGCCGATCGGCCTCGACGGCTGCGGCCGTGGGAACACCGCGATTCGCCTGCGGGCACGGAAAGCAATCGGCGAGTCGTGGAGAAAGATCCTTGCTGCCCACGGTCGCGGTCGAGACTCTGTGGTCCATGGACGACGAGACCGAAGCGCCTGAGGACGTATTGAGCCTTCCCCGCCCAGGAGACCCGCACCATGAGATCGCGATCCTTGGCGGAAGCCAGGAGGACGACCTGACCATCGCTGGCGGGTACTTCACCGCGGCAGAACTCGTGGCTACGAAGTTCTTCGCGAGCCCCGACGACGGTCTGGCAATCCCCGCCCTGTACCTGTATCGCCACAGCATCGAGCTGAGCCTGAAGTGGCTCATTCGGGTCTCCGCCCGCTGCGCGCTTCGCGACGGCTACAACGGAGAGGAGAGGCTGGATGCCGAACGCATCGAGGAACGGCTGCGGAGCACCCACAACATCCGGCAGCTCGCCGACTGCCTGGAGCGGTATCTGAACCTGCTCCGCCGCTTCGGCCCGGACAACCGCATCGATCCGGCTAGCTGGAAGACGTTGAAGTGGCTCGATAGTGAGGATGAGACCGGTGAGGCGTACCGGTATGCCGTGATCGGCAACAAGGAGCCCGCCCGTGCCCGCCCGGTCCAGGAGAACATCGACTTCTACGAGCAGGTCAACGCGCTCCACCGCATTGCGATCTCCCTCCAGCACGGATACGCGACCGTCCTCCACGAGTACGAGCAGTTCCAGCTCCAGGGGTTCTGAGGGCCGTGGCGTGGTGATAGCCAGTCCTTGAGGCCACAGCAGCACTCGAACGTGAGGCGGCGACACGCAGCGGGTGTCTAACCTTCTTGGCGATTGGTCCAGGTTCGATGGCTGGCAGAGGACACTCGACTGCGAGCCGAGCCGAGCGGGCGCGACTCGACGGTGATCCCGGGCGCTGTCACAGAATCACGCACGTCGGCGTTCTCACCAGCATGACGACCATGCCCATCACGCTGCCTCTGGCCCGCCACTACTACGAGACCCGCCGCGAAGTTTTGGCCGCGGGCGGCGAGCACGTCACCCCCTGGTACCGGCTGACCCCGGACGAGCGCGCCGTCGCCGTTACGGAAGCAGTGATCATCCTCGAAGCGGTGCGCCGCGCGAACGCCGAGCACGCCGCTCTCCTGGGCGTCGCCCTCGACGACGCTGACTCCACTGCCGGTCCCGACGTGGCACAGGTGTAACAAGATCGGGCCCACGACGTACTACTAGGTGCTGAGGCCCGCGTAACCCCCTCCCCCCCAGGTTGCGCGGGCCTTGAGCCAGACTCCGGCGGGCAACGCACAGGCAGCCGCCGGAACGCGCGGTCTGGCCGGGCGTCAGGGCATGGGCCCCCGGCCAGACCGCGACACAAACCCCGCCCGAGCGGCACCGTCGGGATCATGTCCCGCACGCAGCCTGAGCAGCCGACACGCACCCGCGTGGCCCCCTCGGCGGCCCAGCTGCAACATGCCCGTCCCGGCGTCGTCTCCCGCGACGCCGCCAACGTCGCCGACATCCTCCTGCGGCTGCCGCCCACCGAGCGCCGTAACGCCTTCAAGCAGCACCTGACCGCCCGTGAGCGCGCCGTCGTCATGACGGAGGTCGAGCGGGCGACAGGCTCCCTGTACGGCCTGTGGCGCGACTCTCCGTCCGGGTTCGTCGAAGACGTCCTCGGCGAAAGCCTGTGGTCGAAGCAGCGCGCCGTCCTGGACGCGATCGTCGACCACAAACGAGTGGCCGTGCCCGCCGGGTTCGGCGTGGGCAAGACGCACCTGGCCGCCCGTGCCGCCGTCTGGTTCACCAACGTCTATCCGGTCGGCACCGCTCTCTGCATCACCACCGCGACGCGTTTCCGCCAGGTGCAGCGGCAGCTCTGGCCGCACATCCGCAAGGTGGTGCCGCGCGCGGGTCTGCCGGGTTCCTGCGACACCGTCCAGTACAAGATGCCCGACCCGTACGGCAACGACTTCGTCGCGGCCTACGGGTTCTCCGCACCCGCCAACGACGAGGCGGCGATGCAGGGCATCCACATGCCCCACCTGCTGCTCATCGTCGACGAGGCGGGCGGCATCGCCCCCATGATCGGCCACGGCACCAACAACCTGCTGACCGGCGGACACGCGGCGATGCTGGCCATCGGCAACCCCGCCATGGACGACCCAGCGAGCTGGTTCGAAGGGCTGTGCATCGAGGGCGACGACCCGAGTGAGCCGACCACCGTCACCATCCCGATCTCCTCGCTCGACTCCCCGGCCATATCCGGTGAACTCGCGCCGTACTGCACCGACTGCCCCGACGGCGTCGACCGGCACTCCCTGGCCGACCACATGCCCGACCAGGACTGGGTGGACCGCACGATCCGGTCGTACGGCGAAGACCACCCGTACGTGCAGGCCAAGGTCTACGCGCGCTTCCCCAAGGGCGGTGGCGGCATCGTCATCCCGCCGAGCTGGGTCGAGGCCGCCATGTCCTACGAGGACCCCACCGGAGACGGATGGCACCGCCTGTGCGACCTCGGCCTGGACGGCGAGAACGCCGAGCACACCGTCCGTGAGGGCTCGTGGGTTCGTCTCGGCGTGGACGTGGCAGCCGACGGTGGCGACGAATTCACCGTGTTCCGGGCCGTGGGCGACGCAGTAACGTTCCGCCACGCATCTGCCGGCGCCGTGAACGACAACCAGGTGTCCGTTGCCGAAGTAGTCCTTGAGGAGATCCACGCCGCGCAGCGTCTTGCCGACGCCCTGCACTCCCCGCACGCCGTACGCGTCAAGGTCGACCAGAACGGGATCGGTCACGGCGTGGTCAGCATGCTGGAGCGCTGGGCCGAGACGGGCCGACACCGCGCGCAGATCGTCGGCGTCATGGTGTCGGAGTCGCCGAGTCAGGACGACCCCGGCGCCGTCATGCGGCCATGGCGCAAGCGGGACGAAATGTGGCTGGCGACTCGGAGCCTCCTTCAGCCGGACCCGTCCTCCGGCCGCGGGCGGCTGCGCCTCCACGTCGACAAGAAGGCCGCCGCGCAGCTCTCCACCCCAAAGCTCCTGTCGAGAACCAACGGTTTCACAGAGGTCGAGTCGAAGAAGGCGATGCGGGCCCGCGGCATGAAGTCGCCGGACCGTGCCGAAGCCATCCTCTTGGCCCTGTACGAGCCCGAGCCCCTGTACAAGCCGCGCCGCCGCGGCCTCCTGAACTGAAGGACGCCCCTGGCATGGCTACATTCGGAAACATGAACGATGCACCAAGACGCCTGGACCCTACGACGGACCCGGCCTCGGCCGCGTTGATCCTGGGGTGCCAGCCGCGGCAGGTGGGCCCGTGCGTTCGCTGCCTCGGCCTCACCGCCCGGTACGGCGACCGGGCGCAGCCCATCTGTCCGGCATGCAGGGCAGAGCAGCAGTCCGGCGCCGCAGGCGTCGACCGGATGCGCTCTTGACCACGAGCCCGATCGTCGCTGCCCTGATGGTGAACGTCGCGTCGACGGCGTGTCCAACGCCTGACCAATCAGGGAAGGAAGTCGCTCATGGAGGTCGAAGTGCCTTACGACGAGGATGGCAACGAATACGTTGGGACCATCCCGGAGTACCCGGAGCCGGATAGCGAGCCGCAGTGCTGGGTGCACCACAGCAACTCGTGCGGCTGCAAGCCGGAGGAGCAGGATTTCGACGTGGCCGGGCAGCGGTTTTCTACGGAGCCGCCCTTCCCGCCGGGTTGGCGTCGCCCGCCGAGCGACGACCTTGATCTGTGGCCCCGCTGGTAGGTCAGAGCGAAAGGTACGCGGCGAGGAGGAGTTCCGACTGGGGCGAGAGCGTGACGACGTGAACCTGGTCGCCGTCGAGGTAGGTCAGACTTCCCGGCACGTCGCCGACCGCGGGGTGGTAGTCCCCACGCGAGAGCGTAGGCAGCACACTGCTGCGCAGCCCTTCATTCAGCGCGAGCGAGAACATGAGGGGCACGGAGAGATCAACGGCATCGTCGGCGAGCGCCGCGTTCACCAGCTCGCGGGTCTGCTCCACCGTCATCATCTCGGCTCGTTCGATCATGGGACCAGTATGGAGGCGGCTCGGCGCATCGAACAGCCTGCACCGGGCAGCGCCGGGCAAGCTACCCTCCGATCTATGACGGACCCGTTCCTCGCCGCCCTTGAGCAGGCCACTCGCACCGTCGTCGCGCGCGCCCGCGGGGAGGCCCCGGTTGCGGCCACAGCAGCGATGTCGTCCCGCGAGGCGATCAGCCACAGCTACTGCTGTGACCCCGCCCGAGCGCTGTGCGGACTTGACCTGGACGGTGTGCCGACCGCCGGCGAAGGTGATCAGGACTGCGTCGTCTGCGTAGACCTCGATGCAGCCAAGGCGCCCTGCCCGGTGTGTGCCACGGACCAGAACGCCGCCTGAACTGGCCAGCACGGCGGGGAGCTGCCTGGGGGCCCGCTGGTCGGAGCGTGCGCTACTGGGTGGGGTGCTCGTCGAGCCAGTCCGCCAGGTTGTACGCGGAGCCGAGCACATCGGGCCGGTTGGTGAACGTGTCCTCGCCGACGTCCATACCGTCTTCCATCTTGTCGATGAGGGCGTACGCCGGGGAGCTGACAGGACCGCCAGCCACTCCCAGATCTTGAACCGTCGTCGCCGTCGCCCCATCTCTCCCCCTCCCCGCCGAGGCAGTGAACTTTCTACGACGCGGACTCTTTCACGGAGCCCACGGGGGCACGAATCGGCTGTACGCCCTGGCTCCGCTCAGGCTGCGCACGACGTGTTCACCGTCTCGTTGATGATTGTCCGGGCCTTGGCGCGGCAGTCGTGGCAGGCGCCGAGGTTGTCGCCGCAGATGGCGGCCGCGAGGGCGTCCAAGGCGCCCGTGCGGGCGATGTTCAGCAGTCCCGGGGCCTTGCTCGCACAGGACGGGCACGAGTGCGTCTTGCCGTCCCGACGTCCGCACGCGATGAGCGCGACCTCCTGGAGCAGCGCGGAGGGATTGGCAGTGCTCATGCGCGGGCGCTCCTTGGGGACTCGGGCTGGAAGTGGGCGATGGGCTTCAGCTTGGCTGTTCCGGCCTGCTCGTAGACGCGCGTCTGCTGGCAGTACGAGCAGCGGTGGGCAACGAACCAGCGCAGAGGGTTGTCCTTCGCCAGCGGGTTGCCCTGGCGTCCGCCCGCCAACACGCACGGCCCGTGGGCCCCACACCAGTCACATGCGGACGAGTAGGGTGCTGCGCCCCACTCCGACCACCGTATCGGCCGCCCGTCATGCTCGGTCGGCAGGCTCGGTGCGGTGTACGTCGGCAGGTCCGGGATTACCCGAAGATGCCGTCCTCGCCCCTCCGGGCCAGGCTCCGGCGGCGGCACCATGACGGTCCCACTGGTGGCCAGTTGGACCTGTTCCGGCTCGGGCTCGCCGCGGAGCGCTCGCATGCACGCGGCGCACAGCCGCCTCTCGTCGACTGGTCCTGCCCAGGGCCGTACGCCCGGCGCCGACGAGGCGTCCGGGCGGCACTCCACGGGCACGGTGAACATCGCGGCCGCGGGCACTTCGACGCCCTCGACGGTGACGTGCAGTTCCATCCGGCCTGCCGCGCGCACGATGGCGCGCCCGGCCCAGGCGGGGGCTGGCCTTTCCACGGCCAGTGCGGTCACTCCTCCTCCATCCGCAGGTAGGGCAGTGGCGGCGCCATCACGAAGACGTGCCGTCGCCGGCACCCGGTCCCGGCGATGAGCGCGCGGCGCTCCATGCGCCACGATCGCGAGACCCGGCCCTCGCCGCAGGCCGGGCACGGCACCTCGTTACGGACCTTGACGTAGGTGTTGGGCAGCGGGGGCGGGAAGATCGGGAACCCTGCGGTGAGCGCCAGTGCCTCGGCGACTTCGGGCTGGAGACGGATGTAGACCGGCTCCGGGTCCTGGGCCGGGGCGGTGAACTCCTGCACCGCCCCGGTCACGAATGTGCCCGGCATCAGTCCTCCTGCACGGAGGGCACGGTGATGTGCGGGCGGGCGCCCGTGGGTGGCGCCTGGTCGTCCGTGCGGACTCGGAACGGCCACAGTCCCTCGGAGTTGGGGGCGTAGCCGCGCTTGTACCGGACGGTGCCGTACCCCGTCTTCTCGGTGTCACCCCACACGATGGGCATCGGGATGGAGGCGGGCGGGCCCGCGATCCATCCGTCGGCCAGGTGTCCAAGGGGATCGTCCGCGCTCGGGTACGCCTGCGCGGGGCCGTCGAGCGCCATCTCGACACCGCGGTACGGGCCGTCGATGAAGACCACCGGGTACTGCGCCCTCGGGCCCCGGACGGCTTCGGCGTAGACGGTGCGCTGCCGGTCCTGCCACTCCAGCACCTCGCGGGCCGTGGGGGTCGGGGTGAATCCGAGAACTGCGCGGAGCGCCGCCACGCTGGACAGCAGCTCGTGGTAGGCGGCGTGCGGGAAGTCGGTGCGGAAGCGGTCGTGCAGCAGCGAGCAGGACGCTTTGTCAGCGACCTCGACCAGGTGCATGTCCAGGAGTTCGGGGTCGATGTGCTCGCCGCCGCGGGCGAACACCGCGGCGGCCCGGCCAACATCCCGCTCGGCGACGGGTACTGCGGTGGTGCTCATGGGAGGGGCATCTCCTATGGGGAAAGAGGGGGGAGGGCTACTTCGGGTTCGGCACGGGGGCCTCGGGACGGACCACCAGGCGTGTCAGGGGCCGGTCCTCGCGCACGGCGTTCCATGCGGAGACCAGGTA